>NZ_JBVHMR010000005.1:83310-441964 GCF_055558375.1 Streptomyces sp. NPDC025793 | reverse complement strand
TCCGCGCCCCCGTCTGCCAGTCCTGCAACACACTGGAACGCCCCGACCACCTGTACAGCAACGACATCCGCGTGGCGAACCGCTACACACGCCTCTTTGCCACCGACACCGACGACTGGCTCCGCCACTGGCACCGCTGCCCCGGCTGCCGCGCCCGCGCCACCCTGCCCCTGCCGCACCTCGCCGCATGGACCGCCCACATAGCCTGCCGGCCGCTGCGCCCGACCCACCGCGCCCCACGCGGGCGCAAGCCCTGCGGTGTCCTGCGCGTGTCCTGGACGGGCAGTCAGAACGCGCCCCGTTCCTGCCTGCTCACCGTCGCCCTCGACTTCTGCCCCTCCGGCGAGCACCGTGTCCTGGCACAAGTCCCCTACCGCGAAGCCGCTGAGCGGTTCCGTGTCTGGCTGGCCGAGACGGCCCCCGCCGTGGCCGCCGCGGCCGGACCCGACCGTGTGGACGGCCTCCCTGCCCAGGCCCGGCCCGTCATCGCGGACACCAGCGGCGAGGGCCTGGCACTGTTCTGAGCGGGCACCGGGAGACCTGACACCCCGACGTCACCGTGCGGCACCCCAGAGGCTGCGCGGCCGCGAGTGCGCTGCCGGAAATCACGCAGAGATCGTCGCGTTACGAGCCGCACTTAACGTCCCCTCATGGCGGATATATTCGACGCATACGCGTTGGCCGACGCGTGGGACGAGATGTTTGTGCGGCCGGGTGAGGTCAGGACCGCCTATGAGCCGGTACTGGCGGCGCTGCAGCCGATCGCACCGAGTGAACTGCGTTTCAGAGCCGACCAGATGGCCCGGTCGTTCACCGACCGTGGTGTGACCTACGCCTTCGCGGGCGAGGAGCGGCCGTGGCCGCTGGACCTCGTGCCGCGCATCCTCGACGCCCTCGAATGGGATCTCATACAACGCGGCGTCGGCCAGAGAGTCAGGGCCCTGGAGGCCTATCTCGCCGATGCCTACGGTCCCTGCCGTGCCTTCGAGGACGGCGTCGTGCCCTGGCGGCTGCTCCTCAACTCCCCCCATTTCCACCGGGTCGCGCACGGGATCGAGCCTCCCGGTGGTGTGCGCATCCACGTCGCCGGCATCGACCTCGTGCGTGACGAGGCCGGGGACTTCCGGGTGCTGGAGGACAATGTGCGGGTGCCCAGCGGGGTGTCGTACGTGATCGAGAACCGGCGCGCGATGACCCGCATCTTCCCCTCCCTCTTCGCCGAGCAGCACGTGCTGCCCGTCGACGGTTACGGACACCGTCTGCTGGCCGCCCTGCGCGCCGCCGCGCCCGACGGGACCGCCGACCCCCGGGTCGTCGTACTGACCCCCGGGCCCAACAACGCGGCCTACTTCGAACACGCCCTGCTCGCCCGGCTGATGGGTGTGCAGCTGGTGGAGGGGCACGACCTGCTGTGCCGGAACAACCGCGTGTGGATGCGGACCACGCGCGGCGAGGTGCCCGTCCACGTCGTGTACCGGCGTCTGGACGACGACTTCCTCGATCCGCTGCACTTCCGGCCCGACTCGGTGATCGGCTGCCCGGGGATCATGAGCGCGGCGATGGCGGGCAACGTCACGCTCGCGAACGCCGTCGGAAACGGGATCGCGGACGACAAGCTGCTCTACACCTACGTCCCGGATCTGATTCGGTATTACCTGTCCGAGGAACCGGTCCTGCCCAATGTGGAGTCCTACCGGCCCGACGAACCAGAGCAGTTGGAGGCAGTCCTCGACCTGATCGAGCAGCTCGTCGTCAAGCCGGTGGACGGAGCGGGCGGTCAGGGCATCGTCATCGGGCCGAAGGCCGACCCCGACACTCTCGAACGCACCCGCAAAGCCGTCACCGCCAACCCGCGCGGCTTCATCGCGCAGCGGCCCGTCGCCCTCTCCACCTCCCCCACCCTCGCGGGCGAGCGCATGGCCCCGCGCCACATCGACCTGCGCCCGTTCGCCGTGCACGACGGCAACGATGTCTGGGTGCTGCCCGGAGGCCTCACCCGCGTCGCCCTCCAGGAGGGCAACCTGATCGTCAACTCCAGCCAGGGCGGCGGCTCCAAGGACACCTGGGTACTCGCCGAGGGCCCCGCCGAGCGGCCGGCCTCCGTCGGCTCCGGTGATCTGCCCGAGGTCGCTCCGCGCCAGCTGGGTCCCGACGGCACCACCACGGTCGTACAGGAAGGGGCGCAGCAGTGAACGACGTGATCCTCTCCCGGATAGCGGAGGCGCTGACCTGGACCGGGCGGTACGTCGAGCGGGCGGACGCCACCGGCCGGATCCTCGACGCCTATCTGCACCGCATGCTGGAGGACCCCTGGCGCGACGAGGACGCGGCCTGCCGGTCGCTGTACGCGATCCTCGGCGTGGACGCGGGGGCGGAACCGGTGGACATGCAGCAGGTGCTGGACCAGCTCGCGTTCGACGCCCGCTCGACCGGTTCCATCGAGGGTGCGCTGGGCGCCGCCCGGCTCAATGCCCGCAGCGCCCGTGAGGCCGTCTCCTCGGAGATGTGGGAGTGCCTCAACTCCACCTGGCACGCCCTTGCCGACCAGCGGCTCGCGGCCCGCCGTACGGGCCCGTACGCCTACCTGGAGCTTGTCCGGCGCCGCGCGGCCCTCTTCTTCGGGCTCGCCGACTCCACGATGAGCCGGGACGACAGCTGGCGGTTCGTCATCCTGGGCCGGAGTCTGGAGCGGGTCGACATGACCGTACGGCTGCTGAGCGTGCGCGTGCTGGACGCGGCGCACGCGCCGGACTGGCCGACGCTGCTGAGCGCGAGCGGCGCCGACGAGGCGTACGCGCGCGTGTACGGCGGTTTCGGCGACACCCCGCGCGTGGCCGAATTCCTGCTTCTGGACCGGGACTTCCCGCGCTCGGCGCTGCATGCGCTGACGACGGCCGAGGAGTGCCTGACCGCGCTGGGCCGCGCGCGCCAGGACCCGGCACGCCGCCCGATCGGCCGCCTGCGTACCCGTCTGGAGTACCTGGACTCGCACGCTCTTGAGGGGCAACTACCGGTACTGCTGCGCGACTTGCAGCAGGCATGCATGACGTCCGCCGACGCGGTGGCGGAGCAGTTCTTCCCGTACCAGGGGGCCGTCGAGTGGGCCCAGGAAGGAGCGTGATGGTGACCAGCAAGGGAATCCGCCGCCTCCGCATCCGGCACGAGACCCGCGTCTCCTACGCGCAGGCAGCCGTCTCCTCGCACAACGAGGTCCGTATGACCCCGCTGACACTGCCCGGCCAGACCACCCTGGACGGCCGGGTGACCGTCGGCCCGGCGGCCGCGACCTGGTCGTACTGGGACTACTGGGGTACTCAGGTGACCGGCTTCGACCTGATGGACCCGCACTCCGACCTCACCATCACCGCCTCCAGCCTGGTGGAGACGGCCCCGCCCGGTCCGCTTCCCGGGCCGCCCGGCTGGGCGGAGGTGTCCGAACGCACCGCGCGCTCCCGCCTGCTGGAGTTCGCGATTCCGACGGTGCGTACGACGGCTCCGGCGGAGCTGATCGCCCATGCGCGGGAGGTCACGGCGGGCCTCGACCCGCACGAGACGGCCGTCGCCGTCTCCTCGCTGGTCGCCGACCGGGTGTCGTACCTGCCCGGCACCACCGGCGTGAACACCTCCGCCGCCGAGGCCTGGGAGCAGGGCACGGGCGTCTGCCAGGACATCGCCCACGTCACCATCGCCCTGCTGCGGGGCCTGGGGCTGCCGTCCCGCTACGTGTCCGGCTACCTGCACCCGGAGAAGGAGGCCGAGCTGCACCGCCCGGTCGCCGGGCAGAGCCACGCCTGGATCGAGTACTGGGCGGGCGACTGGTGCGGCTACGACCCGACCAACCGCACCCGCGCCGACGAGTCCCACGTGGTGGTCGGCCGCGGCCGCGACTACGACGACGTGCCCCCGCACAAGGGCGTGTACCGGGGGGTGGCGGGCGGGCCACCGGAGGTGACCGTGGAGTTCACGCGGGTCGCCTGAACGAGGCGGGGGCCGGGGAGCCGCTCCCGCCCCCCCCGGACGACCGGTCTGTGGTGGGAGCGAGGTCGCTCGGTGCATGGCGCGTGACGGCGCCGCAGACGATCGACGGCGCATCGCGGCACGGCCGGCGGGGTGCTGGGTCAGCTCTCCAGTGCGGCAGGCTCCTTGACGGCCACTCCGCTCCGCCCGTCGGCCATCAGCGCCTCCACCAGCCCGACGATCCGGCTCGCGGCCTCCCGCACCGGAATCCCCGCGCGGTGGATGTTGGAGAGGAGGTTGCGGTCCGCGTCGGTGTGCCCGGGACGCGGCCGGTACGCAAGGTACGCGGAAAGGCTTTCCGCCGTCGCCAGGCCCGGGCGTTCGCCGATCAGCAGCACGACCACCGCCGGGTCCAGCAGCTCACCGATCTCGTTGAGCACTCCGACCCGGCACTGCCGTACCACGATCGGACGGCCCACGGACCAGCCGCGCACCGCGCAGCCCTCGTGCACCAGTGGCAGCAGAGCCGGCACCTGGGCGTGCACGGCGGTGGAGGACAGCCCGTCGCCGATCACGAGCTGCACGTCCGGGCCCGGTCCGTGCTCGGCGCGGATCGTCTGCCGCGCTTGCGGGGTGAGGCGCCGGCCCAGGTCCGGGCGGCGCAGGTAGCGGTGCCGGGAGTCGGCCATGGTGGCAACCACTGTCCAGGGGAAGCGGTCGGCCAGCGCGGCCATCCCCGGGGCGTCGAGGTCCAGCGGCGTCGAGACCGCGTCCCGCGCGGCCGCGTGGTCGCCGCGCAGGGCCAGCAGGGTGGCGGTGCGGTAGGAACTGCCCGCCCGGCCGGTGAAGACACGAGCGGGGGTCGCCGCGCGCAGCCAGGCAGCGGTGCGCTCCGCGGTCGTCGGGCCGGCAAAAGGGGCGGAGAGCTTCAGGTGCTCCGTCACGCCACACCTCCGGGGAGGAGTGCGCGCAGGGCTCCGCTGTCCTCCAGCGCGGAGGCGAGCTCGGCCAGGCTGGTCGGCAGGCCGTGCGCTCCGCCGCCCGGGCGGCCGTCGCAGCGGATGCCCATCTCGGCCAGCCAGAACTCGAACTCCGGCGCGGTGCGCAGCCCCAGCGTCCGGCGGACACTCACCACATCGTGGTAGCTGGTGGTCTGGTAGTTGAGCATCACGTCGTCCCCGGCCGGTATGGCCATCACGAAGGTGCACCCGGCGGAGGCGAGCAGCACCAGCAGGTTGTCGTTGGTGTTCTGGTCGGCGTCCGCGTGGTTGGTGTAGCAGACGTCCACGCCGGTCGGTACGCCCATCAGCTTGCCGACGAAATGGTCCTCCAGGCCCGCGCGGGTGATCTGCACCGAGTCGGCCAAGTACTCCGGCCCGATGAAGCCGACCACCGAGTTGACCAGGAACGGGTCGTAGAGCCGGGCCACCGCCTGTGCCCGCGCCTCCAGGGTGAGCTGGTCGACGCCGTGGTGGGCCTCGGCGGAGAGCGCACTGCCCTGGCCGGTCTCGAAGTACATCACCTGATCGCCGGCGAACTCGCCCGCCCGTTCGGCGTGGTGGGCGAGCACAGCCTCCCGGCCGCGAGCGAGCAGGCCGAGGTCGATGCCGAAACTCGCGTTGGCCGCCTCCGTCCCGGCGACCGACTGGAAGAGCAGATCCACGGGTGCGCCTGCCTCCAGTGCGGCCAGCTGGGTGGTGACGTGCGCCAGCACGCAGGACTGGGTGGGTATGCCCAGCCGGGCGATCAGCTCGTGCACGCCGCGCAGCACCTCGCCGATCACCGGCACGGACTCGGTAGCCGGGTTGACGCCGATCATCGCGTCGCCACAGCCGAACGCCAGGCCGTCCAGCGCGGACAGCATGATGCCGCGCACGCTGTCGGTGGGGTGGTTGGGTTGGATGCGAGAGCCGAAGACGCCCGCACCGCCCATGGTGTTACGGCAGCGGGTGGTACGGCGCAGCGGGGCAGCCGCCACCACCAGGTCCAGATTGCTCATCAGCTTGGCGCAGGCGGCGGCGATCTCCGGGGTGATCGCCGCGTGCAGCCCACCCGACCAGCGCTGCCGGAAGCCGGGCTCCAGGACCGACTCGCGCAGTTCACCCACGGTGAGCGAGGCGATCTCCGCGAAGCTCGCCGGGTCGGCGGGCACGGAGACCGCCTCCGTCACCGCGTCCTCCACGACGGCAGTCGCGGCGATCTCGGCCACCCGCACGTCGGCCAGGGCGAGCTTGGCCGCTACTCGCTCCCGCTCGCTGCGTGCGGCGAGTCCGGCGAGCTGGTCACCCGACTTCACCTCGTTCGCCTTGGCCAGCAGCTCGGGCAGCGTGGCGAACGTGAACCGCTCGCCACGCAGAGTGCTGCGGTAGACCATACTGTCAACCTCTCCGAACTCTCTCAGCGGTACGCATGAGGGGCTTTCAGCGCTCGTGGGACTCGGCCAGAACCGTGCTGCCGATCTGCTCGTAGCGCGCCCGGTCGGTGGACCGGAGCACGAGCGCCGTCACCGCGCCCAGCACGCCCACACCGATCACCAGGTAGGGGGCGAGGGTGTAGACGGGACTGTTGGAGGCGGCGCCCGCCGCGAAGGAGAGGTTGCTGAACAGCAGGTAGACGACGTAGGCCATGCCCGCTGCGCCCACCGCCGGACAGAGCAGAGTCCGCCACCAGCTACGGGTCTCCGGGTGGCGTTTGCCGCCGTGGAAGTACCAGATCACCGAGAGGGAGCAGATCGCCTGGACGATGAGGATCCCCATCGTGCCCATGATTGCCAGCAGGCCGAACTCGTAGTAGTACGCCACGTCCGGCGCGGCTTTGCTGGGGGCCTGGAAAAGGAAGAAGTACAAGGTGATGAGCAGGGTGATCACGGACTGCACGATCGAGGCGACCCACGGGGACTTGTGCTTGTCGTGGGTGGCGCCGAGCGGGGTGACGGCCTTGTGCAGACCCTCGCGGCCGATCGCGTAGAGGTAGCGGGAGGCCGAGTTGTGGAAGGCCAGCGCACAGGCGAAGGAGCCGGTGACGGCCAGGACCTGGTAGAGGTCCTTGGCCCAGACACCCACGAACTTCTGGGTGATGCCGAAGAAGAGGTCGAAGGGGTTTCCGGTACTGCCCTGGGCGATGGTGACGGCGTTGTGCGCGCCGTTGCCCGCGATGGTCATCCAGGAGACGAAGGTGTAGAGCGCGCCGAGCGCGATGACCACGAGCAGGGTGGCGCGCGGGATGATCCGGGTCGGGTTGCGGGACTCCTCGCCGTAGACGGCAGTGGTCTCGAAGCCCACCCACGACCAGAAACCGAAGAACAGACCAATCGCCACGCTGCCCCCGGCCACCGCGGTGAAACCGCCTGCCGGGTCGAGGGAGTCGGTCATCAGACCGTCGGGGCCGCCGCCGTGGAAGAGCACCGAGCCGCCCATCAGCAGCAGGATCAGCACCTCGGCGACCAGGAAGACGCCCAGCACCTTCCCGGAGAGCTCGATGTCGAAGTAGCCGAGTGCCGCGATGGCGAGGATGCCGACGAGAGCGTAGACGATCCAGCTCAGTTTCGGCCCGCCGAAGGTCTCCACGTCCGTCTTGAAGAAGGACGCGAAGATCCCGATCAGCGAGCCCTCGAAGACCACGTAGGCAAGGGTCGCGATGAGGCCGCTGGCCAGCCCGGCGACCCGGCCCAGTCCACGGGTGACGAAACCGTAGAAGGCGCCGGTGGCGGTGATGTGCCGGGCCATCGCGGAGTAGCCGATGGTGAAGATGACCAGAACGGCGGTGCAGAAGATGAAGGTGGCCGGGGTCCCCGTGCCGGCTCCGGAGCCTATCGCGATGGGCACGTTGCCCGTCATGGCGGTGATGGGAGCGGCCGTGGCCAGCACGGTGAAGACGACGCCCCACATGCCCAGTGCCCCGGTGCGCAGGCGCTTGGGCTCGGGGGTGGCGCCCGTGCCGGGATCGCCGAGGGGTGTGTGGGCGGATTCTGTAGCAGTCACGCGATCTGGCTCCGGATGTTGCGCTGGGCGGTGTAGGTGCCCGATCGTCGCGAACCCTCTTTACGGAATGCGGCGGCCGCCGTTTCATCTTCGTTAAGCAGGCGAAAGAGACATATCTCACGCATTCGTGGCCGCGCAGGCCGTAGTGAGGAGGTTCTGCGACACCTCCGCGAACTGCCATCGCGTCGAGGGTGGTTCACGTTGAGGGTCCGCGATCACGTCGGCGGCAGAGCCGCCGCGTGCGGAAAGACGGGGCCGCTGAAACCTGTGTGGCTGTGCGTGCCGGATCAGACGGCGACGTGGGGCTCGTCGAGCCGGCCGGCGAGTCGCTCAACGCGCCCCAGCCAGGTCCCCGCCCCGGCCATGGTTGGAGCGAGCACACTGCTCGCTCCAGCGAGTACGGTGCCCGTGCGGGGCGAGGCCCATGGACGTGACCATGCTGGCGATCGGGCAGGGCGAAGCCGTCCGCGATGCCCTCGCGTGGCTGTACACGCAACTCGGCTGTGCGGGGCGCAAAAAGGGAACCAGACGGCAATGCAGAGTCACAGCCGCTTCCTCCAGGCCCGAGTGCTTGAAGCAGTGCACCACGACTGGCGGAAGTATCGTTCCCATGTCCTGACGTCATGGACGCCGCCCGGCGTCGCGTCACTGAGCTCCCCAATCCTTTCAGCGCGCCAGACCTTGCCGGGTACGAACTCGTCGATACCCGGCTGAGGCTGCGGTTCGACCTCGCGCAGCGGTGATGTCGCCAGCTCGCGCCGACGCTCTGCTTGCGCACCGCAACGGGCATCAGGAGCAAGGTCACCGCACACACAGCGGATCTGCCCGTCCGCACCCGCCACCATTCCGTGCCAGCGGCTCTCATTCTGAAAGAGCGGCCGCACGGTGAATACCCAAGCAAAAGGACGCTGGCTCTCCAGATCGAGCACAACCGCTCGGCCCGGGGTCTCACCGGCATGATCTTCACCCGGAACGACCGCGCCGGCGAGGGCAAGCTGTCCTCCCGGCTCGGCCTGGTCACCGACGCGATGGAGGTCGTGGACGACCAGGACCTGTACGCGTACGTCGTCGACCGTCTCTCGCAGGGCGGCCGGGTCGACTATGTGATCGCGGACGAGGCGCAGTTCCTCGCGCCCGCACAGATCGACCAGCTCGCGCGCGTGGACGATCTCGGCCTGGACGCGTACGCGTTCGGGATCACCACGGACTTCCGCTCCAAAGCTCTTCCCGGGCTCGCAGCGGCTGGTCGAGCCGGCCGACCGCATCGAGGTGCTCCAGGTGGAGGTGCTGTGTTGGTGCGGCGCCCGCGCCACGCGCAACGCCCGCACGATAGGCGGCGCGATGGTCGTCGAGGGCGCCCAGGTGGTCGTCGGCGACGTCGACCGCTCCACGGGCGAGGTCGGCTACGAGGTCCTGTGCCACCACCGGCGCCGGATGACCGCTGCGTCGCCCCGCGCGGCGGCCCTGTCCCCGGACGTCCTGCCGGTCCCGCCCGCCTGAGCCGGCCCCCTGGGGTGCGTGCTCAGTGCGGCTCCTGGATCAGCGAGAACTCCGCGCCCTCCGGGTCCGCCACCGTCGCCACGCGCCCGTGCGGGCTGTCCTGCGCCGGCCGGACGACCCGGCCGCCCAGCTCCGTGACCTGCCGCAGGGTCAGATCGGCGTCGGCGACCTCGAAGTACGTCCTCCAGTGCGACCCCCGGTCCCGGGGCAGGCCGTGGCCCACGCCGTGCAGTCCGGCGACCGGCCGGCCGCCCAGGTGCAGGGTCACGTAGTCGAAGTCGGCGGACACCACCGGCTCCTCCTCGTAACCGAACACGGTCGCGTAGAACTTGGCGACGCTTTCCGTCTCGTACGTCACCAGCTCGTTCCAGGCCGGCGTGCCCGGCACGCCGGTGAGGGCGGTGCCGAGGTGCGCGGAACCCTGCCAGATGCCGAACACCGCCCCGGAGGGGTCGGCGGCGATCGCCATCCGCCCGGCCTCGGCGGCGTCCAGCGGGCCGACCGCCACCGTGCCTCCGCACAGCCGCACCGTGTCCGCCGTGCGGTCCACGTCGTCCGAGGCGAAGTACGGCGTCCAGGCGATCGGCAGCCGGCGGTCCGGCGGCAGCTGGCCCATTCCGGCCACCTCCCGCCCGTCGAGCAGCGCCCGCACATAGGGGCCCAGCTGCTGCGGGCCCGGCCGGAACTCCCAGCCGAACAGCTCGCCGTAGAACTCCTCGGTGGCGGCCAGCCCGTGCGCCATCAGGCTCACCCAGCAGGGTGTGCCGGGCGCGCGCCGCGCGTGCGGCCGGGCCGGCTCCCGTGCCTCGGTCATCGATCACTCTCTCCCCGGCCCCTCGCGGTGGCCGTGTCGCTTCCGCTCCCCGGAAGGGGTGTCCACGCCGGCGGCGGGAACGCCCGTGCCGGTGCCCGCATCCTCCACTCCGCTGCGGGCCATACCGCGCCGCCGCTCGGCGACACCTCCGGGAGGATGCCCGTTCTGCCGACTTGCGGCGCTTCCTGACGCTGGCCGGAGGGTGGCCGTCGGCTGTACAGCACGTGCTCGATCCCCCACTCCTCGTGATCGAGCCTGTCCGGCCGAGCAGAGTAGCCCGACCTGGACGCCGCGGCCACCCCTGGCGTATGCATGGACGCCATGAACGTCATCATCACCGCAACCGACCTCGCACACGAGCTGACCGGTGAGCGCCCGCCGGTCCTGCTGGACGTGCGCTGGCAGCTGAGCACGGCCAGGGCGGCGGGCGCGCCGGCCTTCGACGGGCGGGCCGAGTACGCGGCCGGGCACATCCCGGGCGCGGTCTTCGTCGACCTGGACCGGGAGTTGGCCGGGGCGCCCGGGGCGAGCGGCCGGCATCCGCTGCCGGACCTCGGGGAGTTCGGTGCCGCGATGCGCCGCGCGGGCGTGTGCGCGGACCGGCCGGTCGTCGTGTACGACGGCGGCCAGGGCTGGGCGGCCGCGCGCGCGTGGTGGCTGCTGCGCTGGACGGGTCACCCGGACGTGCGGGTCCTGGACGGCGGATTGCCCTCCTGGGCGGGCGAACTGTCCACGGAGGCAACGGATCCGGCCGAGGGCGACTTCCGTCCGGCACCGGCCGCCACCGGCCGGCTGGACGCGGACGAGGCCGCGGCCCTGGCCCGTACAGGCGTGCTGCTGGACGCCCGTGCGGGGGAGCGCTACCGCGGTGAGGTGGAGCCGATCGACCGCGTCGGCGGGCACATCCCGGGTGCGCTGTCGGCGCCGACGACCGAGAACGTGGGTCCCGACGGCCGCTTCCTGCCCGTGGCCGAACTGCGCGACCGTTTCAAGGCCTTGGGCGTCGCCGAGGACGCCGAGGTGGGCGTCTACTGCGGCTCGGGCGTCTCGGGCGCGCACGAGGTCCTCGCGCTGGCCGTGGCGGGCATTCCGGCGGCCCTGTACGTCGGTTCCTGGTCCGAGTGGTCCTCGGATCCGAACCGGCCGGTCGCGGTGGGGGCGGACCCGCAGTAGCGAAAAGCCTTATCGGCAGCAGAAGTGGGGGCACGCGTGCCCCCACTTCTGCTGTACGGCTCTGGCTATTCCTGCTTCTTGCGGCGCGTGCCGAACACGATCTCGTCCCAGCTCGGGACGGCGGCGCGGCGGCCGGGGCGGACGCCGTCGGCCTCGGCCTGGCGGTCGGTGGCGCCGACGAGCCGGTCGCGATGGCTGCCGACCGAGCGGGGCATGAGGACGTCCGCGTACGCCGAACCGGCCGAGGCGGCGGGCGCCGGCGGCTCCTCCGCCTCCGGTTCGTCGACGGGCTCCTCCGGCGCCTCCTCCCGGCGCTCCGGGACGACCAGGTCGCCCCGGAAACTCGGGACGGCCTCCAACAGGCTGGTCAGCGAGTCGCGTTCGCCCGTGGACGCCGTGGACGCGGACTCCTCGGCGGCCTCGGCAGGCGGCGCGGGCAGGCTCGGCCGCTCCCGGTCGCGGTCGACCCGTTCGAGCGCCCGGTCCATCGAACGCTCGCGCGGCAGCCGGGCGATGCGCGGGACGAACGGGAAGCTCGGCTCCGGTACGGCGAGATCGTCGGACTCGCCGATCAGCGAGCGAGCCTCGTCGTCCACAGCCTGCACGAGCCGCCGGGGCGGGTCGTACGTCCAGCTCGCCGAGTGCGGTTCGCCCGCGACCCGGTAGACGAGGAGCACCTCCCACGTGCCGTCGTCACGACGCCAGGAGTCCCACTGCACGCTCTCCTTCTCGGCGCCGCGCAGCAACAGCCGCTCCTGCACGGCCTCGCCGAGCAGCGGACCGGAGTTCTCGCCGGGGCGGCGGACCGGGGTCTTGCGGGCGCGCTCGGCCATGAAGGCACGCTCGGCCAGCACGGGCCCCTCGAAGCGCCGTACCCGGTCGACGGGGATGCCGGCGAGCTGCGCGACCTCCTCCGCGGTGGCACCCGCACGTATCCGCGCCTGGATGTCACGGGGCCTCAGATGGCTCTCGACCTCGATCTCGATCTGGCCGAGGCGGGGCCGGTCGCCGCGCACGGCGGCGCGAAGGCGCTCGTCGATCGGAAGGGTGTACTCCGTTGCGTCGGCAGCTTTCAGCACCAGCCGTGTGCCGTCATTCGAGACGGCCACGACACGCAGTTCGGGCATGGGGACCTCCCGGGTGGTGCCTGCCGACGTCACGTGCGTCGCTGCTTCCGCTAGTCGAGTGTGGCCTGCCCGGGTGCAGCCTGCCACAACCTTGCCGAGTTGCCCGGCGTGTCGGGCACGGGCCCGGGGCCGCCGTTATGGCACGGTGACCGTTCGCAACGCTAAGTGACCAACTCTGTCACCCTGTGCAACTTGCCCCCCTCCCGGCGGTCCTGCAAGGCCCCGGACATCCTGGTGGGAGACCGGACCCAGGGCTCGCAACAGTACTCCATTTGGACCATGTGCGTGGATGGGCGCGCCGCCCAACTTCCGGCAAGGGTGGGCGCTCGGCTCCCGGCAACCGGTTTCATCGATCATGAACGTGGCGAACTTCACGCAATCCCCAGAAACGGAACTAATGGTTTCTGCTGTACGTCCCTTTCTCATGCAGTCGATGGATCAATGTCGTCAATGTCGTCCATGACGACAAGTGCATCGCCATATATGGGAAGGGAAGGCAAGTTCCGGGTATGCGTGAAACGCCCGAAAAGGGCCGTGCGCAGGGTCGCAGGCGGATCGACCTGAGCGTCCCCCAGGTCGCGGGCAGCGCCCTGGCGGCGGTCGTGGCGGCCAAGCTGGCGTCGTACTTCGGTGTGTACGGCACGATCCTCGGCGCGGGAGTCGTCAGCATCGTCGCCACCTGCGGCGGCACGCTCTTCCAGCACTTCTTCAAGCACACCGGGGAGCAGCTGAGGGACGCGACGGTCGCGCCCCGCCCCCGGGAACAACTGGCCCCGGGGCCGGGCGAGTTCACCGAGGGGACCGTCTACCGCGCGCGGGTGAAGAGCTGGCGGCGGCCGATGGTCGCGGCCGCCGTCGTGTTCGGTGTGACGATGGCCGGCATCACGACGTACGAACTGGTCTCCGGCAGCAGCTTCAGCGGCGGCGCGGGTACGACGGTCAGCGACGCGGTCGGCGGACGGGGCGCGTCCGGGTCGCACCCCGAGCGGTCCGAGTCCGATGTCCCCTCCGGTGGGCCGACGACTCCCTCGGACGGGCCGTCGCGCGAGCACGCGCCCGGTTCCGGCGGGAGTACGGCGCCCGGCGGGACGCCCACCCACGGTGACTCCCCGAGCGGACGGCCGAGCGAGGGCTCCGCCACTCCGATCCCCACGCCCAGCGCATCCGCCGCGACGCCTACACCCCCAGAACCCTCCGCAAGTAGTCGTTCTGGAACAGCCGATCCGGGTCAAGGCGGTCCCTCAGCGCAGTGAACTCGCCGAAGCGCGGGTACACGCGCGCGAAGTACTCGGCGTCCCGCGTGTGCACCTTGCCCCAGTGCGGCCGGCCCTCGTGCGCGGTGAAGATGCGCTCGGCGGCGGTGAAGTAGGCCTGGTACGGCGTGCCCCGGAACATGTGGACGGCGATGTAGGCGCTGTCCCGGCCGGACGCGGTGGACAGGGTGATGTCGTCGGCCGGTGCCGTGCGGACCTCGACCGGGAAGCTGATGCGCAGGCCCGAGCGGTCGACCATGTCCTTCAGCTCGCGCAGCGTCTGCGCCAGGGCAGCGCGCGGCACCGCGTACTCCATCTCCACGAAGCGCACCCGGCGCGGTGAGGTGAAGACCTTGTAAGGGATGTCGGTGTACGTCCGCGCGGACAGCGCCTTGCTGGATATCCGGGCGATCGCGGGGATGGTCCGGGGAACGGCCCGGCCGACCCACTGGGCCGCCTGGAAGACGCCGTTGGAGAGGAACTCGTCCTCGAACCAGCCGGCCAGCTGCCCCACCGGCTGCTCCGGGCCGGCGCTGCGGTTGTTGCGCTTGGTGTTGGTGCTGCCGGTGTGCGGGAACCAGTAGAACTCGAAGTGCTCGTTCTCGGCCCAGAGTTGATCGAACTCCGCGAGAACCCGCTCGAACGGCATCGGCTCCTCGCGCGCGGTGAGCAGGAAGAGGGGCTCCACGGCGAACGTGATCGCGGTGACGACGCCCAGGGCGCCGAGTCCTATGCGGGCCGCGGCGAAGACGTCGGGATTCTCCTTCTCGGAGCAGGCGAGCACCGAGCCGTCGGCCGTGACGAGTTCGAGCCCTTTGATCTGGGCGGCGATGGAGGCGGACTCGCGCCCCGTGCCGTGGGTGCCGGTGCCGGTGGCGCCGGAGACGGTCTGCTCCATGATGTCGCCCATGTTGGTGAGCGACAGGCCCTCGCGCGCGAGAGCGGCATTGAGTCGCTTGAGCGGGGTGCCCGCCTCCACCGTGACCGTCATGGCTTCCCGGTCGATGGCGCGGATGCCCGTCAACAGTTGAGGGCGGATCAAGACACCGTCGGTGGCCGCGATCGACGTGAACGAGTGCCCCGTACCGACCGCCTTGACCTTCAGGCCGTCCTCGCGGGCCCGGCGCACCGCCTCGGCCAGCTCCTCCACCGAGGCCGGTGCGACCTGCCGGGCGGGCCGGGCGGTGACGTTCCCGCCCCAGTTACGCCAGGTGCCGTTCTTCCCGCTCGCTGTGCTGCTCAACGGTGCCTCCCCGACCCGAGGCCGGCCTGCGCAGCCGGCGGTACCCGAGGAAACCGACCGCGACCGCGACGGTCCCGGACGCGGCCGGAACCCCGTACCCGGCCCGCGCCCCGGCTGCGTCGATCACCCAGCCGGCCACGGACGAGCCGAGCGCGACGCCGACCGCCAGGCCGGTGCTCACCCAGGTCATGCCCTCGGTCAGCTTCGCGCGAGGTACGTGCTCTTCGATGAGGGACATCGTCGTGATCATCGTCGGTGCGATGGACAGCCCCGCAACGAACAGCGCCACGGCCAGAAGCGGCAGGTTTCCGACCAGTAGGAGGGGGATCATACTCACGGCCATCGCCGCCACGCCCAGCAGCCAGCGACGTTCCGGCGCCCCGGCGAACCGCAGCAGCCCGAAGACCACCCCGGCGGCACAGGAACCGGCCGCGTACAGCGCTAGCACGATGCTCGCGGCTCCCTTGTGCCCGCGCTCGTCGGCGAAGGCGACCGTCACCACGTCCACCGCCCCGAAGATCGCGCCGGTCGCCGCGAAGGTGGCCACCAGCACCTGGAGCCCGGGCGAGCGCAGGGCGCTGCCGCCGCCGTGGCGCTCACGCGGGTGCGGCTCGGGCTCGGTGGCCCGCTGGGCGGTGAGCCAGAGGACGCCGGCGGCCAGGAAGCAGGCGGCCAGCAGCGGTCCGGCCTCAGGGAACCACGTCGTGGACAGCCCGATGGAGATGATCGGGCCGAAGATGAAGCACACCTCGTCCACGACCGACTCGAAGGAGTACGCCGTGTGCAGCTTCGGGGTGCCCCGGTACAGGGTCGCCCAGCGTGCCCGGACCATCGCGCCGAGGCTCGGCACCGAACCGATCCCGGCGGCGCACACGAACAGCACCCAGTCCGGCCCGCGCAGCTGCGCGGCGAGCAGCAGCCCGGCCGCCGCCGCGAGTGCCACCAGGGTCGCGGGGCGCAGCACCCGGCGCTGCCCGTGCCGGTCGACCAGCCGGGAGACCTGCGGCCCGATCGCCGCCGCGGACAGCGCGATGGTGGCCGACAGCGCGCCCGCGAGGCCATACCGGCCGGTCAGCTGGGAGACCATCGTGACGACGCCGATGCCCATCATCGACAGCGGCATCCGGCCGAGGAATCCCGCGGCGGAGAACGCTTTCGTGCCGGGCTCGGCGAACAGGGCGCTGTAGGGGCTGGGCACGTGGTCTCCGGGACGGCTCGTAAGGTCCGAATGCGGCCGATACAGCTTACGAGTCAGGCAACCCTCAGCACACCCGGATATCGCCACGGAAATTCGCGGGAAAAAACGCCCTAAACCTACTGGAACCCGACTCGTCACCCGGCCGTTCCCCGGCTGTCAGTGCCGGGTGGCAGGATCGAGTCATGCCAGACGCGCTCGATGCCACCCCGTACGACGCCCTGCTCCTGCTCTCCTTCGGCGGCCCCGAAGGCCCGGACGACGTGGTCCCGTTCCTGGAGAACGTCACGCGCGGGCGGGGCATCCCGAGGGAACGCCTGAAGGAAGTCGGGCAGCACTACTTCCTGTTCGGCGGTGTCAGTCCCATCAACGACCAGAACCGCGCCCTCCTGGACGCCCTGCGCAAGGACTTCGCCGAACACGGCCTGGACCTGCCGGTCTACTGGGGTAACCGCAACTGGGCGCCGTACCTGACGGACACGCTGCGCGAGATGGTCGCCGACGGCCGCCGCCGCATCCTCGTGCTCGCCACCAGCGCCTACGCCTCCTACTCGGGCTGCCGCCAGTACCGCGAGAACCTCGCCGACGCGCTGGCCGCGCTGGCGGACGAGGGCCTGGAGCTGCCGAAGATCGACAAACTGCGGCACTACTTCAACCACCCCGGCTTCGTCGAGCCCATGATCGACGGCGTGCTGCGCTCCCTCGCCGACCTCCCCGAGGACGTCCGCGCGGGCGCCCACATCGCCTTCACCACGCACTCCATCCCGGCCTCCGCCGCCGACACCTCCGGCCCGGTCGAGACGCACGGTGAGGGCGGCGCCTACGTCGAGCAGCACCTGGACGTGGCCCAGCTGATCGCCGACGCGGTCCGCGAGCGCACCGGCGTCGACCACCCCTGGCGGCTCGTCTACCAGTCGCGCTCCGGCGCGCCGCACATCCCGTGGCTGGAGCCGGACATCTGCGACCACCTGGAGGAGCGGCACGCGGCGGGTGTCCCGGCGGTCGTCATGGCCCCCATCGGCTTCGTCTCGGACCACATGGAGGTCCTCTACGACCTCGACACCGAGGCCCGGGCCAAGGCCGAGGAGCTCGGCCTGCCGGTGCGCCGCTCGGCCACGGTCGGCGCGGACCCCCGCTTCGCCGCCGCCGTCCGCGAGCTGATCATCGAGCGCGCCGCCGTGGAGCGCGGCCAGGAGGTCACCCCCTGCGCCCTGGGCGCCCTCGGCCCCAGCCACCACCTCTGCCCCGTCGGCTGCTGCCCGGCCCGCGCCCCGCGCCCGGCCGCCGCGGGCGCCGACAGCCCCTACGCGTGAGGAGCCCCGTGACCGACGCCCTGCACCGGGATCTGCTGGAGCTGGCCCAGGAGGCCGCCCGCCGAGCCGGAGAGCTGCTGCGGGACGGCCGCCCGGCCGACCTGGCGGTGGCGAGGACCAAGTCCAGCCCGATCGACGTCGTCACCGAGATGGACATCGCGGCCGAGAAGCTGATCACCGACCTGATCTCCGGCCGCCGCCCCGACGACGGCTTCCTCGGCGAGGAGGGCGCCGCCGTCCCGGGCACGAGCGGCGTCCGCTGGGTCATCGACCCGCTCGACGGCACCGTCAACTACCTGTACGGCCTGCCGACCTGGGCGGTGTCCATCGCTGCGCAGCAGGACGGCGAGACCGTCGCCGGGGTCGTCGCGGCGCCGATGCGCGGCGAGACCTACCACGCCGTGCGCGGCGGCGGAGCCTGGGCGAGGGGCGCGTGGGAGGGCGAGCGGGCGCTGGCCTGCCGCCCCGCGCCCCCGCTGGAGCAGGCCCTGGTCTCCACCGGCTTCAACTACGTCACAGAGGTCCGCGCCCACCAGGCCGAGGTGGCCGCGCGGCTGGTCCCGTTGCTGCGCGACATCCGGCGCGGCGGCTCGGCGGCGATCGACCTGTGCGACGTGGCCTGCGGCCGGCTGGACGGCTACTACGAGCGCGGGCTCAACGCATGGGACTTCGCCGCGGGGGATCTCATCGCCCGGGAGGCGGGCGCGCTGGTCGGCGGGCGGGCGGGGGAGCGGCCCTCGCGGGAGCTCACCGTCGCCGGGTCACCGGGCGTGTTCGAGCCGCTCCAGGGCCTGCTGGAGGACTTCGGGGCGTGGCATGACTGAGCACGGCTGAGCCGGGTCCGGCAACAGCCCGGGCAGAACGGACGGGACCCCCGGTGCTGGATTCACCGGGGGTCCCGCCGTCGTGCTGCCAAGCTGATCAGACGCGTGACGCGCCGACTTCCACACCGTGTTCGGCGGCGAGGCGTCGCAGGTCGTCGAGCTCTGCCTGCTCCACCTCGACGAGGAAGTCGTCGCCCTCGTCACGAGCCCGCGACAGGTCGGACTCGGTCGCCTTTATGCGCTGGAGAAGTCCTGCGGTGAAAGCGTCCATGCTGCGCCCCCTCGTCCTTGGGTCGTGGGTCGGTGGCACGGGGGTGTGCCGTCGGGAAAAAGGGGCGATCACGGCCCTCGCGAGTGCCCAGCGCTGCCCTGCCGGGCGGCGACGGTGCCGGACACCCGCGCCCGCTCTGCGAAAAGCGGCGGCGGAGTACCGCATGGTGCTGCGGCACATGCAGAGTGTGATCGCGGGGTGTAAAGCCGTCCTCCCCCCGCTCCCTCACCCGGAAACCTCAACCGGAGGAGAAAATCTCGCATTCCTGCCCCGGAGCGCCGATCCGTACGGTCCGCAACCCGCCTTACAGCCGACTTACGACCGAAAAGGGCAGGATGGAGGTCACACCCCACGAACACCCCTGCCCGCACGCGCCCACGGTGCGCGACGGCGGGCGGACAGAGGAAGGATGCGACGTGCGCGTACTCGTCGTCGAGGACGAGCAACTGCTCGCCGATGCGGTGGCCACCGGACTGCGCCGGGAGGCCATGGCCGTCGACGTCGTGTACGACGGTGCGGCCGCCCTGGAGCGCATCGGAGTCAACGACTACGACGTGGTCGTCCTCGACCGCGACCTCCCGCTCGTGCACGGCGACGACGTCTGCCGCAAGATCGTCGAGCTGGGCATGCCCACGCGCGTGCTCATGCTCACGGCGTCCGGCGACGTCAGCGACCGTGTCGAGGGCCTGGAGATCGGCGCCGACGACTATCTGCCCAAGCCCTTCGCGTTCAGCGAGCTGATCGCGCGCGTGCGTGCCCTCGGCCGTCGTACGAGCGTGCCCCTGCCGCCCGTGCTGGAGCGCGCCGGCATCAAGCTCGACCCCAACCGCCGCGAGGTCTTCCGCGAGGGCAAGGAGGTCCAGCTCGCGCCGAAGGAGTTCGCGGTCCTGGAGGTCCTGATGCGCAGCGAGGGCGCGGTCGTCTCGGCCGAGCAGCTGCTGGAGAAGGCCTGGGACGAGAACACCGACCCGTTCACCAACGTGGTCCGCGTGACGGTCATGACGCTGCGCCGCAAGCTGGGCGAGCCACCGGTCATCGTCACCG
Source organism: Streptomyces sp. NPDC025793 (assembly GCF_055558375.1). Taxonomy (NCBI): domain Bacteria; kingdom Bacillati; phylum Actinomycetota; class Actinomycetes; order Kitasatosporales; family Streptomycetaceae; genus Streptomyces; species Streptomyces sp. NPDC025793. The sequence goes on along the minus strand of NZ_JBVHMR010000005.1, from coordinate 422,270 downwards.
TGCCCGGCTCCGGCTACCGGATCTGATCCCCATGGCCGCGACCCCCGCACCCGCTCAGGCGCCACCGAAGCCCACCTGGGACCCCAGGAGACCGCAACCCCCGTTCCCCTGGCTGCGCCCCACCATCCGCATACGGCTCACGCTGCTGTACGGCGGCATGTTCCTGATCGCCGGCATCCTGCTGTTGTCGATCATCTACCTGCTGGCCGCACAGGCGATCAGCACCGGCAACCAGCCGCTGTTCAAGATCGTCAGCTTCCAGGAGCTGAAGGTCTCCAGCGACAACTGCCCGGCGATCAACACCACCAGCCTGTCGCTCGCGGACTTCAACCACGCGATCAGCCAGTGCGTCGACGGGCAGCGCCAGGCCGCCCTGGACGACCTGCTCAGCCGCTCGCTGCTGGCCCTGCTGGGCCTCGCCGTGATCGCCTTCGCGTTCGGCTACGCGATGGCCGGCCGCGTGCTGTCCCCGCTCGGCCGGATCACCCGCACCGCGCGTCAGGTGGCCGGCTCGGACCTGTCCCGCCGGATCGAGCTGGACGGCCCGGACGACGAGCTGAAGGAGCTGGCCGACACCTTCGACGACATGCTGGACCGGCTCCAGCGCGCCTTCACGGCCCAGCAGCGCTTCGTCGGCAACGCCTCGCACGAGCTGCGCACCCCGCTCGCGATCAACCGCACGCTCCTTGAGGTGCACCTGTCGGACCCGAACGCGCCGATGGAGCTCCAGCAGCTCGGCAAGACCCTGCTCGCCACCAACGAGCGCAGCGAGCAGTTGGTCGAGGGCCTGCTGCTGCTCGCCCGCAGCGACAACCAGATCGTCGAGCGGGGGCCGGTCGACCTGGCCGAGGTCGCCACCCAGGCCGTCGACCAGGTGCACGCCGAGGCCGAGGCGAAGGGCGTGAAGATCCGCGGCGAGCGCAAGCCCGCCGTGGTGCAGGGCAACGGTGTCCTGCTGGAGCGGATCGCGTTGAACCTCGTGCAGAACGCAGTGCGCTACAACGTGGCCGAGGGCGGCTGGGTCGAGGTGACCACCGAGATCGAGCACGGGCAGGCGGTGCTCACGGTCTCGAACACCGGGCCGGTGGTGCCCGCGTACGAGATCGACAATCTGTTCGAGCCCTTCCGGCGATTGCGCACGGAGCGTACGGGTAGCGACAAGGGGGTCGGTCTCGGCCTGTCCATCGTCCGCTCCGTGGCGCGGGCGCACGGCGGGCACATCGCGGCGCGGCCCCGCGAGGGCGGCGGCCTGGTGATGCGTGTCACCTTGCCGCTGTGATCCATTGACACACGCGGAGGGTGTTCGCTTTACGCGGAATTTTCCGGACCTCTCACGAGGTTCTTGCTGTGTGATCAATCACATGGGCGGATTTTCGGCCATGCACTCTCCGTGATCATGACACATGGTGGAAAGCCGGGAAAGTCCGGGTTTTCGGGGCTATTGATCACGGGAAGTACACGGTGAGGCGCCTTTGAGGTGCCCCATTCGGACCGTGTACGGTCCTCACCGCCATCCAAGCCGATCACACTTGAGAGGTCGGGTTGGGTGTCGATTGAGTAACAGACCTTGATGTGAGGCAAAATCTCCGCCTCAGGTCGGGCACAAGTCCGGCCTCTCACGCGTTACGTGCGCTGGAGACACCGCAAACACCCAGAGGGGGAGAGCGATATGGCAACCGACTACGACACTCCACGCAAGACCGACGACGATGTCGACTCCGACAGCCTTGAAGAGCTGAAGGCCCGGCGGAACGACAAGACCTCCTCCACGGTGGACGTCGACGAGTTCGAGGCCGCCGAAGGCCTCGAACTGCCCGGCGCCGACCTTTCGAACGAGGAACTGGCCGTCCGGGTCCTGCCGAAGCAGCAGGACGAGTTCACCTGCATGAGCTGCTTCCTGGTGCACCACCGCAGCCAGCTGGCCCGCGAGAAGAACGGTCAGCCGATCTGCCGCGACTGCGACTGAGGACGGGTCGGCCATGACTGGCTCGACCCCTCCCCGGAAGCGCCGCTTCCCTCTGCGGAAAGCGGACTCAGGGCCGTTCGACGGCCCGTACGGCGCACGTGAAGAAGAGCGGGGCTCATCCGGAAGGGGAGCCTCGCTCGCACCGGTGGACGACCGGGCCGACCACCCGGCGCCGGTGCGGCGGCAGCCCGCGCCCGTCGCCCGACGGGCCGCGGTGATGCGTGACAAGGCCCGGGACCTGGCCCGGGAAGGGGCCCGTAAGGGCAGCAGGGGCGCTCGCGCGGGTCTGGCGTACCTCGCGGACCGGGTCATCGAGATCGCCCCTCGTGTCCCCGTACGCGACCTCGCGACCCTGCGCAGGCAGTTCCCCGGCCTCGGGCCCGAGGAGCTCGCCGACAAACTGGTGGCCGGAGCGGCGGCCGGGACCTCGACGGTCGGCGCCGGGGTCGGCGTCGCGGCGATGCTTCCGGTGCCGCCCGCCATGCCCACCGAACTGGCCGCGGAGATCACCGGGGTCGCCGCCATCGAGCTGAAGCTCGTCGCCGAGCTCCACGAGGTCTACGGCGTACGCCCGCCGGGCGGCCTCAAGACCCGGAGCACCGCGTATCTGTCCTCCTGGTCGGGGGAGCGCGGGATCGACGTGCTGAAGCCGTCGACGTACGACGCCGCCCTGAGCGGCCACATGAAGCGCGAGCTGCGCCAGCAGATCATGAAACGCGTGGTGCGGGACCTGCCCAACCTCATGCCGTTCATGGTGGGCGCGGCGGTCGGCGCGGCCATGAACCGCCGGGACACCAAGAAGCTCGCCGCCCGCATCCGCACCGACCTGCGCAAGGTCCAGGTGCCCTGGGACGAGCTGCCCGAGCTGCCGCCCCTGGAGGAGCCGGCGAAGCCCCTGGAGGGACTCGAAGGGCTCGAAGAGCTCTAGGGCCTGCCGTGCGAGGCCTGGTACGTCCCCCGGAGGGGCCCGGCCGCGTTGTCGTCGGTCGCCGACTTCGCCACGCTCGGCTTCGTTCGCGCGGGAGGGGCCCCCGCGCGTCGACTCAAAGTCATGACCGAGTACACCTAGGCGCCCGAGCCCTGGGCGTGCGCCGTCCGCGCCGCCTCGATCGCCGCCGCCAGCTGCTCCGGCTCCCGCGTGGACAGGTACAGGTACGGCGTCGGGTCCGCGGGGTCGGTGACCTCCACCCGCAGGGCCCCCGGGATGTAGGCGCGCAGCAGCAGGAACGCGCGCGTGTCGGCCTTGTACGTCCGCCAGGCGCGGGCCTCCTCCGCATCCAGCACCTGCGACGTGCCCAGTGCCGACACCGGGATCTTCGCCTCGCCCGCGATCAGCGAGTCACCCACCACACGGATGCGCGGGGACCCGTACGCGCTGGCGACCACCGCCGCCGCGGCCGTACCGCCGACCAGACCGCCGAGCAGCGGAAGCGTGCCGAACGGAAGCAGGATCAGGGCGAACGAGACGCCCACCAGGAAGCTGATGAACCACCACGAGCGCGGGGCGGTGAGGCGTTCTTCGTACGGGGTGGCGGAGAGCTGCATGACGCCAAGCTTGGCACGGGATCCTGGGGTGACGGGCGGACGGGTAAGGTCTGCGCCTGTGAGTGGTAGTTCCGCAAGCCTTCAGCCTCCTGCCGACGCCTCGAAACCGGTACGGCACCCCGACGCGCCCGCGCCCGGAGAACTCCTCGGTGCCCACTACGAACACTGTTTCGGTTGTGGCCCCGGGCAGGCGCACGGACTGCACCTGGAGGCACGGGCCGGCGAGGGCGTCTCGCTGACCGCCGAGTTCACCGTCCAGCCCGCCCACCAGGGCGCCCCGGGCCTCGCGCACGGCGGCGTGCTGGCCACGGCCCTGGACGAGACCCTCGGCTCGCTGAACTGGCTGCTGCGCACCATCGCCGTCACCGGCCGGCTGGAGACCGACTTCGCGCGGCCCGTCCCGGTGGGCACCACGCTCCACCTCGCGGCCGAGGTCACCGCCGTCGCCGGGCGGAAGATCTACTCCAGGGCCGTCGGGCGCATCGGCGGCCCCGACGGGCCCGTCGCCGTCCGCGCCGACGCCCTCTTCATCGAGGTGAAGGTCGACCACTTCGTCGACCACGGCCGCCAGGAGGAGATCCGGGCCGCCATGAACGACCCGGACCAGATCCGGCGCGCCCGCGCCTTCGAGGTGAACCCGTGAGCCCCAGCCCCCTCGACGTCCTGCTCCGGCGCGTCGACCCCGACGTACCGCTTCCGGCGTACGAGCATCCCGGTGACGCCGGGGCCGATCTGCGCACCACCGAGCGTTGCGAGCTGCAGCCCGGCGAGCGGGCGGTACTGCCCACGGGAGTGTCGATCGCCCTCCCGGAGGGGTACGCGGCCTTCGTGCACCCGCGATCCGGCCTCGCCGCCCGCTGCGGCGTCGCCCTCGTGAATGCCCCGGGGACGGTTGATGCCGGGTACCGTGGGGAGATCAAGGTGATCGTGGTGAATCTCGACCCGCGCGAGTCCGTGCGGTTCGAGCGCTTCGACCGGATTGCCCAACTGGTCGTCCAGCAGGTCGAGAGGGTCCGCTTCCAGGAGGTGGCGGAACTTCCCGGCTCGGCGCGGGCCGAAGGGGGCTTCGGGTCCACCGGTGGCCATGCCGCGGTGGGCGGCGAGAGCGGCACAAGCAGTCAGGCCGCCATAGGCGGTCCGACGGGTGGGAATCGATACGCTTCGGTCGTATCCGACCGGGAAGGACAGTGACGTGTTCGGACGTCGCAAGAAGAAGGGTGCCGCCGAGGACGCGGCCGGCGAGGCCGAGCAGGTCGTCGACAGCGTCGACACCGAGGCGGACGAGAACGAGGAGCCGGCCGAGCGCGTACGGCTGGAGCCCGGGCCCCGGCCCGAGGGGCCCTGGGACAGCGAAGAGGTGAGCGACCCGGGCGAGGGCCGCGTGGACCTCGGCGGGATGTTCATCCCGGGCGTCGACGGCATGGAACTGCGGGTCGAGGTCGCCGGTGACGCGATCGTCGCCGCGACGGTCGTGCTGCGCGACAGCGCGGTCCAGCTCCAGGCCTTCGCCGCGCCCAAGCGCGAGGGTATCTGGGGCGAGGTCCGCGAGGAGATCGGGGCCGGCATCACCCAGCAGGGTGGCATCGTCGACGAGGTCGAGGGCCCCCTCGGCTGGGAGCTGCGGGCCCAGGTGCCGGTGCAGCTGCCCGACGGCACCGGCGGCTTCCAGGTCGTGCGGTTCGTCGGCGTGGACGGCCCGCGCTGGTTCCTGCGCGGCGTGATCTCCGGCCAGGGCGCCGTGCAGCCGCAGGCCGCAGGGCTGCTGGAGCAGATCTTCCGCGACACGGTCGTGGTCCGCGGCGAGGGCCCGATGGCACCCCGCGACCCCATCGTCCTCAAGCTGCCCAACGACGCGCAGATGGTCCCCGAGGGCGTGCAGCAGGACGAGTCCCGCTTCTCGGGCGGCGTCGACCAACTGCAGCGTGGGCCGGAGATCACCGAAGTTCGCTGATCGCAGCAGTTCTCGTACGGGCCGCGCCCTTCCGGGCGCGGCCCGTTTCGTTCGCCATCAGAATTGCGTCAAAGACCCCCCTTGACCCGGCCCTCGTCCCCTTTGTCCGCATCGTTGGCCGTAAGGTCGACGCTGCGTAGGCAGCAGTCACCGGAAGACAATGGAGCCATGGCACGCGGCAAACTTCGGATCTACCTCGGCGCGGCACCGGGTGTGGGCAAGACCTACGCCATGCTCTCCGAGGCGCACCGCCGTGTGGAGCGTGGCACCGACTGCGTCGTGGCCTTCGTGGAACACCACGACCGGCCGCGCACCGAGGTGATGCTGCACGGACTGGAGCAGATCCGGCGCAAGAAGCTGGAGTACCGGGACGCCGTCTTCGACGAGATGGACGTCGACGCCGTGCTGCGCCGGGCGCCCGCCGTCGCCCTGGTGGACGAACTCGCCCACACCAATGTCCCCGGCTCGCGCAACGCCAAGCGCTGGCAGGACGTCGAGGAACTGCTCGCCGCCGGCATCGACGTGATCTCGACCGTCAACATCCAGCACCTGGAATCACTCGGCGACGTGGTCGAGTCGATCACCGGGGTGCGCCAGCGCGAGACCGTCCCGGACGAGGTCGTACGCCGGGCCGAGCAGATCGAGCTGGTCGACATGTCCCCGCAGGCCCTGCGCCGCCGGATGGCCCACGGCAACATCTACCAGCCCGACAAGGTCGACGCGGCCCTGTCCAACTACTTCCGCCCCGGAAACCTCACCGCCCTGCGGGAGCTGGCGCTGCTGTGGGTGGCCGACCGGGTCGACGAGTACCTCAACGCCTACCGCAGCGAGCACCGGGTCTCCAAGATCTGGGGTTCGCGCGAGCGGATCGTGGTCGGCCTGACCGGCGGCCCCGAGGGACGCACCCTGATACGCCGCGCCGCCCGGCTCGCCGAGAAGGGCGCCGGCGGCGAGGTGCTCGCCGTCTACATCGCCCGCAGCGACGGCCTGACCTCGGGCTCCCCGAAGGAGCTGGCCGTCCAGCGCACCCTCGTGGAGGACCTGGGCGGCACCTTCCACCATGTGATCGGCGACGACATACCGGCCGCCCTGCTCGACTTCGCGCGTGGCGTCAACGCCACCCAGATCGTCCTCGGCTCCTCGCGCCGCAAGGCATGGCAGTACGTCTTCGGGCCCGGCGTCGGCGCCACGGTCGCCCGGGAGTCCGGCCCCGACCTCGACGTGCACATCGTCACCCACGAGGAGGTCGCCAAGGGCCGCGGACTGCCCGTGACCCGGGGCGCCCGGCTCGGGCGGGCCCGGATCGTCTCGGGCTGGCTCGCCGGACTCGGCGGCCCGGCAGCGCTGGCGGTGCTGCTGAACAGCGTCGACGTCGGCCTCGCCAACGACATGCTGCTCTTCCTGACGGTCACGGTCGCGTCGGCCCTGCTCGGCGGCCTGCTGCCCGCCCTGGCCTCGGTGGCCTTCGGCTCGCTGCTGCTGAACTACTTCTACACACCGCCGCTGCACAAGTGGACCATCGCCGACCCCAAGAACATCGTCGCCATAGTGATCTTCCTGTGCGTCGCGGTGTCGGTGGCCTCGGTGGTGGACCTCGCCGCCCGGCGCACCCACCAGGCAGCCCGGCTGCGCGCCGAGTCGGAGATCCTCTCCTTCCTCGCCGGGAACGTGCTGCGCGGCGAGACCAGCCTGGAGGAACTGCTGGAGCGGGTCCGGGAGACCTTCGGCATGGAGTCCGCCGCGCTGCTGGAGCGGGCCGGCGACGTCGCGCCGTGGACCTGCGCCGGCCGTGCCGGGTTCGGGCGCCCGCTTCGGCGGCCCGAGGACGCCGACGTCGACATGCCCGTCGGCGACCACATGGCGCTCGCGCTCACCGGCCGGGTGCTGCCCGCCGAGGACCAGCGCGTGCTCGCGGCCTTCGCCGCGCAGGCCGCGGTCGCCCTGGACCGCAAGCGCCTTCAGGAGGAGGCCGACCAGGCCCGCACGCTCGCCGAGGGCAACCGCATCCGCACCGCCCTGCTCGCCGCCGTCAGCCACGACCTGCGCACCCCGCTGGCGGGCATCAAGGCCGCCGTCTCCTCGCTGCGCTCCGACGACGTGGCCTGGTCCGAGGAGGACCGGGCGGAGCTGCTGGAGGGCATCGAGGAGGGCGCCGACCGCCTCGACCACCTGGTCGGCAACCTCCTCGACATGTCCCGCCTCCAGACCGGCACGGTCACGCCGATCATCCGCGAGATCGACGTGGACGAGGTGGTCCCGATGGCCCTGGTCGGCGTGCCCGAGGACAGCGTCGAGCTGGAGGTCCCCGAGACGCTGCCGATGGTCGCGGTCGACCCCGGGCTGCTGGAGCGGTCCGTGGCCAACCTGGTCGAGAACGCCGTCAAGTACAGCCCGCGCGGACGGCGTGTGCTCGTCTCCGCGAGCGCGATAGCCGACCGCGTCGAGGTCCGTGTGGTGGACCGCGGGCCGGGCGTGCCGGACGGGGCGAAGGACCGGATATTCGAGCCCTTCCAGCGCTACGGCGACGCTCCGCGCGGCGCGGGCGTCGGGCTCGGGCTCGCCGTCGCCCGGGGCTTCGCGGAGGCCATGGGCGGCACCCTCAACGCAGAGGACACGCCGGGCGGGGGACTCACCATGGTCCTCAGCCTCCGCGCGGCAGGATCACGTCCAGGGGCCCTCCCGACGGGCCGGGACCTCGCAGAACCAGAAAGGCAGACCCTATGACCCGGGTGCTCGTGGTCGACGACGAGCCGCAGATCGTGCGCGCCCTCGTGATCAACCTCAAGGCGCGCAAGTACGAGGTCGACGCGGCTCCCGACGGCCGCACCGCCCTCGAACTCGCCGCCTCCCGCCACCCCGACGTCGTCGTGCTCGACCTGGGCCTGCCCGACATGGACGGCGTCGAGGTGATCAAGGGCCTGCGCGGCTGGACCCGCGTGCCCATCCTGGTGCTGTCCGCCCGGCACTCCTCCGACGAGAAGGTCGAGGCGCTCGACGCCGGCGCCGACGACTACGTCACCAAGCCCTTCGGCATGGACGAGCTGCTGGCCCGGCTGCGGGCCTCCGTGCGGCGGGCCGAACCGGTCGGGCCCGGCGAGGAGGACCTGACGACCGTGGAGACCGACGGCTTCACCGTCGACCTGGCCGCCAAGAAGGTCAACCGCGCCGGCAAGGACGTCCGGCTCACCCCGACCGAGTGGCATCTGCTGGAGGTGCTGGTCCGCAACACCGGCCGCCTGGTCAGCCAGCGGCAGCTGCTCCAGGAGGTGTGGGGGCCGTCGTACGGCACCGAGACCAACTACCTGCGCGTGTACATGGCCCAGCTGCGCCGCAAGCTGGAGACGGACCCGTCACACCCGAAGCACTTCATCACCGAGCCCGGGATGGGGTACCGGTTCGAGAAATGAGGCAGTCGAGAAGTGAGGCGGTCGTAGTGAGCGGGGCTACGGCGGTGTCGGTCCACCCCGGTACGCTTCAGGTATGAGTGCTGTTCCCCGTTCCGAAAAGCCGGCAGGCCGGTTCCGGCGCATGCTCGACCGGCTGTCCTCGTCGCAGGAGGACCTGGAGTCCGAGGAACTGCGGGAAGACGCCCACACCGCCGGCTGCACCAGGATCGGCGACTGCCAGGACCGGCAGATCGTCACCGTAACTGGTACCTTGCGCACGGTCACCCTGCGTCCGCGTGCCGGAGTCCCGGCCCTGGAGGCCGAGCTGTTCGACGGCTCCGCGGCGCTGGACGTGGTGTGGCTCGGCAGGCGTTCCATCGTGGGCATAGAACCGGGGCGCAAGCTGATCGCATCGGGCCGGATCTCGATGAGCCGGGGCCGCCGGGTGCTGTTCAACCCGAAATACGAACTGCGACCCCTCGGACGGGAGTAGCCGGTGACGTCCCTCGACAAGCCGACCGAAGACACCGGTCAGGCGCAGACCGACGACGCCCGGGCGGTGACCGAGGCCGCGCTGTTCGAGGCGTTCGGCGGGGTCCGCGGCATGGTCGAGACGGTCGTGCCGGGCCTGCTCTTCGTCGCGATCTTCACGATCGACAAGAACCTGCACGTGTCGGCCATCGCCGCGCTGATCGTCTCCCTGGTCCTGGTCGTGGTCCGGCTGGCCATGAAGGACACCGTCAAGCACGCCTTCAGCGGTGTCTTCGGCGTGGCCTTCGGCGTCGTCTTCGCGATGTTCACCGGCAACGCCAAGGACTTCTACCTCCCCGGCATGCTCTACACGCTGGGCCTGGCGCTGGCGTACATCGTCACGACCCTCGCCGGTGTGCCCCTGCTCGGCCTCATCCTGGGCCCGGTCTTCAAGGAGAACCTCTCCTGGCGCACCCGCAACCCCGGCCGCAAGAAGGCCTATGCGAAGGCCAGTTGGGCCTGGGGCCTGATCCTGCTCGCCAAGTGCGCGATCCTCTTCCCGCTGTACTGGTGGTCGGACACCACCAAGCTCGGCTGGATCCTGGTCGCCCTGAAGATCCCGCCCTTCCTGCTGGCCGTCTGGCTCACCTGGGTCTTCCTCGTGAAGGCCCCCGCGCCGATCGACGTGTTCGCGGAGATGGAGGCGGAGGAGCAGGCGGAGAAGGAGCGCAAGGCCGCACTGGCCGCCGAGGGCGGCGGCGACCAGGCGGGCGGACGGCACCGCCGGGACGCGTAGACGTCGGTCGTACCCAGCGGCCGTACGACAGCGGTCGTACGACGAAAAAGGGCGCCCCTGGCAGCAGGGGCGCCCTTCTCCTGTGCGGTCAGCTCTCTTCGCGCCGCACCGACAGCAGTTCCTCCAGCTGTTCCTCCCGGGCCTGAGCGGCCACGAAGAGGAGTTCGTCACCGGCCTCCAGGGAGTCCTCCCCGGACGGGGTCAGGACCCGGGTGCCGCGGATGATCGTGACCAGCGAGGTGTCCTCCGGCCACTGGACCTCGCCGACCTGGGTGCCGGCCAGGGCCGACTCCTCGGGCAGGGTCAGCTCGACGAGGTTGGCGTCGCCGTGGCTGAAGCGGAGCAGCCGGACCAGGTCGCCGACGCTCACCGCCTCCTCGACCAGGGCGGACATCAGACGCGGGGTGGAGACGGCCACGTCCACACCCCAGGCCTCGTTGAACAGCCACTCGTTCTTGGGGTTGTTGACGCGGGCGACGACGCGCGGGACGCCGTACTCCGTCTTGGCGAGCAGCGAGACCACCAGGTTGACCTTGTCGTCGCCGGTCGCGGCGATGACGACGTTGCAGCGCTGGAGCGCCGCCTCGTCCAGGGACGTGATCTCGCAGGCGTCGGCCAGCAGCCACTCCGCCTGCGGCACCCGCTCCACCGAGATGGCGGTCGGGGCCTTGTCGACGAGCAGGACCTCGTGGCCGTTCTCCAGCAGTTCGCCCGCGATCGAGCGGCCGACGGCGCCGGCTCCGGCAATGGCGACCCTCATCAGTGACCGCCCTCCTCTTCGGGGCCCTGGGCGAAGGCGGCTTCGACCTTGGCCACGTCGTCCGTCCGCATCATCACGTGCACGAGGTCGCCCTCCTGCAGCACGGTCTGCGAGCTCGGCAGGATCGCCTCGCCCAGGCGGGTCAGGAACGCCACGCGGACGCCCGTCTCCTCCTGGAGCCTGCTGATCTTGTGGCCGACCCACTTCGCCGACGCGTGCACCTCGGCGAGCTGCACGCCGCCGGTCGGGTCGCGCCACAGCGGCTCGGCGCCCGACGGCAGCAGCCGGCGCAGCATCTGGTCGGCGGTCCAGCGCACCGTGGCCACGGTGGGGATGCCCAGGCGCTGGTAGACCTCCGCGCGGCGGGGGTCGTAGATGCGGGCGGCCACGTTCTCGACGCCGAACATCTCGCGGGCCACGCGCGCGGAGATGATGTTGGAGTTGTCACCGCTGGAGACGGCGGCGAAGGCACCGGCCTCCTCGATGCCCGCCTCGCGCAGGGTGTCCTGGTCGAAGCCGACGCCGGTGACCCGGCGGCCCCCGAAACCGGGGCCCAGCCGACGGAAGGCGGTGGGGTCCTGGTCGATCACTGCGACCGTGTGGCCCTGTTGCTCCAGGGTCTGGGCGAGTGCGGAACCCACTCTTCCGCAGCCCATGATGACGATGTGCACGACCGTCCTTCCGGTGTCCAAAAGTTACTGCTCGGCCTCAGGGTCTCAGACCGACGCCCAAAGCTACACAGCGGCGCCGAGGGGTTGGCTACCCCCGTGCGGTCGGCAGGGCCGTGTACGACCTGTGTACGGGGTGATGATCAAGCACATACAGAGCGTTGATCATGGGTGTGCATGGTGTTGATCACGTGTGTGCGGAGTGTTGATCACGTGTACGCGCGTCAGCGCTCCGCGTCGGCGACCACCTGACGCGGACGCCGACGCGTGATGCTGCGCACGCTGCACAGGGTCAGGATTCCGACGCCGACGAGGGCGAGTGTCGCCCCGATCAGCTCCGCTACAGCGGGCATGGAACCTCCGAAGTGCGATGACGGGCGGGGTTTGCCATCTAGGCACGGGGAGCGCGCGGACCACGGAATCCGCAGTCGCGCGCTCCCGTGATTTCACTCGTGAGGCAGATCGATGACGCCGGGTGGGCGGCAGCCAGTTCGAACCCTTACGATCCTCTGTCGTGTCCAAACTGACCGACGTGCCCAAACGGATCCTGATCGGGCGCGCACTGCGCAGTGACCGGCTGGGCGAAACGCTCCTGCCGAAGCGCATCGCACTCCCCGTCTTCGCCTCCGACCCGCTCTCCTCCGTCGCCTACGCGCCCGGCGAGGTGCTGCTGGTCCTGTCCATCGCGGGCGTGTCGGCGTACCACTTCAGCCCCTGGATCGCGGTCGCGGTCGTGGTGCTGATGTTCACCGTGGTCGCCTCGTACCGGCAGAACGTCCACGCGTACCCGAGCGGCGGCGGCGACTACGAGGTCGCCACCACCAACCTGGGCCCCAAGGCGGGTCTGACCGTGGCCAGCGCCCTGCTCGTCGACTACGTCCTCACCGTCGCCGTGTCCATCGCCTCCGGCATCGAGAACCTCGGCTCCGCGGTGCCGTTCGTGGTGCAGCACAAGGTGCTGTGCGCGGTCGCCGTGATCGTGCTGCTGACGCTGATGAACCTGCGCGGCGTCAAGGAGTCCGGCAAGCTCTTCGCGATCCCGACGTACGTGTTCGTCGGCGGCGTCTTCGTGATGATCGCCTGGGGTGCCTTCCGCGGCCTGGTCCTCGGCGACGCCATGCGCGCCCCCACGGCCGACTTCCACATCAAGGCCGAACACCAGGGTCTGGCCGGCTTCGCGCTCGTCTTCCTGCTGCTGCGCGCCTTCTCCTCCGGCTGTGCCGCGCTCACCGGCGTGGAGGCCATCTCCAACGGCGTCCCGGCCTTCCGCAAGCCCAAGTCGAAGAACGCGGCGACGACCCTCGCGATGATGGGCCTGCTCGCCGTCACCATGTTCTGCGGCATCATCGCCCTCGCCATGACGACCAAGGTCCGCATGGCCGAGAACCCGGCCACCGACCTCATCCGGAACGGCGTGCCCCTCGGCTCCGGATACGTCCAGAACCCGGTGATCTCCCAGGTCGCCGAGGCGGTCTTCGGCAAGGGCAGCTTCCTGTTCGTGCTGCTGGCGGCGGCGACGGCGCTGGTGCTCTTCCTCGCGGCGAACACGGCGTACAACGGCTTCCCGCTGCTCGGCTCGATCCTCGCCCAGGACCGCTACCTCCCGCGCCAGCTGCACACCCGCGGCGACCGCCTCGCCTTCTCGAACGGCATCGTGCTGCTCGCGGGCGCGGCGAGCCTGCTGACGATCATCTACGGCGCGGACTCCACGCGGCTGATCCAGCTGTACATCGTCGGCGTGTTCGTGTCCTTCACGCTCAGCCAGACCGGCATGGTCCGGCACTGGAACCGCCACCTGGCGACCGAGACGGACGACGCCAAGCGCCGCCACATGATGCGCTCCCGCGCGATCAACGCCTTCGGTGCCTTCTTCACCGGCCTGGTGCTCGTCGTCGTCCTCGTCACCAAGTTCACGCACGGCGCCTGGGTCGCCCTGATGGGCATGTGCATCTTCTACGCGACGATGACCGCGATCCGCAGGCACTACGACCGCGTGGCCGAGGAGATCGCCGCCCCCGAGACCCCTGACGCCGACGACGACCTGACCCGCCCGTCGCGGGTGCGCTCGGTGGTGCTGATCTCGAAGATCCACCGTCCCACGCTGCGCGCCCTGGCCTACGCCCGGCTGATGCGCTCGGACACCCTGGAGGCGCTCACGGTCAACGTCGACGCGGCGGAGACCAAGGCGCTGCGCGAGGAGTGGGAGCGGCGCGGCATCGACGTGCCGCTGAAGGTCCTGGACTCGCCGTACCGCGAGGTCACGCGCCCGGTGATCGAGTACGTGAAGAGCCTGCGCGCGGAGTCGCCGCGGGACGCGGTGTCGGTGATCATCCCCGAGTACGTGGTCGGTCACTGGTACGAGCACCTGCTGCACAACCAGAGCGCCCTGCGCCTGAAGGGCCGCCTGCTCTTCACGCCCGGCGTGATGGTCACCTCCGTCCCGTACCAGCTGGCGTCCTCCGAGGCGGCCAAGCTGCGCGCCCGCAGGCGCCAGGAGTGGAGCGCGCCGGGCGCGGTGCGGCGGGGGCCGGCGGCGGAGCGGGCCAAGGCGACCTCGGCGGCGAAGGAGTCCCCGGCGGCGAAGGACTGAGGCGGCGTCGATGGCGTCGGCCGCCTCGGACCGAGGGGGAGCGGCGAGGCCGTAGACTGGTGGGCTGTTGTCCGGCCCACCCGTTTGCGGCCGCTTCCCCTTCTGGATCTGGAGTCACCCCGCCATGCAGGCAGAACCGACGAAGTCGCTGGTGGGCGAGGAGTACGAGGTCGAGATCGGCCCCGTCGCCCACGGCGGCCACTGCATCGCCCGCACGGCCGAGGGCCAGGTGCTGTTCGTCCGGCACACGCTGCCGGGCGAGCGGGTGCTGGCCCGGGTGACGGAGGGCGAGGAGGGCGCGCGTTTCCTGCGCGCGGACGCCGTCGAGATCCTGGAGCCCTCCAAGGACCGCGTCGAGGCCCCCTGCCCCTTCGCCGGCCCCGGCCGCTGCGGTGGCTGCGACTGGCAGCACGCCAAGCCGGGCGCCCAGCGCCGGCTGAAGGGCGAGGTGATCGCCGAGCAGCTCCAGCGGCTCGCGGGCCTCACGCCCGAGGAGGCCGGCTGGGACGGCACGGTGATGCCGGCGGAGGGCGACAAGCTGCCCGCGGGCGAGGTCCCGCAGTGGCGCACCCGCGTCCAGTACGCCGTGGACGCCGCGACGGGGCAGGCGGGCCTGCGCCGCCACCGCTCGCACGAGGTCGAGCACATCGACCACTGCATGATCGCGGCGGCCGGGGTGTCCGAGCTGGGCATCGAGCGGCGGGACTGGACCGGCATGGAGTCGGTCGAGGCCATCGCGGCGACGGGCTCCCAGGACCGCCAGGTCATCCTGACCCCGCGCCCGGGCGCCCGCCTCCCCCTGGTCGAACTGGACAAGCCGGTCTCGGTCCTGCGCGTCGACGAGAAGTCGGGGGGCGTGCACCGCGTCCACGGCCGCCCCTTCGTCCGCGAACGCGCGGACGGCCGTACCCACCGCGTCGGCAACGGCGGCTTCTGGCAGGTCCACCCGAAGGCGGCCGACACCCTGGTGACCGCCGTCATGCAGGGCCTGCTGCCCCGCAAGGGCGAGACGGCCCTGGACCTCTACTGCGGAGTGGGCCTGTTCGCGGGGGCGTTGGCCGACCGCCTCGGCGAGAAGGGCGCGGTCCTCGGCATCGAGTCCGGCAAACGAGCGGTCGAGGACGCCCGCCACAACCTCGCCGAGTTCCCCCGCGTCCGCGTCGAACAGGGCAAGGTCGAATCGGTCCTCCCGCGCACGGGCATCACCGAGGTCGACCTGATCGTCCTCGATCCCCCGCGCGCCGGCGCGGGCCGCGGTACGGTGGCCCACCTCACCTCCCTCGGCGCCCGCCGCATCGCCTACGTCGCCTGCGATCCCGCTGCGCTGGCCCGCGACCTGGGGTACTTCCGCGACGGCGGCTACCGGGTGCGGACGCTGCGGGCGTTCGATCTGTTTCCGATGACGCATCACGTGGAGTGCGTGGCGATCCTTGAGCCGGCCGCCAAGGGATCCTGAGCTGCGGCGGGCGCCGCCCCTGCGGGACGCGCCCGCCCGGTGGAGGGGCCGTGGCCACGAGAAGTGCGGTGAGTGCCGGGACGAGGGGCCGTGCGCGGGCGCCGCGGTGGGGCGGTGCGAGCAGGGCGGCGACCCTGCGGGGAACGGGGCCTGCGGTGACCGAGGGGCCGGTGAGGCGCAGCACCCCGTAGGGAGCACACGTCCGGACCGCTGTGCGCTGCCGGGCCAGTGCCGCCTTGCCGATCGTGCGGGCCACGCGGCGGCGGTCGCCATTGGCGAGAGCGGCTTCCTCGTCGCCCCAGCGTTCGACCGTGTAGGAGACGTGCCGGGCGAGCGGACGGAGCAGCGGGTTCGCGGTGGCGGCCAGCTGGGCGGTCATGACGAACCAGGGCGGTGAGGTCGGCAGCCAGCGAGGCCCGGGAGGTCAGTCGTCGTCGGGCAGCTCCGGGCCCAGCAGGCGGCGCAGCCGTTGCTCGTCGTCCGGGGACATCGTGGTGACGAAGCGGTTCAGCACGGCCTCGCGGTCGGGTTCGTCGGCGAGCAACTGGTGCAGGCGGCGGGAGGCCAGGCCGGGCTCGTCGTCGAGGGGCGCGTAGGCGTAGGCGCGGCCGCGGCGGGAGCGCCGTGGAAGTCCCTTGCCGTGCAGGCGGGACAGGGTCGTCACCACCGTGGTGCAGGCGAAGCCGCCGGTCAGGCGGGCCCGGACCTCGCCGGCCGCGAGGTCGCCGTGCGCTGCCC
Source organism: Streptomyces sp. NPDC025793 (assembly GCF_055558375.1). Classification (NCBI taxonomy): domain Bacteria; kingdom Bacillati; phylum Actinomycetota; class Actinomycetes; order Kitasatosporales; family Streptomycetaceae; genus Streptomyces; species Streptomyces sp. NPDC025793. The sequence continues at coordinate 405,943 of NZ_JBVHMR010000005.1, read as the reverse complement.
GGAGCGCCGAGAGGATCTCCGCCTCCAGCGCCCCGTTGGGGCGGCGGCCACCGGGGTCCCCGATGCCGAGCAGGGCTCTGCGGTCCACGCCGTGGTCACTCCCTTGCCCGTCCCGGAGTGGTCACGGCGTGACTACTGGCCGGTACGCAGGGCTGCGCCGAGCAGCGCCAGGACCTCGCGCAGGGTCTGCTCGAAGCACGGGCCGGGGTCGGTCAGCGCGAAGGCCAGGTGCCCGAACAGCTCCATCGACACCATGCCGTACAGGCGGGTCCAGGCAAGGACGAAGACGTAGAGGGCTTCCAGGGGCGGTTCCGAGCCGATGTGTTCGCGGACCTCCTCCAGTTGGGCGAGCCAGCGCGCATCGAGCGTGCCGGGTTCCGGCAGGGGCAGGGCGCCGGTCCGCCAGAACTCCATCACCAGGCCCACGAACACCCCGCCGAAGCGCCAGCCGGCCGCGTGGCAGGGGTCGCCCGGTGCGCAGTCCGCGTCGGACATGGGCTTGCTGAAGATGAGGGTGAACTCGGGCTTGTGGTGCAGCGCCCAGGTGCGCAGGGCACGAGCGGTCGCGGTGAACCGGGCCTGCGGTGACCGGTCGGGTGCCTGGTCGCGGGCGCGCGCGAGGTCGGCGGTGAGTTCGTCGTAGAGGAACGCCGTCAGCGCCTGGACCAGTTCGGTGAGGGTCGGGTACTGGCCCTCGCAGCCTTCGCCCCGGCACGACGCGGGGATGGCGGGGGCAGTCGAGGGCGACGGGGGCGCTGGAGCGGTCGGACGCTTCACCCATCCGAAAACGACCACCGGACATGGGGCCGATTCCCCGGTGCTGAGCAGCGGTCTCCCGCCACCGGCCGACGGCGGCGTCCGAGCGGCGGACGTCCGTCTAGGGTGAGCGGCGTGCGCGAGATCGCAGGCGTCAGGGCCATGCCCGGGGGGTGTACATATCCAGGTCCATGATCACGGATTCGTCGTCGCCTGCACCGCCCGGCCCCCACGGCGACACCGCATCAGCGAGCTACGCCACGAGCTGCACACGACCGGGGCCACCCCGCCGCCCGCCCTGTCCTCAACTCCCCGTCTCCGGAGCCGATGCGACCATGTCCTTCTTCAGCAAGCGCCGTACCGTCCGGCTCTCGCAGCACCGCACGGCCGACAGCCCGTTCGGGCCGATACGGATCAGCTACGACCGCTGGCCCGCCGTCATCGCGCTCGTCCAGGGACCCGGCATGCCACCCGTCACGGTCCGGCCCGGCCGCGAGCACGGCCACATCAAGGTCGATGGGCAGGTGGTCCCCACGCGCCGGGGGAGCGACAGCCGCTGGGCCCTGCGCCGCAGAACACGCACCCGCACGGCCGTGGTGGGCGCGCGCACCTACGAGCTGCGCCCCACCAGCCTGTGCCGGGCCCGGCTCCTGCGCGATGGCACGCCCATTGCCGAAGCGCACGGCACCCTGGGCGCGTACGGGCCTCTCCGCAGCATCCCCGGCATCGATGCCCGGCTGACCTGGTCCCACGGCCTCGACCCCTATGACGTGGCGATCGGTCAGGCCATGGTGGTCGCCTTCGGCGCGGGCGCCCCCGGCGCGCTGGCCTCGCTCGTCTCGTTCTGGCTCGACGCCATCGGCTCCTGACGGACCATCCCGAAGTCGGCTCGGTCACACCAGCGCGTGTTCCAGGAGTTCGAGCAGTACGGCTACGCCGGCGGCCACAGACGGGGTGGCGCGGCGGTCTGGAGGGCGGCGCGGGCGAGGGCGCGGGTGGTGACGTTCCGGTCTCTCCCCGAAGTCGCGCCTGAGGCATGCTCAACTGCCTTGAAGCGCGTCAGACACCAACACCGGCGGACGGCGCCGTATCACGGCGGCTCCCGGTGACCTCTCCGCCATTTAGGATCTGGGGATTGGTCGATCGACCTGATATGGGTGAGGGCAGACCGCAAAGCCTTTGCCTACCAGGGGTGCCGTCCTCACTGTCGGCCGGCGCCCGCCGCATTGACTCGGTCACACCGCCGGCCTTCACATTCCCCTGTTCATGTAGATCCTGAAGAGTGAAGCCCGGACATGTCCTCGTTCAGCTGACTGAAGCGAAGTCGGCGTCGGCATTGCGCCTCTTGCGTGGCTGTCCGGAGCCGCGCTCGTCTCGCCCCCACCAACCTGTTGCGAAGGCGGCGCCGCAAGTGCCCAACGCCCCAACTGTGGCAGCAAGAATTGCCGCAATCCCCGCATCCATGCCTCGTATGGTGGCGGGTGATGCGACAGCTGACGTCCGGGAACAGGTCATGGCCGTTGATGTCCGGGAACAGGTCATGGCCGTCGCAGCGCCGGCTCCCGCGGTGGCGGCTCGGAACTGTAGCGCGGGCCGCGAGTGCTGTAGTGAGCCAAGTAGTACGTCCGTCCTTCCACTTCCAGCTCCACCGGCGGAGGGTTGGGCACGGCGACATGCGTCTGCAAACGGCCGTCCAACCGCACCAGTTCCTGTGGGCAGTTCCATGCATCGGCCCACCCTTGAGCTTCGTCACGCGAGAACCAAGCGGTCTGTGGCTTCAGAGGATCGGTCAGCTCGTGATAGTGACCGTTGAGTGACCTCAGCAGCTTCGGGCTGTAGACGCCCTTCACGCGGAAGTTCTCCAGGTCCTCGCGCCGCACGACCATGTTCACGTAGCGGCGGGTGTTGCCCCGATGATGCCCCGCCACCGTCATGCGGCCACCCCACCACAGCGGCCGCCGAGGTATCCATACCTTCGCGCCAGGTGCGAAGTGCTTGAGGCCACGCTGGATCTCCAGCCCAGCCTCGCCGTGTGCGGTCTCACGGGCGATGTTGGCCGCGACGTACCATCCGAGCAGGCCATCGCCACCATCGCGTTGCATGAGGCACATCATCGAGCAGCGTCGGGCGGTCCGCACACGGTTTGTTCGTCGAACCAGAAGCCATGGATCCACAGCCTGCTCGCGGGTCCAGGATGAGCGCTGACCCAAGGTGCGTCCTTGTACCGGTCGGCATGTCTGGTGGCGCTGAGCCGACCGGCCGGAAGAGCCGGTGGAGGTCTGCCCGATGCCCGAGCTGTCGCGCTGACATCCAACGTCGGCGCCGCCAACGCCGTACCCGCCGCCGCGGCCGTCCCTGGTCAGTGACGTCACGATCGGAGAGTCTGGGAGCATGCTGCTGCCGCTCACCCATGGGAAGACCGAGCTCATCGAGGTCGTCCGCATCACCGACCCCGTCAGGCACCTCAGTTCGGAGAACCTGGCCGGTGACACTGTCGCGCTCTGGGAGGGAGACCAAGCCCGGCAGGCCCTGTCCCTGATCGCCGACCTACCAGGAAGCGAGCTGTACCGCTGTTTCCTCCCAGGCTGGGGAATCCGGGCGCACAGTTCCACCGACCAGCTCTTCGAGATCGCCTTCTGCTTCCGCTGCCACGGGGCCCGTATCTGGGGGGCGAGCCTTCCTGTCGAACAACGCGGCCAGACCTTCGACGCCGAGAGCCCTGCCGCACTTGAACTGCTCCACCGATTCCGCTCCTGCCCGCAGCTTCGGGACGAAGAGGGCGCTGTGCCATAGCCGTGGCATGCTGCTCACCTCACGGTCTGCAGGGCTCGCGGGCGGGCGACCGGAGCGGCTCGCCGGGTTCTGCGTCGACACCAGCGGCCACAGCGCGAACACGACGGCTGTCGCCCTCACCCGTACGGGCGAACGGACGCCGGTCGCGGTCCTGGCCGACGGCTCAGGTGCGCCGCCCTCCTACGCCCGCGCCTGGAGGTCCGTCCGGCGGGAGGGACTGCGGATCTACCTGTCTCCCGCGGTCATGAGCGCGCCGGCGCACACGTCCTGATGATCTGCGGCTCAGCGAGGCGTGGCGGCGCAGTCGGCCATGGGCGTCGTATGCGGGCGGCGTTCGACGAGGGAGGCGGGGTCGAGGGTGAAGCCGATGACCGCGCCGCCGCCGGCGCGGTTGCGGGCGAAGGCCGTGCCGCCGTGGGTGACGGCGACGGCGTGCACGATGGCCAGGCCCAGCCCGGAGCCGGGCAGGCTGCGTGCGCCGTCGGCGCGGTAGAAACGGTCGAAGACGCGGGGCAGGTCGGCCTCGGCGATGCCCGGTCCGCGGTCGAGCACCTCCACGCGCGTACCGGTGATCACGACCTCGATCGGCTCGGTTCCGTCCTGGTCGAACTTGGCCGCGTTCTCCAGGAGGTTGGTCAGCGCCCGCTGTACCGCGTCCGGACGGGCCCGTACGACGGCGCCGTCGGCCTCGATGCGGATCTCCCGGCCGGTGCGGCGCCGGGCGAGGGCGGCCGCGTCCTCGGCCAGGGCGCCCAGGGTGATCTCCCTGGGCTGTTCGGCACCCCGGTCGCCGGCGGCGAGGTCGACCAGCTCGTTGACCAGGTTGACCAGTTCGCGGGTCTCGCTCTTCATGTCCGCGATCAGGTCCGCCTTGGCCTGCGGCGGCAGTCGGTCTATACGGTCCAGAAGAGCCACGTTCGTCTGCAACGAGGTCAGCGGGGTGCGCAGTTCGTGCCCGGCGTCCTGGACAAGGCGCCGCTGGACCTCCTCGGAGGCGGCGAGCCGGCCGAGCATCCCGTCGAAGGCCCGCCCCAGCCGGCCGACTTCGTCCGGTCCGGCGACCGGGACCGAAGTGTCCAGCCGGCCGGTGCGGGCCACGTCCTCGGCGACCTGGGTGAGCCGGACGAGCCGCCCGGCGATCCTGCGGGCCAGCCACCAGCCCGCGAGGCCCGCGACGACGAGGACGGCGGCGCTCAGCTCGACGGTGCGTTCCTTGAGTTCCCTGAGCAGATCCTCGGTGTCGCTGTACTGCTGCGCCACCTGCACGGCGCCCCGGCCACCGCCCAGCGCGACGGTGGCGACGCGGTAGCGGTCCCCCTGGATCTCGGCCTTGTAGTAGATGGTGTGCCCGGCCCTGGCGTGCGAGGCCGCGGCGCGGTCGGCCGCGCGGACCGGCAGCGCCGGGAAGCCGCGTTCCTCCACACGGCCCGCTCGGCCGAGGACCTGGACGTCGGTGCGTATGCGGCGCGAGAGGTCGTCGCGGGGGCTCTCGGTGTCGGGGCTCACGCTGAAGTAGTCCGTCGGCGACAGCCGCTGCTGGGAGACCTGCTGGTGGAGGTCGTCGACGACGCCGTGGAAGACGTCGTCCTGGTCGACGCGCACCATCCGGGCAGCGGCGTTGTAGCTGAGGACGCCGCCGAGGAGGGTGGTGGCAGCGGTGACGCAGGCGAAGGAGAGCGCGAACACCGTGCCCAGGCTGCGGCGGGGGTGCAGGATCGCGAGCCGGTGTCTTGTGCTGTCCATGGGCGGGGCTTCCTCTGGGGCGGTCGGCGCCGCCAGTGTGCCTGGCCGACCGCCGCCGACGGCAGGACCCAGGGGCTGTCAGCGAATGCTCTTACTGGCCTCTCACCAGCACCTTCACCAGGACCACCGCGGGGTGAGGCCGCTACCCCGCCACCGCGTGCGTGACCCGGATCTTCGACTGGCCGTGCGGGCGCCGCTCCCAGTCGTCCATGAAGCGGGCGGACAGGCCGTGCCGTCCGGCCAGCGTGAGGAGGGTTTCGGTGCGGTAGTAGAAGTCCTCGCGGAGCACCTGGTGCTCGGGGCCCTCCGTGCGGTCGTAGGTGAAGTCGAAGAAGCCGCCGGGGGCCAGCACCCGTCCGACGTTGGCCAGGCACTCGTCGATCACCTCCCGGGGCGAGTGCGAGAAGACGCTGTGGGCGTGCACCACGGTGAACCAGCCCGCGGGCAGGAAGTCGAGCGTCAGGTTCTCGACGAGGGCCAGATGGGCGAGGCGGTCCTGCAGCCCCCGGCGGACGAGGGTGCGCTGCGCCTCGACGAGGATGTCCGGCGAGATGTCGATCCCGTAGTAGTGGCCGGGCGCGAGGTGGTCGATGAACCGCCACCCCGCGCGCAGGTTCCCGCAGCCGATCTCCAGCATGCGGTCCTGCGGCGTCAGGCCGTGTTCGAGCAGGTAGTCGAACTGCATCTGCCCGAGCGCCAGCCAGCCGGCCTCCGAGCCGCTGCCGACGGCGCGCTCGGGGCCGCGCGCGGTGTCGGAGGCCATGACGGCGCGGTAGTAGGCGACGTGGTCGCGGTGCCGGAGGCCCAGCCAGGTGTCCCGCGCGGCACGGCGGAGGTGGGAGGGGATGCGTCCCGGGTGCCGTACGGCGTAGCTGAGCTGGTGCCGCAGAGACGCCCGGTTCCTCGACAGCTCGGACTTCGGCATGGAGGACTCCGTGATCGAGAACAGCCCCCTCCGGCAGCGTAGCCCGAGGCCGTCGGTACGGCCTCCGCACAGCGCGTGGTGTGACCGGGCGGGGCGGGGGTGTCCGCCGCCGCGGTCCCCGCCCGGTTCCTCCGACACGTCCGGCCGCGACGACGACCACGACGACACCCCCGGCCCGCGGCAAGGCCGGCACCGACGTCGACCCTGAGACCCTCACGGTGACGGTCGGCGACGAGACCCACGAACACGGCTCCGCGGCCGTCCACGGCACGACGTACGACGGCCGTACCCACACCGTCCACTCCGGCGCCTCGCTGAGGGACGAACAGGCCACCCTGGACCAGGTCACCCGCCGGGTGCCCGATCCGGACTCGCGCCACGAGATCGCCCGGCTGGCACGGGCCACCAACGAGACCCTGGCCGTGCTGGAGAAGTCGGTCGAGTGCCGGCACCGCTTCGTCGCCGACGCCTCCCACGAACTGCACGGCCCCATCGCCTCGTTGCGCCCCCCAGCACCTGGCCGCCGACCTGCTCCTGCCGGCGCGCCTCGACGCGGGAGAGGCCCCGCCGGTACCCGGGTCGACCTGAACGGCATGGTCCAGGAGGAAATCGCGCAACGGGCTGCCCCGGGACCGCATCGCTGCGGACCTGCGCCTCCCCGACGCTCCGCTCGAAGTCCTGGGCAGCCGAGGCCGGTTGACCCGGACCCTGGCAGGCGGCGCACTGCAGCGGCAGGCACGACTGCGAGCAAGGACCTGCACGACCTCGTCGGCGAGCTGTCCACCCGCAGCGAGGAGTTCCGCACCCGCTGGGGCGCCCACGACGTCCGCCGCCACGGCACCGGCACCGGCACCAAACGGTTCCATCATCCGGCCGGCGGTGAGGTCACCCTCGCCTTCGAGGGCCTGGAGACGGCCGCCGAACCCGGCCTCACCCTGACCATCTACACCGCCGAACCCGGCTCGACCTCCGAGGAGCGGCTGCGCCTGCTCGCCCCCTGGGCCGCGACCGAGGCGGCCGCCTCGCCGACGCGGCATCCCACCGGCTGAGGCAACGGCGCCCCCGCTGCGCCGGTCACGGGCTTGACCTTGACATAGTGACAAGGTGTCCGCTGGGTGCAGGAGGTGGTCCCGATCAACCCGACCAACGGAACCCCGCAGCACGCCCGCGTGGCCGACGCCCTGAGCGCCGAGGACACGTCGGTCCGGCTCCAGGCGGCCCTGACGGCCGGCTCGAACCCCGATCCCGGCTTCCTGGAGGCGCTCGTCGAGCGGTGCGCGGTCGAGCCGGACTTCTTCGTGCGCGACATGCTGTCCTGGGCGCTGACCCGCCTCCCGTCGGAGCTCACCCTGCCCCGGATCCGCCGGGAGCTCGACTCCGCGCGCACGCAGGCCCGCAGCCAGGCCTTGCACACGCTCTCCAAAATCGGTGAGAAGAGCGCGTGGGCCTGGATCACGCGCGACATGCTGGGCGACACCGACGACGAGGTCGCGCGGGCCGCATGGCGCGTCGCCGTCGTCCTCGTGCCCGAGGACGGGAAGAAGGACCTGGCCGACGCACTGGTCGGGCAGCTCGGCCGCGGCGACCGCGATGTGCGGCTGAGCCTGAGCCGGGCCCTCGTCGGCCTCGGCGACGTGACCGGGCCCGCCCTGGAGGAGGCCACGGCGCACCCCGACCCGGCGGTGGCCGCGCACGCCCGTGCCACCGAACTGCTCCGGCAGAACCCGGAGACCGGTTTCGACGCGGCCCTCGACGAGGCGAAGCGAGTCGTCGCACTCGGCCCGACCGAGAAGGCCCCGCAGGCCCCGCAGGCCCCGGAGGCCGCGGCGTGCTGATCGGCGAAGTGGCCCGCCGCTCGGGGGTGAGCCCCCGGATGCTCCGGCACTACGACGCCCTCGGGCTGGTACGACCGACCGGTCGGACCGTCGGCGGCTACCGCGAGTACTCCGCGGAGGACGTCCGCAGGATCTTCCACGTGGAGAGCCTGCGGTCCCTCGGGCTCTCGCTCCAGCAGGTCGGGCGCGCGCTGCGGGACCCGGCGTTCACGCCGTCCGCCCTGGTGGGCGACCTCATCCGGTGGACGGAAGACCGCATCGAGCGGGAACGGGAGCTGCTGGAGCGGCTCCGGGCGATCGATGCGTCGGCGCCCGCCGACTGGCAGGACGTCCTGCGCGTCGTCGAGCTCATGCAAGGGCTCGACTCGCCCAGCGCCGCGCGCAGGCAGCAGGCCGTCCTGGCCCGGCCGGAGGGCGGGCCGGTTCCCGCCGAGCTGCTCGCCGACGCGGTCCTGGCCGAGTCCGACCCCAACGTCGCGGGCGCCCTGCGCTGGGCGCTCGCCCGATCGGGCGGCGACGGGGTGGGGACCCTGGCCGCCGGCATGCACGCGGAGGACGCCGGCATCCGACGGCGTGCGGTGCTGGCGATCGCCGAGATGCCGGAGGCCCCGGGTGCGACCGAGGTGCTCGCGGAAGCGCTCCGGGACCCGGACCCGACGGTGCGCGGGCACGCCGCTCTGGCGTTGGGCAGGCACGGCGTGACCGAGGCCGTGCCGACGCTCGTCCGTATGGTGGTCGAAGGCTCCCACGACGTCGACGCGGCGGAAATCCTGGCAACGCTGTCCGGGGAACCCGCATGCGGAGACCGGATCATGACCGCCCTGGTCGACGAACTCGCCGCGCCCACCGCGGATTCCGCGACGCGCATACGCCTGATCCAGGCGCTGGTCGAGCTGCCGGGGACCACCGTGCGGGAGGTCCTGCGCCGACTGGCACACGACGACGACCGCGCCGTCGCACTCGTCGCCTCGGCCTTCCTCGGGTGACGTTTCGCGCGGCCCGTGCGCTGAGGGAGAGCCGGGCCCGGTACCGCGCCGGCGCGGGGCGACCGCCTGCCGCTGCCGGTGCCGGGGTCCCGGACCCCTCTCCGTGCCGTTCGTGACTCCCCCCCCGTGGCGGTACGGAGAGGGGCGGGGGTGCCGCCCCGACCCCGCTGGCGTCCGACCCCGCTGGCGTCCGACCCCGCTGGCGTCCGACCCCGCTTGCGTCCGGCCGCGTGATGCTCGGGCGCTCCCGTGCGCTCCTTCTGACATGAGTGCGTACCTCCGTCTGCGAGCGGTGCCGCCACCGGCACTGCGCAACAGCGCGACCTGGCTGGAACGGCTTTTCGACAGCGACGTGGAGACCGTCCGGCACCGCACCGTCCGGCACCGTGAGGAGGTGCTGGACAAGCGGTATCTGGACCAGGAGCGCATCTACGCCGGCGCTCCGCCGCAGGTCCCCGGGGACCCGTCCCGGGCCCAGGTGGTGCTGGGCGGCCGGCCCGTGTTCCGCGCCGGCCGGCACAAGCCGCCGCTCCTGGTGCTGACGGCGGCGCAGGCCCGCCGGGTGGCCGGGTTCCTGACGGCCGCCGACTTCGACGCACTGTGGGACTACGCCCGCGACGACCTGCTGCCGCGCTACGGCGGCCCGGCCGCGGAGTCCGCGACGTGGGGCGCGTTCGCGGCGGCGCACCAGGAGCTGAGGGCGTTCTACGCGACGACGGCCGCATCGGGAGACGCGGTGGTGAAGTGGCTGCCCGAGGCATGAGTCGTGGTTGATCCCCGCCGGCGGAACCGGTCCGCCGGATCGGCCCGGATCATGGCGGGCGTGCGGCAGCGGCCGGGCGTCGGGCGATCCAGCCGTCGCCGTGCACGAGTCCGGCACGAGTGTTTGTAAGATTGCGCAACTGTGCAACCATGCGGGACGGTGCCGCGTCCTGCTTTACACACGCCGCACGCGTCCGGTCGTACCCCTGAAGGCCCGGACCGATGGCCCGACCGTTCATGGGAGTGGGAGATGAGCGACCCGTGGGACGGCCCAGGCCGCCAGGCGACGCGGAGCCGTGGCGCACGGGTCCCTGGGGCGCGGGCGACCGAGGCCGAGGGACCGCGTCGGCGGGGCGGCAGGGCCGCGGCCCGGGCGGGCGGCCGCTCGCGTGACACCGGGCGCGGTCGTGCGGGCCGTCAGGCGGGGCGCGTCAGGCGGGTGTTGAAGGTCCTCGCCATCGGCACGTCGGCGCTCATCCTCGTCACGGCCGGTGCGGGCTGGTGGTTCTACGAGCACCTGAACGGCAACATCCACAGCCTCTCGCTCGACGGCAAGGGCGGCACCGAGAAGGCCGACGCCTTCGGCCGCACCCCGATCAACATCCTGGTCATGGGCTCCGACGGGCGCACCAGCGCGGAGGACTGCAAGCTGGGCGGCGGCTGTTCGCAGACCGGTGTGCAGTCGGGCAACGGGAACGCGGACGTGGAGATGGTGCTGCACATCTCCGCCGACCGCTCCAACGCCACGGTGATGAGCATCCCCCGCGACACCATGACCAGGGTCCCGGCCTGCCAGGACCCCGGCTCCGGCCAGTCGACGCCCGGTTACTACGGCCAGATCAACAGCGCGCTGACGTACGGCCCCGCCTGTCAGGTGGCCACCGTCCACCAGCTCACGGGCATCCCGATCGACCACTTCGTCAAGCTGGACTTCTCCGGCGTGGTGAAGATGTCGGACGCGATCGGCGGCGTCTCCGTGTGCGTGAGCGACAACGTCTACGACACGTACTCGCACCTGAAGCTGTCCAAGGGCGACCACACCCTCAAGGGCGAGGCGGCGCTGGAGTTCGTGCGGTCCCGGCACGGCTTCGGCGACGGCAGTGACCTGGGCCGTACGACGACCCAGCACCTCTTCCTGAGCGCGATGATGCGCAACTTCAAGAGCGCGGGCACGCTCACCGATCCCACGGCGGTCTACGGCCTTGCCGACGCGGCCACCAAGGCGCTGACGGTGGACGACGGTCTGGGCACGGTGAAGAAGCTGATCTCGCTCGCGTCGGACGTCGACAAGGTGCCCACGAAACGCATGACGTTCACGACCATGCAGACCGCCCCCGACCCGCACAACAGGGACCGGGTGGTCGTGGGGCCGGGCGCGCGGACGCTGTTCTCCACGATCGCCAACGACCAGTCCCTGACGACCGGTTCGGGCGGGAAGTCGGCGGCGGCCTCGGCGACGTCCTCGGCGACGGCGCAGCCCACCGCCTCGGCGGTGCCGGCGGCGCAGATCGCGGTGACGGTGGAGAACGGCACCGCGGTGACCGGCCGCGCCTCGCAGATCGCGACCGCCCTGACCGACCAGGGCTTCAGCTCCGCCACCACCACCGCCAACGCGCCCAGCCCCGCGGCGACGACCACGCTGACGTACGGTGGCGGCCAGAAGAGCGAGGCACAGACGGCCGCCAAGGCGCTCGGCCTGTCCTCCGCGCACCTGAAGCAGGGCACCGGCACGGGCCTGACCCTGGTGATCGGATCGGACTGGCCCACCGGCACCTCCTTCCCCGGCGGCAACTCCCGCCCCGCGCCCGCGGACACCCACGCCGCCGTCTCCAACGCCCACGCCTCCACCGCCGACGACTCCAAGACCTGCGCCCAGGTCAGCCAGTACAGGACCGTGAGCCTGGGCGGTGTCTCGATGACACCGGCGCAGGCGTACGCCGCGGCACGCGATGTCCCCGACTCCGCCTCCTGAGGGGCAGTTCTACGCCTCGTCCCTCAAGAGGTCGGTGACGTCCTCAAGCGACCAGTGTTCCGCCGCGCCGGGGCACCCGGCCACATACGCGGCCACCGTGTCCATGTCCCAGGCACCGGCCGCGAGGAGGCCTGAGGCGAGCAGGCGGACGTAGGCGGGGGCCGGGGCGACCCACGGAACGTCGGTCATCCCCCAGGGCGCGGTGAACGTGAGGAGGGGGAGGCCGTCCACCTGCCCGGCGCACACCAGGGTCTCGTAGCGGCCCTCGCCCAGCACGGCGCGACCGTCCCTGAGCACGTCCCGCAGGTCCAGGTCCGGTCCGGGCTCCCGGTACATCTCCTGGGCGGCGACGTCGGAGAACTGCTCCGCGGTCATCAGGTGGGCTCTGGCCAGTACGCGCCCGTCGACTCGTTCGTCGTAGAAGGCCCTGCCACCGCCCCAGACGGGAGACTCGGTGGCGAAGTACAGCGCCCCGGTCAGTTCCACGGGGATGGACCGCACGGGCATCGCGGGGTTCCGGCACCCCGGGTACTCCCGTGCGGCGCCGTCCGGGCGGCCGCCGCGGACGTAGGCGGCAAGCCGGTCCAGGTGCATGTTCGAGCCGTAGGACGTGTACCAGACCCGCTCGGGACGCGGGTCGTCCGGCAGGGTCGGATCGATGCGATGGCCACCCCGGCCCGATTGCGGCGGGCCGGGGCTCCTCGTCATGTGATCGGCTTCGGACTAGAACTCGTGGTGGCGGACCACGCGGAAGCTGGCCACCACGCCGTTGTCGACGTAGATGCCGTCGGTGGGGCCCGCTTCCACGCCGTAACTGTCGCTGTGGGGGCCGACGGTGGCGATCGGAGCGCCGTTGTCGCAGACCGCCCCGCGGAACACCTCGACGGTCCTGTGGCTCTCGTTGCGGATGTTCAGGGTCTTGGCGCCCAGGCCGCTGACCACGGTGACGCAGTCGCCGGGGTCGCTGGAGTACGAGCGTTCGTTGACCTGGATCCGGCCCTCGTAACCCTCGTGGCCCCCATGACCTTCGTTGTCCCTGCCCTCGTTGCCTCTGCCTTCGTTGCCCTTGCTCTGTCCGCCGTCACCACCCTGCGGCGCCGCGGCGGTGGCCGCCGGGGCGGCCGGGGACGTCAGGGACGAGGCAGCCGAGGCGTACGTGATGCCGGACGCGGCCAGGGCGGCGGCGGTCCCGACAGCGGCGGTGACCATGGTGGAACGGGCGACCTTCATGTCGCTCTCCTGTCTCGTGTGCGGAGATGCCGGCCCGTCAGCCAGCTTGTGACGAAAGTACACACAGCTGACATGACGGTCATATCAGAAGGTCGGTACCACGGGCTGATCGGGGGATCCGGGGCGCCGGATGCCGTCCCGCGGACAAGGCGCCGAAGCGCCAAGTCCCGTGGAGTAAAAGTGGATTGTCGCACCATTAGCCTTTCCGAGGGATCTTCTGACGCCTCATCACTTGCTGTCGGCCCAGCGTGTCGAACCGGGTGCGGTGAGGTGCGCCGTGCTACGTGACGGGAAGGTGGAAATCGGTCCCATTTCCGTCCAGACGGATTACGTTTCCGCAGGTCAGAGCCTCCTTAAAGAAGATGACAACGGTCACCGATGCAGCCTTTGGTGAATACACCGACCATGCGTTTCACTGCGGCCAGGAACCCGACGCGAGGGGGAGGCGTACGACATGAGTGATCACGACCACGACCACGACCACGACCACGGGCACGCGCACGGCGCCGGCGGGCACGCGGGCCACTCGCACGGTGTGTCGGCGGACGCCGACCGACGCTGGCTGGCCTGTGCGCTCACCTTGATCACGGCGTTCATGGCGGTCGAGGTCGCCGTCGGCGTCATCGCCGGCTCCCTGGCCCTGATCTCCGACGCGGCACACATGCTCACCGACGCCGCCTCGATCGTGCTCGCCCTCGTCGCGATGCGTCTGTCGGCCCGCCCCGCCCGCGGCGGCTTCACCTACGGACTCAAGCGCGCGGAGATCCTCTCCGCCCAGGCCAACGGCCTGACCCTGCTGCTGCTCGGAGCCTGGCTGGCGTACGAGGCGGTGCGGCGGCTCATCAGCCCGCCCGAGGTCGAGGGCGGACTGATGCTGGCGACGGCGCTCGCCGGCATCGCCGTGAACGTGGCCGCCACCTGGTGCATCTCCAGGGCGAACCGCAGCTCCCTGAACGTCGAGGGTGCCTACCAGCACATCCTCAACGACCTGTTCGCCTTCATCGGCACCGCCGTCGCCGCGCTGATCGTCGTCCTCACCGGGTTCGCCCGGGCCGACGCCATCGCCACGCTCGTCGTGGTCGCCCTGATGGTCAAGGCCGGTTACGGACTGGTTCGGGACTCCGGACGGATCTTCCTGGAGGCCGCCCCGGCCGGACTCGACCCGGACGCGATCGGCGACGAGCTCGCCGGGCAGCCCTCCGTCGTGGAGATCCACGACCTGCACGTGTGGACCATCACCTCCGGCGAACCCGCCCTGTCCGCCCACGTCCTGGTCGAACCCGGCGGAGACTGCCACGCCGTACGGCGCCACCTCCGGAACCTGCTGCGCGACCGGCACGGCATCGGCCACGCCACCCTCCAGGTCGACCACCTCGGAGAGGACACGGACGCCGCGGACCTGCTCCAGATCACCGCACCGTCGGCCGAACAGCAGGCGGAGCACTGCGACGACGCCCACGGCCCCGTCCACCGTCCCGGCCCGCACGAACACTGACGGGCAGCCGGGCCGTCGTGACCGCGGCACCACACGGTGAGCCGCCCAGGGCCTGTCGTCACATTCCCGTCGTCCGCCCGAAGGGCACGCCGCACGGCAGGCGGGAATGTGACGACAGGCCCCAGGGCCCCGGTCGTCTCAGGCCTGCGCCGCCGTGGGCAGTCCGCCCTCGAACGCCGCCAGGATCCGCTCCGCGGCCAGCGTCGCCGTCAACTCGCCGTCCCTGACCCTCCGTTCGAGATCGGGCGCGCTCTCACGCACCGCCGGGGCCGCGTGCAGACGGCCGAGGAGCTCGTCGCGGACCATGGCCCAGGTCCACTCGACCTGCTGGTCGCGCCGCTTGGCGGTGAGGCGGCCGGTGGAGTCCAGGAGCGTGCGGTGCTGCTCCAGACGTTCCCAGAGCGTGTCCAGGCCGGCCGACTCCCGCGCGCTGCAACTGAGCACCGGGGGAGTCCAGAAGGCGTCCTTGCCGTGCATCAGCCGCAGGGCGCCCGCCAGCTCGCGGGCCGCCGCACGGGCGTCCCGCTCGTGCGGGCCGTCCGCCTTGTTGACGGCGATGACGTCGGCCAGTTCCAGGACGCCCTTCTTGATGCCCTGGAGCTGGTCGCCGGTGCGGGCCAGGGTCAGCAGCAGGAAGGTGTCGACCATGCCCGCGACCGTCGTCTCGGACTGGCCCACTCCGACGGTCTCCACGAGGATCACGTCGTAGCCCGCCGCCTCCATCACCACCATCGACTCGCGGGTGGCCTTCGCGACCCCGCCCAGCGTGCCCGCGCTGGGGGAGGGGCGGATGAAGGCCGCCGGGTCCACGGACAGGCGCTCCATCCTGGTCTTGTCGCCCAGGATGGAGCCGCCCGTGCGGGTCGAGGACGGGTCGACGGCGAGCACCGCGACCCGATGGCCCAGCGAGGTCAGCATCGTGCCGAACGCGTCGATGAACGTCGACTTGCCGACCCCCGGCACCCCGCTGACGCCGATCCGCCGCGCCCGGCCGCTGTGCGGCAGGAGCCGCGTCAGCAACTCCTGGGCCAGCGCCCGGTGCTGGGGTCGGGTGGACTCGACGAGCGTGATGGCGCGGGCCACCAGGGCCCGCTTGCCGTCGAGCACACCCTTCACATACGTGTCGAGATCGATCGCGGCCATCGCGGCGCTACAGCTCGTGGCCGAGGTCGGCCGACAGCCGCTCGACCAGGTCGTACGCCGCGTCCGGGATCACCGTCCCCGGCGGGAACACGGCCGTGGCACCCATCTCCAGCAGCGTCGGCACGTCCTGCGGCGGGATCACCCCGCCGACCACGATCATGATGTCCTCGCGGCCCTCCTCGGCCAGCTGCTCGCGCAGCGCCGGGACGAGGGTGAGATGGCCCGCGGCCAGCGAGGACACCCCGACCACGTGGACGTCCGCCTCGACCGCCTGGCGGGCGACCTCCTCGGGCGTCTGGAACAGCGGGCCGACGTCGACGTCGAAGCCGAGGTCGGCGAAGGCGGTCGCGATCACCTTCTGGCCGCGGTCGTGACCGTCCTGGCCCATCTTGGCGACCAGGATGCGCGGCCGGCGCCCCTCGGCCTCCTCGAAGGCGTCCACCAGGGCACGGGTGCGGTCCACGTTCGGGGACTGGCCTGCTTCGTTGCGGTACACACCGGAGATCGTACGGATCTGGCTCGCGTGCCGGCCGTACACCTTCTCCAGGGCGTCGGAGATCTCGCCGACGGTGGCCTTGGCGCGGGCCGCGTTCACCGCCAGCTCCAGCAGGTTGCCCTCGCCGTCGGCCGCCCGGGTGAGCGCGTCGAGCGCGTCCCGGCAGGCCTGCTCGTCCCGTTCCGCCCGCAGCCGGCGCAGCTTCTCGATCTGCTGGGCGCGCACGGAGGAGTTGTCGACCTTGAGGACGTCGATCGCCTCGTCGTTCTCCACGCGGTACTTGTTCACGCCGATCACGGGCTGGCGGCCGGAGTCGATGCGGGCCTGGGTGCGGGCCGCGGCCTCCTCGATGCGCAGCTTGGGGATGCCGGCGTCGATCGCCTTGGCCATGCCGCCCGCCGCTTCCACCTCCTGGATGTGCTGCCAGGCCTTGCGGGCGAGGTCGTACGTCAGCTTCTCCACGTAGGCGCTGCCGCCCCACGGGTCGATGACCCGCGTGGTGCCGGACTCCTGCTGGATGAGCAGCTGGGTGTTGCGGGCGATGCGCGCCGAGAAGTCCGTCGGCAAAGCGAGGGCCTCGTCGAGGGCGTTGGTGTGCAGCGACTGGGTGTGGCCCTGGGTCGCCGCCATCGCCTCCACGGCCGTACGCGTGACGTTGTTGAACACGTCCTGCGCGGTCAGCGACCAGCCGGATGTCTGCGAATGGGTGCGCAGGGAGAGCGACTTGGTGTTCTGCGGGTCGAACTGCTTCACCAGCTTCGCCCACAGCAGCCGCGCCGCCCGCAGCTTCGCGACCTCCATGAAGAAGTTCATGCCGATCGCCCAGAAGAAGCTCAGGCGCGGCGCGAACGCGTCCACGTCCAGGCCCGCTTCACGCCCGGCACGGATGTACTCGACGCCGTCCGCGAGCGTGTACGCCAGCTCCAGGTCGGCCGTCGCGCCCGCCTCCTGGATGTGGTAGCCGGAGATGGAGATCGAGTTGTAGCGCGGCATCCGCTGCGAGGTGTACGCGAAGATGTCGGAGATGATCCGCATCGACGGCTTCGGCGGATAGATGTAGGTGTTGCGGACCATGAACTCCTTGAGGATGTCGTTCTGGATGGTCCCGGCCAGCTTCTCGGGCGGTACGCCCTGTTCCTCCGCCGCCACGATGTATAGCGCCAGCACCGGCAGCACGGCGCCGTTCATCGTCATCGACACGGTCATCCGGTCCAGCGGGATGCCGTCGAAGAGCTGGCGCATGTCGTAGATCGAGTCGATGGCCACGCCCGCCATGCCGACGTCGCCGGTCACGCGCGGGTGGTCGCTGTCGTAGCCCCGGTGCGTGGGCAGGTCGAAGGCGACCGACAGGCCCTTCTGGCCGGCCGCCAGGTTGCGCCGGTAGAACGCGTTGGACTCCTCGGCGGTGGAGAAGCCCGCGTACTGGCGGATCGTCCAGGGCTGGTTGACGTACATCGTCGGGTACGGGCCGCGCAGGTACGGCGCCATGCCCGGGTAGGTACCGAGGAAGTCCAGGCCCTCCAGGTCACGGCCGGTGTACAGCGCCTTGACCCCGATGCCCTCCGGGGTCTCCCACAGCGGCCGGTCGCCGCCGGCCGCCAGCCACTGCTCGGCGCTGCCGTCGGCGGCCGTTCCCTCGGCGGTCTCCAGCTCGATGCCGGAGAAGTCGGGGATTCCCATCAGGACACTCCCATGCGGTCGAGAGTCGTGGACAGGACGTCGACGGCGTCGCAGCCCGCGAAGACGTGCGCGTCGATGCCGGGGTAGTCGCCCCGGCCCGCCAGGAAGACCTGACGGGCACCGGCCGCGCGCAGCGACTCGGCCTGGCGCTCGGCCTGTTCGGCGTACTGGCCGTCGCTGGAGCAGAGCACGGCCTCGGTGGCGCCGCTGTCCTCGAAGCGGCCCTCGGTGACCGGCTCGATGCCGCCCGCCTGGAAGAGGTTGGCGGCGAAGGTGGCGCGCGCGGTGTACTCGGCGGCCGAGCCGATCGTCGCGAGGTAGATCCGGGGGCGGGCGCCGGTCGCTGCGAGGTGGGCGTCGGAGCGGGCGCGCAGCTCCTCGTACGCCTCGTCGCGGCGCACGCGCGGCAGCCCGCCGGACGGCGGTTCGGGCGCGGGCTCGCGCTCCACCGGCTTCTCGCCGAGCAGCGGGAACTCGCTGACGCCGGTGATGGGTTCGCGCCGCTTGGCGAGCCTCTTGGAGCGCTCCGCCCACGTCGCCGCGAGGTCCGTGCGCAGCCGGCCCGAGCGCAGCACGGCCGGCTGGCCGCCGTCACGCTCGATCGACCGGAAGAACTCCCAGGCTGCGTAGGCGAGTTCGTCGGTCAGCCGCTCGACGTACCAGGAGCCGCCGGCCGGGTCGATGACCCGGGCCAGGTGCGACTCCTCGATCAGGATCGTGGAGGTGTTGCGGGCGATGCGGCGGGCGAACGCGTCGGGCAGGCCGAGCGCGTGGTCGAACGGCAGCACGGTGACGGAGTCGGCGCCGCCCACTCCGGCGGCCAGCGTCGCGACCGTCGTGCGGAGCATGTTCACCCACGGGTCGCGGCGGCTCATCATCACCGGCGAGGTGACCGCGTGCTGCACCTGCGCGCCCGCGCCGGGTGCCCCGGACACCTCGGCGATGCGCGCCCACAGCCGGCGCGCGGCGCGCAGCTTGGCGACGGTCAGGAACTGGTCGGCGGTGGCCGCGTAGCGGAACTCCAGCTGGGCGGCGGCCTGTTCGACGGCGAGGCCCGCCTCGGTCAGCTCGCGCAGATAGGCCACACCGGTGGCGAGGGAGGCGCCCAGCTCCTGCGCGGCCGAACCGCCCGCCTCGTGGTACGGCAGCGCGTCCACGGTGAGCGCGCGCAGCCCCGGGTACTGCTCGGCGCAGCGGGCGGCCAGGGCGGCGTACGGCGCGACGTCGAGCGCGGTGCCGGTGCGGGCCTCGTAGCCGAGCGGGTCACCGCCCAGGTTGCCGCGTACGGCCTTGGCGTCGACGCCCCTGTCCGAGTAGAGCCGCAGCAGTGCCGCGGCCGCGGCCTCGGTGTCGCGGCCCGCGTCGAGGACGACCGGCGCGAGGTCGAGGTAGACCCCGTCGAGCGCGCGGGGCAGGTCGGCGACCGGGAAGCCGCCCTCGCCCAGCACCAGCCACAGCGAGGTGCCGCCGTTCTCCAGGTCGGCCAGCACGGCGCCCTCGGCGAGTGCCGCGTGCCGCTGCCGTACGTCCCAGCCGTCGGCGGTGTTGCCCTCGGGGCGGCCGCCGCGCAGGTACGGGGCGAAACCGGGCAGGCCGGGGTCGGGCGCGGCGTCGCGCGCGGTGTAGAGGGGCCGGGTGCGCAGCCCGTCCTCCAGCGTCGTGGACAGGGCGTCCTCTGCTGCCGCGCCAGAGACTTCCTTGCCCGACTTGCGCAGCACACCCTCGACCAGGCGTTGCCACTGCTCGTGCGTCGCGTCAGGGAACTCGGCGGCCAGGGAGAGCCCGTCGTCAGGCAGGACCGTCATGCTCGGATGCTAGGGCAGGATGCTAGAGGACGGGTGAAGAGCGCACTGTGAAGTTGCCCTCCTCACGCCTGTGACCTGCGCCTCCCGCCCGTCGGCCGATGACGTTCAGGAGCTGTGGAGGGGGAGTTCAGGCACCGTCGGGGGGTGCGACCTCGGGGACGAGCGCGCACATGGCCGCGCGCTGTTCGGTGCCCATGGAGTCGGCGAGGGCCTGCCGGACGGTCCCGGCGAGCAGCGCGGAGGTCTCGCGCAGCAGTTCGCGCGCCTTGTCGGTGAGCGCGACCTCCACGCCGCGCTTGTCGCCGCACACGGCACGGCGGTTGACCAGTCCGGCCCGCTGGAGGCAGGCGATCTGGTAGGTGAGCCGGGTCTTGGGGCGGCCGAGGAGGTCGGCGACCTGGGTCATCCGCAACCCGGTGCGCGGCCGTTCGGCCAGCAGGCACAGGATCAGGAACTCGTCGTGCGAGACGCCGAGGGTCTCCCTCACCGCCGTCCGCATCCGCTGCTCCACCCCGCCGGTCGCGGCCAGCAGCACCATCCACGCGCGCAGCTCGTCCGGGAGCAGCCGCTCCCCGCTCTCGGCGAGAGGGCAAGAGGGCTGGTCGGCGGGGGGCGTGGTGGTGGCGGACATACGTCCAGTCTACCCGTTGTGCAAATTTGGATAACGGGCTAGCGTAGGGCTCCTTCGATTATCCAAATTTGAATCACCCTTCGGGAGAGTACGACCATGACCGTCGCCGTGGAAACAGGTACCTGGCAGCTCGACCCCAGCGCGTCCACCGTGGCGCTGCGGCACAAGACCATGTGGGGCCTGGTCACCGTGAAGGGCGCGTTCACCGCGATCAGCGGCGGGGGCGAGGTGAGCCCGGACGGCTCGGCCACCGGCGCCGTGACCCTGGACGCCGCGTCCCTGGACACGAAACACGCCAAGCGGGACAAGCACCTGCGCTCGGCGGACTTCCTCGACACCGACCAGCACCCGGAGATCACCTTCGCCGTCCGGGGCGCCGAGCGGCTCGACGCGGACGGCGTACGGGTCACCGGGCAGCTGACCGTGCGGGGCATCAGCCGGCCGCAGGAGCTCACCGCGCGCCTGGCCTCGGTGGACGCCGGCGGGCTCACCCTGGAGACCGAGTTCACCGTGGACCGCGACCAGTTCGGCATGGGCTGGAACCAGATGGGGATGATGCGCGGCCTGACCACGGTGACGGCCGCGCTGCGCTTCACGCGCGCGGGTTCCTGAGCCGGACGGCCGGGCCGGGCGGTGGGGCCGGGGCCTGCGGGCGTCAGCCGGTCAGGCCCAGCTGCGCCCCCTGCACGTCCTCGGTGGAGAGCGTCTGCGGGGTGGCCGTGAAGGCGCGCAGCCGGAAGTGGGTGCTCTTGCTCGTGGGCAGCGGATAGCTGCCGTCGGGCGCCCGCAGGACCACGGTCGCCGTGCCGTGCGCGGGGATCGTGGCGGGGCCGTGCGCCAGCGACCAGTACTTGCCCATGCCCTGGCCCGTCGTGAGCATGTAGTGCGGGGTGAGCGGGTCGCCCCCGCTGTTGGTGACCTTCACGGTCAGCGTGGACAGCGCGCCCGCCGGGGCGTGCCGGGCCTTCGTGATGTCCATGCGCAGCGGCGGCCCGCCGGTCGCCGCCACGGTCACGCTCAGCAGCGCGGGCAGCACGAGCAGCACCACGGCTCCGGTCAGCGCGGGCCTGCGGCGCCGGGCCGTCAGCCACGCCGGCCGCGGCTGCCACGCGCGCGTGAACTCCGACAGGGGTGTGGTGATCGCCGCCGCGAGCCACAGCGGCGTCATCATCAGGTAGTAGCCGTCCTGCGAGCGGGTCGCCAGGTAGAAGACGCACCAGGGCAGCACGGTCGCCGCCGGGCCGAGGCGCCGGACGAACAGCACGAACAGCCCCAGCAGGGCCGCGGCGAGCAGCATGCTCGCGTGGCTGTACCAGTCGAGCCGGTCGCTGCCGTGGGTGAAGTACAGCGAGATGTCCACCAGGCCCTGGCCGTGCACCACCGCGCCCTGGGTCAGCGGCAGGACGATGCCCCGGATCCAGGGGCCGGGCTCGGTCACCACGAAGTAGGCGTTGATCACGAACCAGGTGAGCACCGCGATGCCCGTGACCCGCAGCACCACGCGCGCCGCCGCCCGCCCGTCCAGCTCGCCACGGCGCACGGCGTAGATCCCGGCCAGCAGGAACGGCGTGAGGAACCACGGGAGTTGCTGCGCCGCGCACGCGCCCCCGAGGCACGCGGCACGCGCGATCCCGGCCGCGCCCAGCCGCCCCCCGGCACCCAGCCGGGTCCAGCCCGCCACCACCGGCATCAGCAGGACCAGGGCGACGATCGCCGGGTAGCCCTGGCGGGCGTACATCGGCAGGAAGCTGAAGCCCAGGCAGATCATCGTGGCCGCCGAGCGCCACGGCGCCGGCAGCCGCCGCCACAGCACGACCGTGCCCACGATCAGTACGACCGTCACCGCCGCGGTGGCCGGCGCGCCGTTGTGGCCGAGCCCCAGGAACGGCAGCGTGAGCAGCGGCGTCAGCGGCGGGTAGCCGTACGTGAAGTCGTAGCCGCCGGTCGTCGTCGGCGTCAGGGCGACGCCCGGGAGGTGGAACAGCCACGGCCACGGGTGGTCGTAGACCTGGTGCCCGCCGAGGATCTCCCTCGCCGCCTGGGTGGTCAGGACCGCCTCGTCGCCGCCGGCGTGGTTGAGCGCCCACGTGCACAGGGTGAGGGCGATGGCGGTGACGAGCACCACCAGGTCCAGGCGGGCCAGCGAGCGCGCCCGGCGGACCGTGAGCGCGAGGATGCCGGTCACCAGGATCGCGGCGTAACAGAGGGAGATGACCGCGGCGAGGGTCAGCCGGTGCGTCGCCGCCTGGGTCCACACCGTGCGGGCGCCGATGAACAGGCTGACGTCGGCGAGCAGCGTCAGGACGCGATGCCACTGCGCGGGCGCCTCGGGGGCGGACTCCAGGTGGGGTCCCGGAACGGCGGACACCGCCGACTGCGTCCGCCGGCCGGGTGTCACCTGCGGTGTTTCTGCCAAGTGCACGGCACGGGAAGCTACTGACGGGAAATGACCACGACATGGCCGCCGGTGAAAAGTCCGGTGTGAGAGAGGCAAGAAGCGGGCGAACTCGTACATGTGCCCCGTGTCACGCCCGAGTCGCGGCATCGGATCGGTCGCACACCGTGTCGTTGTTGGGCCGAACGGGTGACTTGGCGTAAGAATTGGCCGGTGCAGGCATTGAGTGCGAGTCAGGTCGGGGGGAGCCGGTGAGCCGTTACGACGTCACCGATGAACAGTGGGAAGGGCTCGCCCAGGTCGTGCCGTTGCGGGGCCGGGACGCCTGGCCGTCCGCGGTGAACCACCGCGCGCTGCCGGACGCCGAGACCGAGACCCGGCGCCGGTTCGTGGTCCTGCGCGTCAACGTCTTCGCGGACGCGCGGGAGGTCGCCGAGACCCTGATGGCCGGGGTGCCGGTACTGCTCGACCTGTCCAGCGCCGAGACGGAGGTCGCCAAGCGCGTCCTCGACTTCAGTACGGGCGTGGTCTTCGGGCTCGGCAGCGGGATGCACCGCGTCGACCGGAACGTGTTCCTCCTCACCCCGCCCGGGACGGAGGTCAGCGGGCTGATGGAGGGGGCGGGGATGTCGGGGGGCTGAGCCCCTGCCCGTGGGGCCGCCGGCGCACCGACGGCCCCACGGGCGTCCCCCGTTCGTAGGAAGGTCCCGAGGGCAAACGGTTCGGCGGGGCGGCGGAGTTCTACCGTCCGGGGCATGGCCGTGCCTTCCGTGTCCACCGAGCCCGCGGCGGCCGC
Source organism: Streptomyces sp. NPDC025793 (assembly GCF_055558375.1). Lineage (NCBI taxonomy): Bacteria > Bacillati > Actinomycetota > Actinomycetes > Kitasatosporales > Streptomycetaceae > Streptomyces > Streptomyces sp. NPDC025793. The sequence continues at coordinate 382,500 of NZ_JBVHMR010000005.1, read as the reverse complement.
CGCGCCCGGCGGGACCGTACCCGCGCAGTCCCGCGTGCCCGGGGACGCCCCGGGAACAACCGAACTCCCCGAACCCCTCGGAGCCCTCCGAGCCCTCGAATCCGCCGCACCCGCCGGTGCGGCCGAAGCCGCCCGGTGCCCCGACGTACGCGCCCGGATCACCGAGCTGCGGCTGTCGGCCTTCGCCGGGCACCGGCGGACCGCGATTCCGCTCGGCCCGGTCACGGTGCTCGCGGGGCCCAGCGGCGCGGGCAAGACGACCGCGCTCATGGCGTACGAGGCGCTTGCCCGGCTCGCCGCAGGCGTCCCGCTCCCGGAGGCGTTCCCGGACCCGGCCGCCTGTGTGCCGCAGCGGGCGCGCCCCGACGCGGGCGGACGCCGCGGCTTCCGCATCGGGTGTACGGCCGACGGGGTCGAGGGACCCGTCCGGCTCGACGTCGCCGTCCAGGCCGAACCCGTTCTGCGGATCGCGGGGGAGCGGCTGACCGCGGGCGGCGTCGTGCTGCTGGAGACCGCGCTGCGCGACCCGTCCCGCCGCGCCGTCCAGGCCGCCTGGCACACCGCGGGCTCCGCCCCGGTCACCCGCGCCCCGCTCCCCGACGACCGGCTCGGCACCGCCCTGCTGCCGTTGCGCGTGGCCGGCAAGACGGACGGGCAGCGGCAGGTGCTCGCCGCGGCCGAGCAGATGGTCGTCGCCCTGCGCTCCGTCTTCCCGTGCGACCCCCACCCCGCGTCCATGCGCAGGCCCGTCCCCATGGGCTCCGGACGGCTGCTGCCCGGCTGCGACAACCTCGCCGACGTGTTGTGGCGCACCCGCGCCGAGTGCGCCCGCCGGCACGCTCTGCTGGTCCAGGCGCTGCGCGCGGGCTGCGCCGGGCCCGTGGCCGATCTGGTCGCCGAGCCGCTGGCGGACGGCACGGTACGGGCGCTGCTCGACCGCGGTGACGGCCTGCGCACCGAGCTGGCCCGGCTCGGGGACGGCGAACTCCGTTATCTGGCACTGGCGCTGGTGCTGCTGACCGGGCCCGGTGTGCTCGCCGTGGACACCCCCGGCGAGGTGCCGGACGCGCTGTGCAGCCTGACCGTTCTCGCCGACGGCCTCGACCGCGGCCTCGACCCCGCCCAGCGCCGCGCACTGCTGTGGCTGGCGGCCCGGATGGGCGAGCGCGGGCACATCCGGTGGCTGGGCGCGGTGAGCGACGGCTCCTGGGCCACCGGGGTCCGGGGCGTCACGGTGGTACACCTGGACCGTGACGGAACCTCTTGACCTGGCCCGACTCCAGCACCGGCTCGCCGAGTTCGCGGCCGCGCGGAACTGGCAGCCCTACCACACGCCCAAGAACCTCGCCGCCGCTCTGTCGGTGGAAGCCTCCGAACTGGTCGAGATCTTCCAGTGGTTGACCCCGGAGGAGTCCGCGCGGGTGATGGCCGACGCCGGCACCGCGCACCGCGTCGAGGACGAGGTCGCCGATGTCCTCGCCTACCTCCTCCAGTTCTGCGGCACCCTCGGCATCGACCCGCTGGCCGCGCTGGCCGCCAAGATCGACCGAAATGAGCGTCGTTTTCCGGTCGCGGGGGACAGGGGCGGGGACGAACCGGGTCAACTGCCGGACTCCTGAACTCCATTATTACGTTCCGTAGTGAAATCGCCTGTCGAATCCGAATTGTTGTCCACAAATTTCCCCCCACCTCTGGCTTTTCGACTCAGACGCCCTCACTCTGGGTAGTGGACTAGGTAGTGAGAAGAGAGTTCCGGCGGACGTGCGAGAAGGCATGTGGAGGGACGGGGGCGACCTATGGATGCGATACGGCTCATCCTCGCGAGCAGGCGAGCCCTGGCGAACGGCGCGAACGCAGGCGAAATCCTGGCGGAGGTCTGGCAGGCCCAGGCCCTGGCCCAGGCGATCGGCAGCCGGCTCGCGGTCTCCGGCCCGCCGGAGCTGCGCGGCGAGGCACTGGGCCTGACGGAGCTGGCGGGCCGGGGCTGCGGCGTCCTGGACCCGCCCGAACTGGACCCCGGCGATCTGCGCGCCGCCCAGCTCACCGAGTTGGAGGACGCCCGCGAGACGCTGCTCTGCCTCGGGGGTCTGCTCGGCGAGGTCGGCATCGCCCTGGTCGGCATGGCGAGCGCCGCCGCCGACGAGACGACGTACTGGCAGTGCATGGAGGCCATCGACGCGGCCGACGAGTCCCGCGACCGCGTCCGCGAGATGCTGCGCAAACTGGCAGCGCGCGAGGAGGTCTTACCGGAGCGCGAATTCGGCTGACCCACCCGGAGCCACCCTCGATGACGCCGCCGCTCATGTCGACCGGCGCCGCTCATGTCGACCGGGCGTCGTCCCCGTCGACCGGTGCCGCTCGATCGGCCTGTGTCCCTCGCGTCGGCTCGACGTCGTCATGGCGACCGCTGCCGCTCACGTCGGCTCGACGTCGCTCGGCCGACCGCTGCCGCTCACCTCGGCCCGATGCCACTCAACCGGTGCCGCTCGCCTCGGCCCGACGCCGCTCCCGCCAAGCGGAGCCGCTCCCCGAGCCGATGCCGCTCAGCTGCGGCGGCTCCCCGGAGCCGGTGTCGCTCAAGCGCCGCCGTTCGCCACAGCCCGTTCTCGCTCGTCCCCGCCGGAGGCGTCCCCGGTGACGGCGCCTCTCCCGTCAGTCGACGTCGCTTCGGTCGGTCGACGTCGCTGCGGTCAACCGGCGTCGGTGCGGTCGGCCGGTGTCGCACCGGTCAGCCGGCACTGCCCCGGTCGGTCGGTGTCGCCTTCGTCCGCGTGAGCCGGAGCCGTTCCCGCGGCGTGCAGATCGGCCAGTTCCGACAGATCCGCGTTCAGCGCCGCCATCAGCTCTTCCATCTGCTCCAGCAGCCCCTTCGGCTGCCCGGCGGAGCCCAGCTCTTCGGACATCACGGCCTCCTCGGCCCCCGGCCCGGCGGGGCCGGCGCGGGTGCCGGACGGTCCGGCACCGTCGTCCCAACGATCATCATCGGGGCCGGTCACTGGCCCGCACGGTGCCCCGGGCACCCCGCCCCCGATTTTCACCCGACCGGGGATCCGCGCACCCGGCGGTACCGGCGAGGTTGACGCGGGTCGTGGCGTGCAGGATAGGTGTATGGACCTTCGAATCTTCACCGAGCCCCAGCAGGGGGCCACCTACGACACCTTGCTCACCGTGGCGAAGGCCACCGAGGACCTCGGCTTCGACGCCTTCTTCCGTTCCGACCACTACCTCAGCATGGGCGGCACGGACGGCCTGCCCGGCCCCACGGACGCCTGGATCACCCTGGCCGGCCTCGCCCGCGAGACCAAGCGCATCCGCCTCGGCACGCTGATGACCGCCGGCACCTTCCGGCTGCCCGGTGTGCTCGCCATCCAGGTCGCCCAGGTCGACCAGATGTCCGGCGGCCGCGTGGAGCTGGGCCTCGGCGCCGGCTGGTTCGAGGAGGAGCACAAGGCGTACGGCATCCCCTTCCCGAAGGAGAAGTTCGCCCGCCTGGAGGAGCAGCTCGCGATCGTCACCGGGCTGTGGGCGACCGAGCCCGGCAAGACCTTCGACTTCCACGGCACCCACTACGACCTCACCGAGTCGCCCGCGCTGCCCAAGCCCGCGCAGGGCAAGATCCCCGTGCTCATCGGCGGCCACGGTGCGACCCGTACGCCGCGGCTGGCCGCGAAGTACGCCGACGAGTTCAACATCCCGTTCGCCTCGGTCGAGGACAGCGCGCGGCAGTTCGGCCGGGTGCGGGCCGCCGCCGAGGAGGCCGGCCGCGGCGCGGACGACCTGACGTACTCCAACGCGCTCGTGGTCTGTGTCGGCCGGGACGACCAGGAGGTCGCCCGGCGCGCCGCGGCGATCGGCCGTGAGGTGGACGAGCTGAAGGCCAACGGCCTGGCCGGCTCCCCGGCCGAGGTCGTCGACAAGATCGGCCGGTACGCCGCGATCGGCTCCCGCCGCATCTACCTCCAGGTGCTCGACCTCGACGACCTGGACCACCTGGAGCTGATCTCCGCCCAGGTGCAGTCGCAGCTGTCGTAGGACGGACGGCTCACGGCCACGTCCTTCCCCGCTCGGCCGGCCGGGCCGGGAAGGACGTCGCCGTTCGGCGCGGTCGAGGAGCCCGCGGCGCCGTCGTGACCCGCCCCGACCTGAAGTGCGGCCTCCACCACGGCCGTTGGGAGCGGTACCCGTGTGGGCGGTCACGCCCGTCACCCCCGGGGAGAGGTGCGCCCCGCCGTCCCGGTCGCCTGCCCGGGTCCGGGGGATGCCGAGGTGGTGCCGGTATGCGATGGAGTAGGGACCATGGGGTCCGGCATCTACGTCCATGCGTTCCGTGACGGCGACGTCGTGCCGATGGACGCCGCCGCCGTGCGTGAGGTGCTGGTGCCGTACGCCCCGTACGCCCCGTACGACGTTGCCGACGGCGAGCCGGTCGAGTGGGTGCGTGACGCCGACGGCGTGACGCCGACGTGTCTCTGCACCTCGGGGTGTCGTTCGACCGGCCGGGCCCCGGTGTTCTGGACATCGTCGCCGAGCCGGCCCGCCGCACCGGCGCGGCGATCGTGCCGCTCGGGGATCCGACGGTGATCGTGACCAGCGAGGACGACGTACGGCAGCTGCCGGAGGACCTGCGGGCACGGGCGGTCGTGGTGCCGCCCGCCGCGCTGACCGGGCAGGCGATCGAACAGGTCGTCGATCCGCGCCCGGAGCCCCGGCGCCGCCCGCCGCTGCCGCCGTTCCCGTACCACCCGGATCCGGTCGCCACCGGCTCGGTGAAGGCAGCCGACGAGCCGTGCGCGTGCTGCGGGCACGACCAGGGCTGGATCCACACCGGCCCGGTCCACGGCGAGGACGTGCCGGACGGACGGCTGTGTCCCCACTGCATCGCGTACGGCACGGCGGTCAGGCGCCTCGGCGTGTTCTTCAACGACGTGGACGCCGGGCGCATGCCGGGCGGGGCGGCGCGGCAGATCCGCGAGCGCACCCCCGGCTTCGCCACCTGGCAGGAGTGGGGTCGGCCGGGACATTGCCGCGACGGCGCGGTGTTCCTCGGCGCGGCCGGTGTGCGCGAACTGCGGCCTTGTCCCGACGCGTTGGACCGGCTGCGCCGGGAGTGCGCCGCGTGGGGCCGGGCGGACGGCACGGCCGAGGAGTTCCTCGCGGCGCTCGACAAGGACGGACAGCCGACCGGGTACCTCTTCCGCTGCCGCGTCTGCGGGACGCATCTCGCGCGGGCCGACTTCAGCTGAAACCCCGGGCGACGTCGGCCGGTCCGAGCCGGGAGCCGGCGATTGTGAACCAGTTGTGATCTCCGCGTGCCGGAATTGTGGGCTCCGTCACGGCGTCCATGATCGCGGCCTGATCGGATGACCCCGTGCGCAAAGTCCTGCCTCTCGCTCTCGCCGCCCTCTTCGCCCTGTCGGCCTGCCAGTTCACCGATCGCCTCAGCGGCGACGACGACTCCGCGGGTGAGGCCCGCCGCCTCAACGCCGTCTCGGCGTTCCCGCTGTACGCGTACGACATCGACCCCTCCGCGGCCGACAACAAGGCCGTCGACCGGGCGCAGTGGATCCTCGCCAAGCGGTGCATGGTCCGGCTCGGCTTCTCGGGCTTCGCGGTGCTGGACACCAAGTCGGTCGAGTCGACCTACCCGGTCCGGCAGGGCACGCTCGACCTCAGCAGTTCCGTCGGCGACGACCGGCCGTACGGCGTGGACGACCCCGACCTGGCGTCCGAGCACGGCTACCACAACCAGGACCTGGCCGCCGACACCCAGCACCTGGAGTGGCCGACCGACCAGTTCCTGGCCCTCACCGCCGAGTTCGGGAGCGGCGACAGCCACTTCGCGCACGGACACCGCATACCCGAGGGCGGCTGTCTGGGGCAGGCACGGCAGAAGATCACCGGCCCCACGCCCGCCACGAAGGTCGACGGTGTGCGGCTCACCGGCACCACCTCGATCGCCATGCGCCTGTGGATCCAGTCCGGCGAGCAGGCCCGGAAGGACCCGGCCTGGAAGAAGGCCGAGCGTGCCTGGTCGGCCTGCATGAAGAAGCGGGGTTTCCACTACACCGACCCGGACGCGGCAGCCATGGACATGGCCTGGTTCCGCACCGAAAAGCCCACCGGCAAGGAGCGGAAGACGGCCGCCGCCGACGCGACGTGCAAGCTCGACACCGGATACATCCAGTCCGTCCACGCCGTTCAGGCGCACGCCCAGAAGAGCGCCATCAGCCGGAACAAGCAGGAGCTGGAGGAGCAGCGCGCGGCGCAGCAGCGGGCCGTGCGCAACGCCCGCGCCATCGTCGCCGCGGAGTCGTGACGAGGGGAGACGAGGAGAGCGGCCGGGAAAACCGGTGGTCACCGGGGTCGGAGCCCGGAAGAATCGCTGAGGTGTTCCTGACGATCTCGACGCGCGGCGACGCCGCCCACCCGGCCACCGAGCTGGGGTACCTGCTGCACAAGCACCCCGGCAAGGCGCAGAAGTTCTCCACGTCCCACGGCACCGCCCACGTCTTCTACCCCGAGGCGGACGAGCAGCGCTGCACGGCCGCGCTGCTCCTGGAGATCGACACGGTCGCGCTGGTCCGGCGGGGCAAGGGCAAGGGCCGCGGCGGCGCCCCGGACGCGGCGCTCGCGCAGTACGTCAACGACCGCCCCTACGCGGCCTCCTCGCTGCTCGCGGTCGCGCTGAGCGGCGTCTTCTCCAGCGCCCTGCGCGGGGTGTGCGCCGCCCGCCCGGAACTCCCGGAGCGGGCACGGCCGTTGCGCGTCGAGGTGCCCGCGCTGCCCGCGCGCGGCGGCCCCGGCCTCGTCCACCGCCTCTTCGAGCCGCTCGGCTGGACGGTCACCGCCGAACCGGTCGCGCTCGACACCGAGTTCCCCGCGTGGGGCGACTCCCGCTACGTCCGGCTCGTCCTGGAGTCCGACACCCTGACCCTCGCCGAGGCCCTGCGCCACCTGTACGTGCTGCTGCCCGTCCTCGACGACGCCAAGCACTACTGGGTCTCCTCCGACGAGGTCGACAAGTTGCTGCGCGCGGGCGAGGGCTGGCTGCCCGGGCACCCCGAGCAGAAGCTCATCACCAGCCGGTACCTCTCCCGTCGCTGGTCGCTGACCCGGCAGGCGACGGAGCGGCTGGAGCTGGTCCGGCTCGCCGAGGCCGACGACAGCGAGGTCGAGGAGATCGACAACGCGGTCGCCGAGGAGACGGAGACCGAGGAGAGGCCGACCCCGTTGGCCGTGCTGCGCCGGGAGGCGATCCTCGCCGCACTCCGGGCGTCCGGCGCCGCCCGGGTGCTCGATCTCGGCTGCGGGCAGGGGCAGTTGGTGCAGGAACTGCTGAAGGACACGCGGTTCACGGAGATCGTGGGGCTGGACGTGTCCGCGCGGGCGCTCACCATCGCCGCGCGGCGGCTGAAGCTGGACCGCATGGGAGAGCGCCAGGCGTCCCGGGTCCGGCTCCTCCAGGGCTCGCTCGCCTACACCGACAAGCGTCTGAAGGGCTACGACGCCGCCGTGCTCAGCGAGGTGATCGAGCACCTCGACCTGCCCCGGCTGCCCGCCCTGGAGTACGCGGTGTTCGGCGCCGCCCGCCCGCGCACGGTCGTCGTGACGACCCCGAACGTCGAGTACAACGTCTGCTGGGAGACCCTGCCCGCGGGTCACGTCCGGCACGGCGACCACCGCTTCGAGTGGACCCGCGAGGAGTTCCGCTACTGGGCCGCCCGGCTCGCCGGACTCCACGGCTACGACGTCGAGTTCGCCCCCATAGGCCCCGACGACCCCGAGGTCGGCCCGCCCACCCAGATGGCCCTGTTCCACCGCGACGGCACCGAGAAGGAGGCGAAGGCGGCATGACCGAGACGCAGAACACGGGACGGGTCCTGCCCGTCACCGACCTCTCCCTCGTCGTCCTCGTCGGTGCCTCCGGCTCCGGCAAGTCCACCTTCGCCCGGCGGCACTTCAGGCCCACCGAGGTGATCTCCTCCGACTTCTGCCGCGGCCTCGTCAGCGACGACGAGAACGACCAGAGCGCGACCCGGGACGCCTTCGACGTCCTGCACTACATCGCCGGCAAACGCCTCGCCGCCGGCCGCCGCACGGTGGTGGACGCCACCAGCGTGCAGCAGGACAGCAGGCGCCAGCTGATCGAACTGGCGAAGAAGTACGACGTGCTGCCCATCGCCGTCGTCCTCGACGTGCCCGAGGAGGTGTGCGCCGAGCGCAACGCGGCCCGCACCGACCGCGCCGACATGCCCCGCCGGGTCATCCAGCGCCACGTCCGCGAACTGCGCCGCTCCCTGCGGCACCTGGAGCGCGAGGGCTTCCGCAAGGTGCACGTGCTGCGCGGGGTCGAGGAGATCGACGGCGCCACCGTCGTCACCGAGAAGCGCTTCAACGACCTGACCCACCTCACCGGCCCCTTCGACGTCATCGGCGACATCCACGGCTGCTCGGCCGAACTGGAGTCACTGCTGGCAAAGTTGGGCTACGCCGACGGCGTGCACCCCGCGGGCCGTACCGCCGTCTTCGTCGGCGACCTGGTCGACCGCGGCCCGGACTCGCCGGGCGTGCTGCGCCGGGTGATGTCGATGGTCGGGTCCGGCAACGCGCTGTGCGTGCCCGGCAACCACGAGAACAAGTACGGCCGTTACCTCAAGGGCCGCAAGGTCCAGCACACCCACGGGCTCGCGGAGACCATCGCCCAGATGGAGGGCGAGAGCGAGGAGTTCCGGGCCGAGGTGCGCCGCTTCCTGGACGGCCTCGTCAGCCACTACGTCCTCGACGGCGGCAGGCTGGTCGTCTGCCACGCCGGCCTGCCCGAGAAGTACCACGGCCGCACCTCCGGCCGGGTCCGCTCGCACGCCCTGTACGGCGACACCACCGGCGAGACCGACGAGTTCGGGCTGCCGGTGCGCTACCCGTGGGCGGAGGACTACCGGGGCCGCGCGGCCGTCGTCTACGGGCACACCCCCGTCCCGGAGGCGTCCTGGCTCAACAACACCATCTGCCTGGACACCGGCGCCGTCTTCGGCGGCAAGCTGACCGCGCTGCGCTGGCCGGAGCGCGAGCTGGTCGACGTACCGGCCGAGCGGGTCTGGTACGAGCCGGCCCGCCCCCTGCGCGCCGAGGCGCCCGGCGGGCAGGACGGCCGGCCGCTGGACCTGGCCGACGTGCACGGCCGCAGGGCCGTCGAGACCCGGCACGCGGGCATGGTCGCGGTGCGTGAGGAGAACGCGGCGGCGGCCCTGGAGGTCATGAGCCGCTTCGCGATCGACCCGCGCCTGCTGCCGTACCTCCCGCCGACCATGGCGCCGACCGCGACGTCACAGGTGGACGGCTACCTGGAGCACCCCGAGGAGGCCTTCGCGCAGTACGCGCGCGACGGCGTCGGGCGGGTCGTGTGCGAGGAGAAGCACATGGGCTCGCGGGCCGTGGCCCTGGTGTGCCGCGACCCGGAGGCGGCCGCGAAGCGCTTCGGCGTGCAGGGCCCGACCGGGTCCCTCTACACCCGCACCGGGCGCCCCTTCTTCGACGACGAGACGGTGACCGAGGAGATCCTCGCCCGGCTGCGCTCGGCGGTGACGGACGCCGGGCTGTGGGACGAACTGGCCACCGACTGGCTGCTGTTGGACGCCGAGCTGATGCCGTGGTCGCTGAAGGCCTCGGGTCTGCTGCGCGGCCAGTACGCGGCCGTGGGCGCCGCGTCGGGCGCGGTCTTCCCGGGTGCGCTCGGCGCGCTGGAGGCCGCCGCCGCGCGGGGCGTGGACGTCGGCGGGCTGCTGGAGCACCAGCGCGAACGGGCGGCCGACGCGGCCGCGTTCACCGCCGCCTACCGCCGCTACTGCTGGACCACGGACGGCCTGGACGGCGTCCGCCTGGCCCCGTTCCAGCTGCTCGCCGTCCAGGCCCGCAGCCTCGCCGCACTGCCGCACGACGAGCAACTGGCCCTGCTCGACCGGCTGGTGGAGCACGACGGCACCGGGCTGCTGCGGACGACCAGGAGGCTGTACGTCGACACCGGCGATCCGGCGTCGGTGCGCGCCGGTGTCGACTGGTGGCTGGAGATGACCGGCCGCGGCGGCGAGGGCATGGTGGTCAAGCCGGTCGGCGCGGTGGTCCGGAACGCGGAGGGGCGGCTGGTGCAGCCCGGCATCAAATGCCGGGGGCGGGAGTACCTGCGGATCATCTACGGGCCCGAGTACACCCGGCCGGACAACCTGGCCCGGCTGCGGCAGCGGTTCCTGAACCACAAGCGGTCCCTGGCGCTGCGCGAGTACGCCCTCGGCCTGGAGGCCCTGGACCGGCTCGCGGAGGGTGAGCCGCTGTGGCGGGTGCACGAGGCCGTGTTCGGGGTGCTGGCCCTGGAGTCGGAGCCCGTCGACCCCCGTCTGTAGGGCCTGAGGGCGTACGACCTGGTCAGCCGACCAGCCGCAGCCGCCGCTCGCACACACCGAAGCGGACCGTCCGGCCCGGGGCCGGACGGTCCGCTTCGGTGCCGGTCCCCACCAGCACCCAGGCCCAGGCGGCACGGGTGTGGTCGGTGACGGCCTCCCCGCCGGGGTTGCGGCCGGGGGTCGGCGGCGATCCGCTCGCGCACCGCCGTGCCCCCGTCGGCCGGGGCCGCCGACAGCGCCGCGCTCAGCGGCCGGAACCAGAAGCTGACGCCGGCCGTCGTCGGGTTGCGCTTATCGTCAGCAGGACGAGAACAGGAAGTGGCAGAAACGGGCGACAGGGGCGTGAAGACGGTCGCGTGCGGCCAGGATGGAGGCATGACCTACCGTGTCGACTCCGAGGCCGGTCGGCTGCGCCGCGTCATCCTGCACCGGCCCGACCTGGAGCTCAAAAGGCTCACCCCCAGCAACAAGGACGCCCTCCTCTTCGACGACGTGCTGTGGGTGCGCCGGGCGCGCGCCGAGCACGACGGATTCGCCGACGTCCTGCGCGACCGCGGTGTCGCCGTCCACCTCTTCGGCGACCTGCTCACCGAGACCCTCGAACTCCCCGCGGCCCGCGATCTCGTCCTCGACCGGGTCTTCCACGAGAAGGAGTACGGCCCGCTCGCCGCCGACCATCTGCGCGCCGCCTTCGCGGCCCTGCCCGCGCGGGAACTGGCCGAGGCGCTCGTGGGCGGCATGACCAAGCGGGAGTTCCTGCAGGCGCACGCGGAGCCGACGTCCGTCCGCTTCCATGTGATGGACCTCGACGACTTCCTCCTCGGCCCCCTGCCCAACCACCTGTTCACCCGCGACACCTCCGCCTGGATCTACGACGGGGTCGCCATCAACGCCATGCGGCTGCCCGCCCGGCAGCGCGAGACCGTCCACTTCGAGGCGATCTACCGGCACCATCCGCTCTTCCGCGAGGAGGCGTTCCGGGTCTGGTCGCAGGGGCAGGCCGACCACCCGTCCACCATCGAGGGCGGTGACGTGCTGGTGATCGGCAACGGCGCCGTGCTGATCGGCATGAGCGAGCGCACCACCCCACAGGCCGTGGAGATGCTGGCCTACCAGCTGTTCGCGGCCGGCTCCGCGCGCACGATCGTCGCGCTCGACATGCCCAAGCGGCGCGCCTTCATGCACCTCGACACCGTGATGACCATGGTCGACGGCGACATCTTCACCCAGTACGCGGGCCTCGGCATGCTACGGTCGTACACCATCGAACCGGGCGTCGGCGACCGGGAGTTGAAGGTCACCGACCATCCACCGGAGCACATGCACCGCGCCATCGCCGCCGCCCTCGGCCTCGGTGAGATCCGGGTGCTGACCGCCACCCAGGACGTGCACGCCGCCGAGCGCGAGCAGTGGGACGACGGCTGCAACGTGCTCGCGGTCGAGCCCGGCGTCGTCGTCGCCTACGAGCGCAACGCGACCACCAACACCCACCTGCGCAAGCAGGGCATCGAGGTGATCGAGATCCCGGGCAGCGAGCTGGGCCGGGGCCGGGGCGGCCCGCGCTGCATGAGCTGCCCGGTGCAGCGCGACCCCGTCTGACCGCTGGGCCCGACGGGACTGACGGGCGTGCCGGTGACGGTGTCCCCGGCCGGTGTGATGAAGCGGACTCCAAGGAGGCCGCATAGAAATTCATGACTTCGTATAGAATTCCAAAGTCCTGTCCCTCACGTACCTCCGGAGCGCCCCCATGGCGACAGTCCCGACCGCCCTTGCCGGCCGCCACTTCCTCAAGGAGCTGGACTTCACCGAGCAGGAGTTCCGCGGCCTGGTCGAGCTGGCGGCCGAGCTGAAGGCCGCCAAGCGGGCCGGGGCCGAGCCGCAGTACCTGAGGGGCCGGAACATCGCGCTGGTCTTCGAGAAGACCTCGACGCGCACCCGCTGCGCGTTCGAGGTCGCCGCCGCCGACCAGGGCGCCCACACGACCTACCTCGACCCGGCCGGCTCCCAGATCGGGCACAAGGAGTCCGTGAAGGACACCGCGCGCGTGCTCGGCCGCATGTTCGACGCGATCGAGTACCGGGGCCACGGCCAGGGTGTCGTCGAGGAGCTGGCCGCCCACGCCGGCGTCCCCGTCTACAACGGCCTCACCGACGAGTGGCACCCCACCCAGATGCTCGCCGACGTGCTCACCATGACCGAGCACACCGACAAGCCGCTGGACCAGGTCACCTTCGCCTACCTCGGCGACGCCCGCTACAACATGGGCAACTCCTACCTCGTCACCGGCGCCCTGCTCGGCATGGACGTGCGGATCGTCGCGCCCAGGGTGCTGTGGCCGGACGAGACGATCGTCGCGGTCGCCCGGCAGCTCGCCACCGCCTCCGGCGCCCGGGTCACGCTCACCGAGGACGTGCCGGAGGGCGTGCGCGGCGCCGACTTCATCGCGACCGACGTCTGGGTGTCCATGGGCGAGCCCAAGGAGGTCTGGGACGAGCGCATCGCGCTGCTCGGCCCGTACGCCGTGACCATGGACGTCCTCGCCGCCACCGGGAACCCGGACGTGAAGTTCCTGCACTGTCTGCCGGCCTTCCACGACCTCGGCACCAAGGTCGGCCTGGAGATCCACGAGCGGCACGGACTGACCGAGCTGGAGGTCACCGACGAGGTCTTCGAGTCCGAGCACTCCGTCGTCTTCGACGAGGCGGAGAACCGGATGCACACGATCAAGGCGGTCCTCGTGGCCACCCTCGCCTGAGCCGCGGCGCACCGCCTGCCCGATCCGCGTCACACAGCCTTGCCTGACCGGCCTCACCAGGCCGTATCCTGACCGGCGGCCCGAAAACACCCCCTTTCGGTGCCGTCGGCGCGGTCCTCCGGCGACCGCGCGTGCCGCCACGACGACCCCACGACGGTCGTCCGCACCACCGAGAAACGAGCACCACCCGCATGCCCGCTCCCCGCATCAAGTCCCCGCAAGCGCTGGTCGCCGAATCCGGCGCCGACCGCGAGGGACACGGCCTGAAGCGCACGATGGGCCTCTTCCAGCTCATCTGCTTCGGCGTCGGCGCCATCGTCGGCACCGGCATCTTCGTCGGCCTCTCCGACTCCGTCGCCCAGGCCGGTCCGGCCGTCGTCGTCTCCTATGTGCTCGCCGCGATCACCTGCGTCTTCACCGCCTTCTCCTTCGCGGAGCTGGGCGGCGCGATCCCGGTCTCCGGCTCCTCGTACTCCTTCGCCTACGCCGGCCTCGGCGAGTCCACCGCCTTCCTGGTCGGCTGGTGCCTGCTGCTGGAGTACGGCGTCTCGATCTCGGCCGTGGCCGTCGGCTGGAGCCAGTACGTCAACGAACTGCTGCACAGCCTCACCGGCGTCCAGCTCCCCGCCGCGCTGTCGGCCGGCCCCGGCGACGGCGGAATCGTCAACCTGCCCGCCGTGATCGTCATCGCCATGGCCTCGGTGCTGCTGGTGCGCGGCGTGCGCGAGAGCGCCCGGGCGACGGCCGCCATGGCCGCCGTCAAGCTCGTCATCCTGCTGGCCTTCTGCGCCATCGGCTACAGCGCCTTCAAGCACGGCAACCTCACCCCGTTCTCGCCGGCCGGCCTCGGCGGCATCGGCGCGGGCACCACCGCCGCGTTCTTCTCGTACATCGGCTTCGATGCGATCACCACCGCCGGCGAGGAGGCCAAGAACCCGCGTCGGGACATCCCCGTGGCGATCATGGTCTGCATGGGCATCGTGACCGTGCTGTACTGCGCGGTCGCGCTCGCCGCGATCGGCGCCATCGGCGGCAAGCAGGTCGCCGGCCGCCCCGCGGCCCTGTCCTACGTCGTCAACGAGGTCACGGGCTCGACCGTCGGCGGCGGTGTGATCGCCTTCGGCGCGGTCGTCGCCATCGCCTCCGTCGTCCTCGCGGTGATGTACGGCCAGACCCGCATCCTGATGTCGATGTCCCGGGACGGCCTGATCCCGCGCGTCTTCGAGAAGGTGAACCCGAAGACCGCCACCCCGGTCGCCGGCACCCTGATCGTCGCCGTGGTCTTCGCGCTCCCGGCGGCCTTCGCCTCGCTGGACGCGGTGATGAATCTGTGCACCATCGGCACACTCGCGATCATGGCCGTCGTCAACATCGCGGTGCTGGCCCTGCGCCGCCGCGAACCGGGACTCACCCGCAGCTTCCGCGTCCCGCTCTACCCGGTGGGCCCGCTGCTCGGCGTCGGCTTCTGCCTGTACCTCATGTACGAGACCGGCTGGCGGACCTGGCTCCAGTTCGCCGTGTTCCTCGCGGCCGGCCTCGCGATCTACGCCGCCTACGGCCGCCGGCGCTCCACCCTGGCCACCGCGGCCCCCGAGGTCACAGCGAGCGCCGCCGCTGAGCGGGAACCACAGGCAGTGTGAACCACACCGCCTTGCCCGACGAGGTGGGGCGGTGCCCGCAGGACGAGCTGAGGGCACGGATGAGCAGCAGCCCGCGCCCGTCCTCCTGCCAGGGGTCCGGCACCTCGATCACCGGCCGGGTCAGATGGCCGGGGGGCGCCGGGTCCGCGTCGTGCACCTCGACCTGGCAGCCGGTCGGCAGCAGCCGCACCACCAGCTCTATCGGGCCGCGCCCGGCGGTGTGCTCCACCGCGTTGGCCACCAGCTCGGCGGTGAGCAGCTCCGCTGTGTCGCTGTCGGCCGTGTGCTCCACCTCGGCGAGTGCCGTGCGCACCAGGGCCCGCGCCACGGGCACCGCCGCGGCGGTGTGCGGCAGCGCGATGCGCCAGGAGGCCGATTCGGTGGGGCGTTCGTGCAAGGCGAGTCCGTTCATGGAGCAGGCTGTCCTGCTTTCGACTGTAGGAATGGTACGGGCCCCGGCCACGGGGACGGCCTGCGGGCTTCGCCCGGGACCCCGGCCCTGTCGGCCCGGACCCCGGTACCAGGCGGCTTACCCAGGCGAACGCCCCGCGTCCCCCACCCGTCCCCGCTGTTACGGCCCTGTCGCCGATCGGTGACACAGGCCTGTCGCGTCCTCGTGACGACAGTCAGAAACAGGTGATAACTTCGAGGGACACAGCGCCACGTACGGACCCCAGCCAAGGAGGCCGCACGTCATGAGTCCCTTCACCGGCTCCGCCGCCCGCACCTCCGACTGGGAGCACCTGCGGGTCTCTCTCGCCGACGGGGTCGCCACCGTCACCCTCGCCCGCCCCGACAGGCTCAACGCCCTCACCTTCGGCGGATACGCCGACCTGCGCGATCTGCTCGCCGAGCTCTCCCGGGAGCGTGCCGTGCGCGCCCTGGTGCTGGCCGGCGAGGGCCGCGGCTTCTGCTCCGGCGGCGACGTGGACGAGATCATCGGTGCCACGCTCACCATGGACACCGCCCAGCTGCTCGACTTCAACCGGATGACCGGCCAGGTCGTGCGGGCGATCCGCGAATGCCCGTTCCCGGTGATCGCCGCCGTGCACGGGGTGGCGGCGGGCGCGGGCGCGGTCCTCGCCCTGGCCGCCGACTTCCGCGTCGCGGACCCCTCGGCCCGCTTCGCCTTCCTCTTCACCCGCGTCGGCCTGTCCGGCGGCGACATGGGCGCGGCCTATCTGCTGCCCCGGGTCGTCGGTCTCGGCCACGCCACCCGCCTGCTCATGCTGGGCGAGCCGGTCCGCGCCCCCGAGGCGGAGCGCATCGGTCTGATCAGCGAGCTGACGGACGAGGGCCACGCGGACGAGGCGGCCCAGGCCCTCGCCCGCCGCCTCGCCGACGGCCCGGCCCTGGCACACGCCCAGACGAAGGCCCTGCTGACGGCCGAGCTGGACATGCCGCTGGCCGCCGCGGTCGAACTGGACGCCCAGGCCCAGGCCCTGCTGATGAACGGCGAGGACTACGCCGAGTTCCACGCGGCGTTCACCGAGAAGCGCCCGCCGAAGTGGCAGGGGAGGTGACACCGGCATGAAGGTCGCCGTCATCGGGGGCGGTCCCGGCGGTCTGTACGCCGCCGCCCTGCTCAAACGCCTCGACCCGGCCCGCGAGATCACCCTGTGGGAGCGCAACGCCCCCGACGACACCTTCGGCTTCGGCGTCGTCCTCTCCGACGAGACGCTCGGCGGCATCGAACACGCCGACCCCGTGGTCTACGACGCCCTGCGCCGGGACTTCGTCCGCTGGGACGACATCGACATCGTGCACCGGGGCACGACCCACCGCTCCGGCGGCCACGGCTTCGCGGCACTGGGCAGGCGGCGCCTCCTGGAGATCCTGCACGAGCGCTGCCACGCCCTCGGCGTGGACATCCGCTTCCGCACCGAGGCCCCGCCCCCGGACACGCTGTCGGCCGAGTACGACCTCGTCATCGCCGCCGACGGGGTGCACAGCACCACCCGCGAGACCTACGCCCACGCCTTCGGCCCCCGGGTGAGCGCACACCGCTGCCGCTACATCTGGCTCGCCGCCGACTTCCCCTTCGACGCCTTCCGCTTCGAGATCGCCGAGACCGAGCACGGCCCGATGCAACTGCACGGCTACCCCTATGCGGCCGACGCCTCCACCGTGATCGTGGAGATGCGCGAGGAGGTGTGGCGGGCGGCCGGATTCGAGGAGCCGGAGCCGGCGGAGTCCGTCGAGCGGTGCGCCAAGATCTTCTCCGCAGCCCTGCGCGGCCGCCCCCTGCGCTCCAACAAGTCGGCCTGGACGACGTTCCGGACGGTGGTCAATGCCCGGTGGTCCCACACCAACGTGGTCCTTCTCGGCGACGCCGCCCACACCGCCCACTTCTCCATCGGCTCCGGCACCAAGCTCGCCGTGGAGGACGCGCTCGCCCTCGCCGCCTGCCTTGAGGAACAGCCGGACGTGGCAAGGACGTTGACCGCGTACGAAGCGGAGCGCCGGCCCGTCGTCGCCTCCACCCAGCGGGCCGCCCGGGCGAGCCTGGAGTGGTTCGAGGACCTGGCCCGCTACCGCGCCCAGCCGCCGCGCCAGTTCGCCTTCAACCTGCTCACCCGCAGCCGCCGGGTCACCCACGACAACCTCCGGCTGCGCGACGCGCACTTCACCGGGGCCGTCGAGCGCGAGTTCGGCTGCCCGCCCGGCACGCCCCCGATGTTCACCCCGTTCCGGCTGCGCGGACTGACCCTGCGCAACCGGGTCGTGGTGTCGCCGATGGACATGTACTCCGCCGTCGACGGCGTCCCCGGCGACTTCCACCTCGTCCACCTCGGCGCCCGCGCCCTCGGCGGGGCCGGGCTGGTGATGACCGAGATGGTGTGCGTGAGCGAGCAGGGCCGGATCACCCCGGGCTGCGCCGGGCTGTACACGGGCCGGCAGACCGAGGCGTGGCGGCGCGTCACCGACTTCGTGCACCAGCAGGCGCCGGGCACGGCGATCGGGGTGCAGCTCGGGCACGCCGGCCGCAAGGGCTCCACCCGGCCGATGTGGGAGGGCATGGACGAGCCGCTGCCCACGGGCAACTGGCCGCTCGTCGCCGCCTCCCCCCTGCCGTACAAGCCGGGCAGCCAGTTGCCGCGGCAGCTGTCGCGGGCCCAACTGACCGATGTGCGCGAGCAGTTCACGGCCGCCGCCTGGCGGGCCGCACGGGCCGGCTTCGATCTGCTCGAACTGCACTGCGCCCACGGCTACCTGCTCTCCGGCTTCCTGTCCCCGCTCACCAACCACCGCACCGACGGCTACGGCGGCTCGCTGGAGAAGCGGCTGCGGTTCCCGCTGGAGGTCTTCGACGCCGTCCGCGCGGTGTGGCCGGCCGAGCGGCCGATGACCGTCCGCATCTCCGCCACCGACTGGGCCGAGGGCGGGACGAGCGCCGAGGACGCCGTCGCGATCGCCCGGGCCTTCCGCGCGCACGGCGCCGACGCGATCGACGTCTCCACCGGGCAGGTGGTGGCCGAGGAACGGCCGGAGTTCGGGCGGTCGTACCAGACGCCGTTCGCCGACCGGATCCGTCACGAGGCGGGGATCCCGGTGATCGCGGTCGGCGCGATCTCCTCGTGGGACGACGTGAACTCCCTGATCCTCGCCGGACGCACCGACCTGTGCGCCCTCGCCCGCCCCCATCTGTACGACCCGCACTGGACCCTGCACGCGGCGGCCGAGCAGGGCTACGACGGCCCCGGCGCCGGCTGGCCCGCCCCCTACCGCGCGGGCAGCCGCCGCCCGCAGACCGGCCGCACGGACGCCCCGAAGCCCCGGCTGACCCTCGGCCGCTGAGTCGTCGGTGCGGTCCGCTGCCGCGACCGGCCCCTCACACCCCGGCGAACTCCGCGCCCGCGTCCCGCAGTCGTGCGTGCAGTGCGCGGAAGACCTCCGCCGAGCGTAGCCCCGGCCACCCCGCGGGCAGCAGGTCGGTGGGCAGGCCGGGGTCGGTGTAGGGCAGGTGGCGCCAGGAGTCGAGGGCGAGGAGGTAGTCGCGGTAGGCCTCCTCGGGCGGGGTGCCCGGGCGGTGTTCCCAGGCGCGCAGCACCGGGGCGTGGGTGTCCAGGAAGAGCTCGTGCTCCTTGGCGATCGCGGCCAGGTCCCACCAGCGGGCGACCGCCTCGGCCGTCGGGGCGAACCCCAGGTGCGCACCGCGGAAGAAGTCGACGTACGGGTCCAAGTGGAGGCGGCGCAGGGTGTGTTCCGCCTCCTCGTGCAGCCGTGCCGGGGCGATCCACACCCCGGGGGCCGCCGTGCCGAAGCCGAGGCCGGCCAGCCGGGAGCGCAGCACGTGCCGCTTCTGCCGCTCCGACTCGGGCACGGAGAAGACCGTCAGCACCCAGCCCTCGTCCCCGGGCGGCGCCGACGCGTAGATACGGCGGTCGCCGTCGTCCAGCAACTGGCGTGCCTCGGAGGAGAGTTCGTAGCCCGCGGCGCCGGTGGCCGTGCGGGCCGGCACCAGCAGGCCGCGCCGTTTGAGCCGGGACACCGAGGACCGCACGGAGGGCGCGTCCACGCCGACCGCGGCCAGGAGCCGGATCAGCTCCGCGACGGGCACGGGGCCGGGCATGAAGCGGCCGTACGCGCCGTAGAGCGTGACGATGAGGGACCGGGGGGCGTGCTGCTCGGACACGTTGATCATTTTAGGTCTTCGGCATCACTGCTGGTCACCATCGGTGCGCAGACGGAACCGCTGCAGCTTGCCGGTGGCGGTGCGCGGCAGCGCGTCCAGGAAGACGAACGCGCGCGGGCATTTGTAGGGCGCCAGCTCCGCCAGCAGGAAGCGGCGCAGGGCCTCGGGGTCGTGCGGCGCCCCGGCGCGCAGCACCGTGTACGCGACGGCGACCTGTCCGCGCGCCGCGTCGGGGCGGCCGACGACGGCCGTCTCCACCACGTCCGGATGGCGCAGCAGCGCGTCCTCCACCTCCGGGCCGGCGATGTTGTACCCGGCCGAGATGATCATGTCGTCGGCGCGGGCCACATAGCGGAAGTAGCCGTCGGGCTCGCGGACATAGGTGTCGCCGGTGACGTTCCAGCCGCCGCGGACGTATCCGCGCTGGCGCGGGTCGGCCAGATAGCGGCAGCCGACCGGGCCGCGCACGGCCAGCAGCCCGGGCTCGCCGTCGGGCACCGGGCGGCCGTCCGCGTCCTGCACCCGGGCCTGCCAGCCCGGCACCGGCACCCCCGTGGTCCCGGGTCTGATGTGCTCGTCGGCGGCGGAGACGAAGATGTGCAGCAGCTCGGTCGCGCCGATGCCGTTGATGACCCGCACGCCGGTGCGCTCGTGCCAGGCCCGCCAGGTGGCCGCGGGCAGGTTCTCGCCGGCCGAGACGCAGCGCCGCAGCGAGGAGACGTCGTGCCCGTCCAGCTCGTCCAGCATGGCGCGGTAGGCGGTCGGGGCGGTGAACAGCACCGAGACGCGGTGCCCGGCGATCGCCGGGAGCAGGTGTCTCGGGCCGGCCTGCTCCAGCAGCAGGCTGCTGGCACCGGCCCGCATCGGGAAGATCACCAGCCCGCCGAGGCCGAAGGTGAAGCCGAGCGGGGGAGAGCCGGCGAAGACGTCGTCCGCCCGGGGGCGCAGCACGTGCCGGGAGAAGGTGTCCGCTATGGCGAGCACGTCCCGGTGGAAGTGCATGCACCCTTTCGGGCGACCCGTGGTGCCGGAGGTGAACGCGATCAGGGCGATGTCGTCGGCGGCGGTGTCGACCGCCGGGAACCGGGTGTCGGGCGCCGGGCGGCGCAGCAGGTCGTCCGGGCCGTCCCCGCCGTAGGTCAGGATCCGCAGGTCCGGTGTCCCGGCCCTCACCAGGTCGGCCACCGCGCGTATGTCGCACAGCGCGTGCCGCACCCGGGCGATCTCGCACATCGTCGCCAGCTCGTGCGGGCGCTGCTGGGCCAGCACGGTGACCGCTATCGCGCCCGCCTTCAGCACGGCCAGCCAGCAGGCGGCGAGCCAGGGTGTGGTAGGGCCGCGCAGCAGCACCCGGTTGCCGGGGACCACACCGAGGTCGCCGGTGAGCACGTGCGCGATCCGGTCGACGCGGGCGCGCAGTTCGCCGTACGTCCAGCTGGGGCCTTGCGGGGTGTGGAAGACCGGGCGGTCCGCGTCGGCGTGGTCCAGCAGCTGCGCCGCGCAGTTCAGCCGGTCGGGGTAGCGCAGCTCCGGCAGGTCGAACCGCAGCTCGGGCCACTCGTGCGGCGGGGGCAGATGGTCGCGCGCGAAGGTGTCGACGTGGGCCGTGACGTGCATGGCGGTTCGCCCCCTTGCCGTGACGGACGGAACTCTGCGGCGGGCTCGTGCCTGGAGCGTATCGTCTTGGTGACGGCAGTCAAGCTAGCGCGATAACGTCAGAGGGAAGACGGCAACGAGGAAGGGCGGGGCGCCCGGTGGCCCGCCCCGGAGGGAGGACCGGCCGTGCCCGCATTCTCACTCGAACCGGAGCAGACCGCCTGGTGCGCCGAACTGCGCGCGCTCGCCGCGGCACGGCTGCGCCCGCTCGCCGACCAGGGGGAGCCGGGCCACGTCAACCGGCCGCTCCTCACCGAACTCGGACGACTCGGCCTGCTGGAGCGGCTGTTCACCTCCGGCGCGCTCGACCTGTGCCTGATGCGGGAGTCCCTCGCGCAGGCCTGCACCGAGGCCGAGACCGCCCTCGCCCTCCAGGGCCTCGGCGCCCATCCGGTGCACGCCCACGGCAGTCCGGCACAGCGCAAGCACTGGCTGCCGAAGGTCGCCGACGGCAGCGCGGTCGCGGCCTTCGCGCTGAGCGAGCCCGGCGCCGGCTCGGACGCGGCCGCGCTCTCCCTCGCCGCCGAGCCGGACGGCACCGGCAGCGACGGCACCGGCGGCTGGCGGCTCACCGGCGAGAAGTGCTGGATCTCCAACGCCCCCGAGGCTGACTTCTACACCGTCTTCGCCCGCACCGCACCCGGCGCCGGAGCCCGGGGCGTGACCGCCTTCCTCGTCCCCGCCGACCGCCCCGGACTCACCGGCACCGCCCTGGAGATGCTCTCCCCGCACCCCATCGGCGCCCTTCGCTTCGACGCCGTACCGGTCACCGCCGACGACGTGCTCGGCGAGACCGACCGCGGCTTCGCCGTCGCCATGGGCACCCTGAACCTCTTCCGGCCCAGCGTCGGCGCGTTCGCGGTCGGCATGGCCCAGGCCGCGCTGGAGGCCACCGTCGACCACACGCGGCGGCGGGAGGCGTTCCGGGGCACGCTGAAGGACCTCCAGGCCGTCGCCCACCAGGTCGCCGAGATGGCGCTGCGCACCGAGGCGGCCCGGCTGATGGTGTACGCGGCGGCGACCGCGTACGACCAGGGCGCCCCCGGCGTCCCCGGGCGGGCCGCGATGGCCAAGCTGCTCGCCACCGAGACCGCGCAGTACGTCGTCGACACCGCCGTCCAGCTGCACGGAGCCCGCGCCCTGCGCCGCGGCCACCTCCTCGAACACCTCTACCGCGAGGTGCGCGCACCCCGCGTCTACGAGGGCGCGAGCGAAGTCCAACGGGGCATCATCGCCAAGGAGTTGTACGCCACCGCCGACCATCAGGAGGCCCGGTGAGCACCGAGCGCGTCAACCCGCCCACCCTCACGCGTATCAACCCGCCCACCCTCACGCGTATCAACCCACCCACCCTCTCCCAGCCCTCAGGCTTCTCGCACGCCGTCGTCGCCGCAGGCTCCCGTGTGGTGTTCCTCGCGGGCCAGACCGCCCTCGACACCGACGGCAAGATCACCGGCGCGACGCTCCCCGAGCAGTTCGAGAAGGCGCTCGGCAATCTCCTCACCGCCCTGCGCGCGTCCGGCGGCACCCCCGCCGACCTCGCCCGGGTCACGGTCTACGCCACGGACGTCGCCGCCTACCGCGCCCACGCGGGCCGGCTGGGCCGGATCTGGCGGGACCTCGCGGGCCGGGACTATCCGGCGATGGCCGTCGTGGAGGTCGTACGGCTGTGGGACGAGCAGGCGATGGTCGAGCTTGACGGGTTCGCCGTACTGCCCTGACCGGCGTCCGTCCAGGCCGTTCAGACCGCCGCCGGGAGCCGCTCCGCCGGGAGCCGGCACGGCGGGACGACGCTGCCGTCCGCGTGCAGCTCGCCGCTGTCGTCGAAGACGATCGAGCCGTCGCACAGCAGCGTCCAGCCCTGTTCGGGGTGGGCGGCGACCGGGTGCCGCGGAGCCGTGGCGGACGCGGGGCACGAGGACCGGCAGGAGCACATGGCGCACCTCCACAACGGGACGTGAGCGGGGCCGGCGGGTCCGGCCGTCGCCCGTCACCTCAGACCATGCGACCGCCGTGAACGCGCCGGAACCGCTCGCCGTGAAGCGTGACAACACCCGGACAACTCCCGGACGGTTCCATGACGCGCCACCGTTGGAGTGACGGTCACGCCCTGCGGCACGGACGCCCGGTATCCAGTGGAACTCTCGACCCCATCACCCCAGGGAACCGGGAGGTACCCCCATGCCCGTTCGCCCCGCTCTCGCCTCGGCCCTCGGCGCCGCGGCCCTGCTCTGCGCCGCCGTCGGCCCGGCCGGCGCCGACCCCGCCTCGCCCGCCGCGCCTTCGGAGACCGTCACCGTCGACGCCACCGGCAAGCTCGCCTCCGACGGCACCGTCACGCTCTCCGGCACCTACCGGTGCACCGCCGGCACCGGACCGGTGTTCGTCAGCTCCTCGATCAGCCAGGGCGACTCCCGCGTCCGGTACGGCATCGGCGGCAGCGGCGCGCGGTGCGACGGCGCCGAGCACCACTGGAAGAACTCCGGCAAGCCCGGCGAAGAGACCCTCAAGACCGGCAAGGCCCACGTCCAGGCCACCCTCATGGAACTGCGGCCCACGGACACCGGCCTCATCGGCGACCTCCCGCTGCCCGCCTTCCACGCGACGGCCGACCAGGACATCACGCTCGCCAAGCAGTGAGCCCCGGCCGTGAGCCGGACGGCCCGGGCGCGCAGTGGCCCGGACCGCCCGGCGGCCCCGCCGGGCTCAGGAGCGCTGCCAGCTGTGCGGGGCGTGGTAGGCGTGCGGGCGCCAGGAGGTGCCGCCGGGGGTGGCGGGGGCGGTGCCGGGCGCGGTCAGGGCGCTGCGGCTGAGCAGCAGCACCGCGAGCGCGGCCAGCTCCTCCGGGGAGGCCTGGCCCCGCTCGACGCGGATCGGGGGGACCGGGGACGCGGGGGGCAGGGGAGCGGATCCGGACATGGGAACCTCCGTCACTGTGGGGGATTGCCGTGTTTGCGGGCGGGGCGCTCGGCGTGCTTGGTGCGCAGCATCGACAGCGCCCCGATGAGGACGGCGCGGGTGTCGGCCGGGTCGATCACGTCGTCCACGAGGCCGCGTTCGGCCGCGTAGTACGGGTGCATCAGCTCGTTCCTGTACTCCTTGACCAGCTCCGCGCGCCGGGCCTCGGGATCGTCGGCCTCGGCGATCTGCCGGCGGAAGATGACGTTCGCGGCACCCTCGGCGCCCATCACGGCGATCTCGTTGGTCGGCCAGGCGTACGTCAGGTCCGCGCCGATCGACTGGGAGTCCATGACGATGTACGCGCCGCCGTAGGCCTTGCGCAGGATGAGGCTGATGCGCGGCACGGTCGCGTCGCAGTAGGCGTACAGCAGCTTCGCGCCGTGCCGGATGATGCCGCCGTGCTCCTGGCCGACGCCCGGCAGGAAGCCCGGCACGTCCAGCAGGGTCACGATCGGGATGCTGAAGGCGTCGCACATCTGGACGAAGCGGGCGGCCTTTTCACTCGCCTCGATGTCCAGCACGCCGGCCAGGGTCTGCGGCTGGTTGGCGACGATCCCGACCACCTGCCCGTCGAGACGGGCCAGCGCGCAGATGACGTTGCGCGCCCAGCGCTGGTGCACCTCCAGGAAGTCGCCGTCGTCGACGATCTCCTCGATCACCTTCGCCATGTCGTACGGCCGGTTCCCGTCCACCGGCACCAGGTCCGCGAGCGCGGCGCAGCGCCGGTCCGCGGGGTCGTCGCAGGGCACCGGGGGCGGGTTCTCGCGGTTGTTGCGGGGGAGGAGGGAGAGCAGATAGCGGACCTCCTCCAGACAGGTCTCCTCGTCGTCGTAGGCGAAGTGGCACACGCCGCTGGTCTCGGCGTGGACGTCGGCGCCGCCGAGCCCGTTCTGGCTGATCTCCTCGCCGGTCACGGCCTTGACCACGTCCGGGCCCGTGATGAACATCTGCGAGGTCTCACGGACCATGAACACGAAGTCGGTGAGGGCGGGCGAGTACGCCGCGCCGCCGGCGCACGGGCCGAGCATCACGCTGATCTGCGGGATCACGCCCGAGGCCGCGGTGTTGCGGCGGAAGATGCCGCCGTACCCGGCGAGCGCGGTCACGCCCTCCTGGATCCGGGCGCCCGCCCCGTCGTTCAGGGAGACCAGCGGCGCGCCGGCCGCCAGGGCCATGTCCATGATCTTGTGGATCTTGGCCGCGTGGGCCTCGCCCAGGGCACCGCCGAAGATCCGGAAGTCATGGGCGTAGACGAAGACCGTACGGCCCTCGACCGTGCCCCAGCCGGTGACGACGCCGTCGGTGTACGGCTTCTTCGCCTCCAGTCCGAAGCCGGTCGCCCGGTGCCTGCGCAGCGGCTCGACCTCGTGGAACGAGCCCGCGTCGAGCAGCAGGCCGATCCGCTCGCGCACGGTGAGCTTGCCCTTGGCCCTCTGGGCGGCCGTCGCCCTCTCGCTGGGGCCGGCGAGCACGCTGTCGCGTATGCCGGCCAGTTCCTCGACGCGGGACCTCATGTCTCCCCCTGCATACGTGAAGTGACGGAACCCCACTGGTCCGCCCAGCCTGGCAAGGCGGGCTGACCGGGGACTGACGAACCGCTTACGCCGGACAACACCGCTGCCCCTCAGGCCAGTTGGAGGTGGGCGTCCCCGCTCAGGGCGGGGTCGTGGGCGAGGATCGCGCTCTCGACACGGCGCAGCGCGGGGGAGGGCTGGATGCCGAGCTCGTCGTCGAGGCGGCGGCGCATGCGGCGGAAGGCGTCGAGGGCGTCGGCCTGCCGGCCCGCGCCGTACAGGGCGATCATCAACTGCTCGCAGAAGCGCTCGCGCAGCGGGTGGTTGGTGTGTGCCTCGGCCAGCTCCGCGAGGACGGCCGCGTGCCGTCCCAGCCGTAACTCGGCGTCGAAGCGCAGCTCCATCGCGCGCATCCGGTACTCCTCCAGGCGGGCGCCCGCCAGCTGGCACAGCGTTCCGCCGGGGAAACCGCCGAAGACCGCCCCGCGCCACAGCGCCAGCGCGTCCTCCAGCAGCCGGGCGGTGCGGCCCGCGTCCGCCGCGCCCGCGCCCTCCGCCTGCCGTACGGCCCGGACGAACTCGGCCGCGTCCAGCTCGCCCTCGCCGAGGCCCAGCCGGTAGCCGGCCGGATGGATCGTCACCCGCGAGGCCGCGCGGTCCGGTTCCAGCGTGCGGAGCCTGCGGCGCAGCCGGCTGATGTGCGCCTGGAGGGCGTTGGCCTGGTTGTCGGGGGCGGCCTCACCCCACATCTCCTCGGCCAGGCTCTCCCCGGACACCGGCCGGCCCTCGCTGACCAGCAGCGTCTGCACCAGGATGCGCTGGAGATCGCCCGGGACGTCCGCCGGGCCCGCGTCGGTGCGTATCTCCAGTGGTCCGAGAACGGAGAACCTCAGCATGTCTTTCCCCCTTGATGACAATTCCTCGGCGACGGTGTTTCCGATGTGGTGCTGCGGTGGCAGAAAAGGGACCGCATACGCCTCGCCCCGGCGGGCCTCGGTTTCCTTCAGCGGCCCGCCGGGGCGGATTGTCCGCCGGGACGGGGGCGGCCGGCGGTTCCTGGGATCCGGAATGGTGAATTCTCATTCACCCGCGTTCGGACATCGCGATCCGGCGGTGGTGCGTACCACGGTGGAGAGGGCGGGATCCCGGCTCCGGTGCTCCGTGCCGTTCACGTCCACCACAGTGACACCGTGCGCTGACGGAATGCTGACACGCTTCTGACGCAGGGCAATGAATTTCCAACGGCCCTTTTCCCGGACGGTCCGGCGGTGCTGTACTCCCTGCAACGCTCCCATGCCGCGAAAACGCTCCCGAAAGGGGTACGCGAATGACCGCCACCACCACCGAGGCCGCCACCGGAAGCAGTACCGACAGCCGGATTCTGGAGGCGATACGATCCCACACCGCGAGTGAGAATCCGAGTTCTTTCCTGGCGCTCAACAGCGGAAACAGCGTCTTCACCGCCCCGGGCACGGACGGTGTCGTCGTGTACCGCCGCACCGGCCGCTGGGCCGTGCAGTTCGGCGGCCCCTTCGCCGCCGAGGAGGACTACGACACCCTCCTCGACGCCTTCCGGCAGCGCGTCCGGGACGAGGGGCTCGGCCTCGTCGGCGTCCAGCTCCAGCGCGCCGACGCCGAGCGTTACGCCCGGCGCGGCTTCACCGTCAACCAGGTCGGCGCCTCCTGGGCGGCGAGCCTCGCCGAATTCACCCTGCGCGGCACCAAGTTCATGCAGCTGCGCAACAAGATCTCCCGCGCCCACCGCAACGGCCTGACCGTCCAGGAGGCCGACGCCGCCGACGTGCGCGAGGCCATCGCCGCGATCGACGCGGCCTGGCTCGGCTCCAAGGGCGGTGCCCAGCAACTGGAGTTCCTGGTCGGCCAGATCGGCGGCCCGGCCCAGGCCCACCGCCGGCTCTTCGTCGGCACCATCGACGGCGCGCCGGTCGCCTACATCTCGTACTCCCCGGTGTACGGCAGCCGGGCCGGCTGGATGCACGACCTCAGCCGCCGCATCCCCGAGGGTTCTCCGGGCCTGATGGAGGCCATCAACGCGCATGCCATCGAGGTGTTCCGGGCCGAGGGCGTCGAGTGGCTGCACTTCGGGTTCACCCCCTTCACCGGGCTGGACGCGAGCCACGAACTCGACGGTCACAGCCCGGCGTTCCAATGGCTGATGCACGCCCTGTGGGCCGAGGGCGCCGCGCTGTACCCGGCGCAGACCCAGCTGTCGTACAAGCAGAAGTGGGCACCCGACCTGAGCATCCCCGAGTACGTCGCCATCGACGGCCCGCAGGCCTCGCTGCCCGGCTTCGCCCACGTCTTCCGTGCCTGCAAAGCCTTCTGACGCATCGTCAGACATCACCGCATCGTCAATGACCACCGACAAGGAGAAAGCCGTGAGCCGGTCCACCGAGGAACTCCAGCACGCCATGGTCGAGCAGCTGATGGCCGTCATCGGGGCACCCGACGACCAGCAGGTCGCCGAGGCCGCCGACGCCGTCGTGCGCGCCCTGGACGAGCGGCTGCGCGCCGAGGCGGCCGCCTGAGCACGGCAGGCACCGCACGTCCGATCAGAGGGACATCAGTGTCACATCAGCGCTCCACGGAACGCTGGACACACGTTCGCCCGGCGGTCCGGACCCGGGAGCACCGCACTGTGCTCCCGTCGCCCCGGTCCGCCGGGTGAGCCCCGCCCGCGACGGTGACCGCGCGCGGGAGCTGAAGTCGACTCGCGGCGCCCGCAGCTCCGCCCGGCCGCGGCGCCGCCGCCCGATCCGGGCACTTCTCCCAAGGAGAGCAACGCATGCAGCGTCCGCACATACAGACGGCCGGGGCCCCCGCCTCCGCGGCCACAGCCCGCCCCGGCGCCTCGGCGACCTTCGCCGAACTGCTCAAACGGGTCAAGGCCGAGGGACTGCTCGACCTCGACCCGCGCTACTACGTGGGCAAGCTCGCCCTCAACACCCTCCTGCTGCTGATCGGGTTCGCCGCCTTCTTCGAGCTGGGCGACTCCTGGTGGCAGCTCGCCACGGCCCTGTGGATGGGCCTGTGCGGCGGCCAGTCGGCGTTCATGTGGCACGACGCCGGCCACAAGGCGATGTTCCGCAGCAAGAAGGCCGCCTCCGCCGTCGGCTACGTGCACGCCAACCTGGTCAACGGGGTCAGCTACGGCTGGTGGGTCAACCACCACAACCGGCACCACTCCAACCCCAACCACCTGGACATGGACCCGGACATCGGCCGGCGCACCGCCATCTTCGACATCAAGCAGTACCCCTCCCGCAAGGGCACCCAGAAGCTCGTCGTGCGCTACCAGAGCGTGCTGTTCTTCGTGCTGCTCGTGCTCGAAGGCTTCAAGATGCTGAAGACGGCCGTCCTGTCCATCGCCCAGGGCAAGACCAAGCGGCCCGCGCTGGAGACCTTCCTGATCCTGCTGCGCACCGCCGTCTACCTCGGCCTCGTCCTCACCGTCCTGTCCCCGGCGCTCGCGGTCGCGTTCGTCGTCGTCCAGCACGCCGCCCTCGGCGTCTACTTCGGGATGATCTTCGCGCCGAACCACAAGGGCATGCAGATCCGCGACGGGGAGGAGGAGACCCTGGACTGGCTGGAGCGCCAGGTCCTCACCTCCCGCAACATCCGGCCCAGCCTGCTCGTCGACTTCCTCTACGGCGGCCTCAACTACCAGGTCGAGCACCACCTGTTCCCGGCCATGCCGCAGAAGAGCCTGCCGCGCGCCCGCGAACTCACCATGCAGTACTGCGCCGAGCGCGGGGTGCCGTACCACGAGGTCGGGTTCTGGGCCTCGTACCGCGAGGTCGCCTCCTATCTGCACGAGGTCAGCGCGCCCGTGCGACGCGGTGACGTCGCGGAGCAGATCCGCCGCCAGGCAGCGGCGGCCGAGGCCGCCCGGGTCGCCTGAGCCCCGGCCCGCGCCCGCCGGGCCGTCCCGACGTCCGCCCGCCCCAAGGAGCACGATCCATGTCCCAGACCACCGCGGCGGCGGGCGGTGTCACCGCTCCCGCCCCGATCGGCGCCCGGCTGGACCGGCTGCCGATCCTCCCGCTGCACCGCAGACTCACGGCCGTCATCGGTGTCGGCCTGTTCTTCGACACCTTCGAGAACAACCTGTCCGGCACCCTCGGCAAGGTGCTGCAGAGCGACTTCGGCTTCGGCGCGACCTCGCTCAAGCTCGTGCTGGCCTCCGGATTCCTCGGCCAGTTCCTCGGTTCCCTGACGCTCGGCCGGATCGCCGACCGATTCGGCCGGCGCCGGGCCTTCCTCGTCAACCTCGCTCTCTACTCGGTGTTCTCGCTGCTCGGCGCGCTCGCCCCGAACGCCGCGTGGCTGATCGGCACCCGCTTCCTCGCCGGCCTCGGCATCGGCGCCGAACAGGCCCTGTCCGACTGCTACCTGGCCGACGTCCTGCCCGCCGGCCGGCGCGGCCGGTTCATCTCCGGCGCCTACACGCTCGCCTTCTGCGGCGTCCCCGCGGTGGGCTTCGCCGCGCTGTGGCTGGTCCCGCGGACCCCGCTCGGCGTGGCGGGCTGGCGCTGGCTGTTCGTGCTCGGCGCGCTCGGCTCCGCCGTGGTGTGGCTGCTGCGGCGGGGGCTGATCGAGTCGCCGCGGTGGCTCGCGGTGAACGGCCGCGCCGCCGAGGCGGAGCGGCTGGTGTCGCGCATGGAGGCGGAGGCGGCCGGCCGCGGCCTGCTCCTCACCCCTCCCGAGACGCGGCCCGGGCCCCCCGCGCGCGCGGCCACCTTCCGGGACGTCCTCCGGCCGGGTCTGCGGCGGCGCACCCTCGTCCTCTGGCTCTTCTCCGTGCTCTCGGTCGTCGGGTACTACGGCTTCGGGACGCTCGCGCCGCAGATCGTCGCCGCCAAGGGGTACGGCATCGTCGCCGGGCTCGGGTTCACGGCGTTGTCCTTCCTCGGGTACCCCGTGGGCTCGGCGCTCGCCCTGCCCGTCGTGGACCGGGTCGAGCGGCGCACCCTGATCGCCCTGTCGTCGGCCGCGATGGTGGTGGCCGGACTCGGCTTCGCCTGTGCGGGCTCGGCCGCCCTGGTGGTGGTCTGCGGCTTCGCCTACACCCTGTTCAGCAACGTCTTCTCCAGCGTCTCGCACGTCTATCTGTCCGAGCAGTACCCGACCTCGATCCGGGCCACCGCCGCCGGCGCCGCCTACGCGCTGTCCAAACTCAGCGCCGGCGCCCTGCCGTTCGCCCTGCTGCCGGTCCTCGACGCCCACGGCCCCGGCGCGCTGTTCGGCGTCATCGCCGCCGCCATGGCCGTCCTCGCCCTCACCGTGCTGACCCTCGGCGAACGCACCACCGGCACCCCCGTCGACTGAACCGACCTTTCTGGACAAGGAGTTGAGCATGGCCTACGTCATCGGACTGCCCTGCGTCGACGTCAAGGACCGCTCCTGCATCGACGAATGCCCCGTCGACTGCATCTACGAAGGCCGCCGCGCCCTCTACATCCACCCGGACGAATGCGTGGACTGCGGGGCCTGCGAACCGGTCTGCCCCGTCGACGCCATCTACTTCGAGGACGACGTGCCCGCGGAGTGGGGCGGCGACCACGCGGCCTCCAACGCCGCCTTCTTCGCGGGCCTCGGCTCGCCCGGCGGCGGCAGCGCGATCGGCCCCCAGGACCATGACTCGCCGCTGGTCGCGCAGCTGCCCGAGGGGGTGTCGGTGGCGTGAGCGGACTGCTCGCCGGCAAGCGCGTCCTGGTGACCGGCATGGTCACGGACGCCTCCATCGCCTTCCACGTGGCCCGCGTCGCCCAGGAGGAGGGCGCCGAGGTGCTGCTCACCGGCTTCGGCCGGCTCTCCCTGATCGAGCGGTTCGCGGACAAGCTGCCGAGACCCGCCCCGGTCATCGAGCTGGACGTCACCGACCAGGACCACCTCGACAC
Organism: Streptomyces sp. NPDC025793; assembly: GCF_055558375.1. NCBI lineage: Bacteria > Bacillati > Actinomycetota > Actinomycetes > Kitasatosporales > Streptomycetaceae > Streptomyces > Streptomyces sp. NPDC025793. Next base: position 351,023 of record NZ_JBVHMR010000005.1, on the reverse strand, counting down.
CCTCGCCGAGCGGATCGGCGCGCACACCGACCGCCTCGACGGCGTCGTCCACTCCATCGCCTACGGGCCCCCGGGCGCCTTCTCCTTCCTCGACGGCACCTGGGCCGACGTCGCGACGGCCGTGCAGGTCTCGGCGTACTCCCTGAAGTCCCTCACCACCGCCTGTCTGCCCCTGCTGGAGCGGCGCGGCGGTGCGGTCGTCGGCCTCACCTTCGACGCGGGCGTGGCCTGGCCGCACTACGACTGGATGGGCGTCGCGAAGGCCGCCCTGGAGTCCACCAGCCGCTATCTCGCCCGCGACCTCGGCGGCCGCGGCATCCGCTGCAACCTGGTCGCGGCCGGCCCGCTGCGCTCCATGGCCGCCAGGTCCATCCCCGGCTTCGCCGAGCTGGCCGACGTCTGGACCACCGGCCGCGCCCCGGCCGGCTGGGACCTCACCGACCCCGGCCCGGCCGCCCGCGGGGTCGTCGCCCTGCTGTCGGACTTCTTCCCGCGCACCACCGGCGAGATCGTCCACGTCGACGGCGGAGTGCACATGACGGGCGCGTGAGCACCGCACGCCGAAGGGGGCGGGAGTCGCTTTCGACTCCCGCCCCCTTTTCTTCTTGATGTGCGCTACTCGGTCGTCCCGCCCGGCAGGATGCGCCGGAACCCGGTGTACGGCACCAGCGCCTCCGGCAGCACCACCGAGCCGTCCTCCCGCTGCCCCTGCTCCAGCAGCGCGGCCACCGTGCGGCCGATCGGCAGGGCCGAACCGTTCAGGGTGGCCGCCGGCGTCTTGCGGCCGTCGGCCCGCTTGACGCGGATGTCGGCCCGGCGGGCCTGGAAGGTGCCGCAGTCGGAGACGGAGGAGATCTCCCGGTAGGCGCCGCCGCCCGGCAGCCACACCTCGATGTCGTACGTCATCCGCGCCGAGAAGCCCATGTCGCCCGCGGGCAACAGCACGGTGCGGAAGGACAGTTCGAGCCGGCGCAGGCACTCCTCGGCCTGCGCGACCATCAGCTCCAGCTGCTCCTGCGCCTGCTCCGGCGCGCAGATCCGCACCAGCTCCACCTTCTCGAACTGGTGCAGCCTGAGCACACCCCGGGTGTCCCGGCCGTACGCCCCCGCCTCCGCGCGGAAGCAGGGGGTGCGGGCGGTGAAGGCGTACGGCAGGCTGCGGGCGTCCAGCAGCTCGCCGGCCACCAGGTTGGTCAGCGGCACCTCCGCCGTCGGGATCAGGAACAGCTCCCGCTCGCCGACCTGGGTGCGGAACAAGTCCTCCTCGAACTTGGGCAGTTGGCCGGTGCCGGTCATGGTGTCGCGGCCGACCAGGAACGGCACGGACTGCTCGGTGTAGGCGTGCTCACGGGTGTGCAGGTCGAGGAAGAAGTCGCCGAGGGCCCGCTCCAGCCGCGCCCCCGCGCCCCGGGCCACACTGAACCGGGCGCCGGAGAGCTTCGCGGCCGCGGGCGAGTCGAGGATGCCGAGCGCCTCGCCGATCTCGGCGTGATGGCGGGCCCCCGCCACCGGACGCGGTGCGGGCCCGCCGCGCCGTATCTCCACGGCCTGCTTCTCGGAGTCGCCGTCCGGCACCGAGTCCAGCGGCAGGTTGGGGATGGACAGCAGCAGCTCGCACAGCGCGCCCGCGGCCCCGCGGGCGGCGGTCTCCGCCTGCTGCACCTCGGCCCGCAGCGCCCGCGCCGCCTCCTTCTCGGCCTCGGTGGGCGGGCCGGAGCGGCGGGCCTTGGCCGTGCGGTTCAGCTCGGTACGCAGCCGGTTGACCTCGGCCTGGGTCGCGGTGCGGGCGCGCAGGGCGCCGCTCAGGGCGGCCACGTCGAGGTCGTAGCGGCGGCGGGCCAGGCGCCGTACGGCGTCGGGGCCCGCCTCGATCAGCTCGTGCGCGTCATGCATGACGGTCTCCTGTCAGGGCGGGGGAGGGCGCGGAGGCGGGGGAGTCGAGGTGCCGGGTGCCGAGCCGGCGGTAGCGCAGCGGGTGCGCGGCGCGCAGCCGGGCGGCGTACGCCAGCCCGCCGAGCGCGACCAGCGGCAGCAGCCAGGGCAGGGCGGCGATCACCCGGGACGGTGACCCGGTGAGCATGTCGAAGTTGCCGACGACCAGCCACACCGAGGCGGCGAGCCCGGCGAAGCCGAGCAACGGGGCGAGCGCCGTCCGCCACCAGTGCCCCTCCCCCTCGCCGCGCACCCGCAGGCCCAGCACGGACAGCGCGGCCAGCGCCTGGAGGGCGACGATGCCGAGGGTGCCGAGACCGAGCATGCTGGTCGTCAGGTCGGCGTACGGGTCGAGCCCGGCGACGGCGAAGGCGCCCACGACCACCGCGGTCAGCGCGCTCTGCGCGAGGCTCGCCCGGTGCGGGGAGCGGTGCCTTCGATGCTCGGCGGCGAGGGCGCCGGGCAGCAGCCCGTCCTCGGCGAGGACCTGGGCGTACCGGTTGGCGGCGCTGTGCAGGGCCAGCGTCGCCGCGAACAGGCTGGTGCACAGCAGCACCTGGAGCCCGGTGCTGCCGGCCTTGCCGAGGAAGTCGTCACCGAGGGAGAAGAACAGGTCGCCCATCTCCTTGCCCGCGACCTCCCGCACCCGGCCGGTGCCGACCGCGCCCACCGCCAGCCAGCTGGTCAGCGCGTAGAAACCGGCGATCAGCACGACGGCCGCGTAGGTGGCCCGGGGCACGCTGCGCCGCGGGTCCTTCGCCTCCTTGCCGTACAGGGCCGCCGACTCGAAGCCGATGAAGGAGACGAACGCGAACATCAGCGAGACCCCGGCCCCGTGCCCGGCCGCGACATGCGGCGAGAACGAGGCGGCGGGCAGGGCGTGCAGCCCGTGCCGGGCGAGGATCGCGATGTCCAGCGCGGCCAGCACGCCGATCTCGCCCAGCATCAGCAGGGCCAGCACCCGGGCGCTGAGCGCGATCTCCCGGTACCCGAGCACCGCGGTCAGCACCAGCCCGACGGCCGCGCACCACTCCCAGGAGACCGTCAACCCGTGGGCGGCGAGAACGAGTTGGGTGAAGTAGCCGAGCGCTCCGGCGAGCCCGACGGTGGCGCAGTTGTACGACAGCAGCGCCACATACCCGGCCGCGACGGCGGGCGGGCGCCCGAGTCCGTCGGCGACCGAGGCGTAGAAGCCGCCGGAGCCGCCGGTGCGCCGGGCGCTGACCGCGTACCCCACCGAGAAGCACAGCAGGGTGACCCCGGCGAACAGGAACGCCGCCGGCACGCCCGGCCCGTCGCCGAAGGCGAACGCGAGCGGCACGGTACCGACCATCGCGGACAGCGGGGCGGCGGCCGCGACGATGAGGAAGAGGATGTGCCCGGTGCCGAGCCGTCCGGGCGGGGCGGGGGAACCGTTGGTGGACATGGTGGTGGACATGGGGACTCCAGAGCAGGGACGGGGCGAACGGGAGAACGGGGAACAGCCGCCCGCGGAAGCTTCGCTACGGACGGCTGTCGTGGGGCGGGCTCAGGCAGGGGCGATCGCCAGTGCCGTGTTCTGCCCGCCGAAACCCAGAGAGGTGCTCAGCGCCAGGTCGATCGGCATCTCGGTCAGGGTCTGGGCCAGCTTGATCTCGATCCGGGGATCGGGCATGACCAGGTTGGCGACGGGCGGAATCAGTTCGTGCTCCACGCTGAGCACGGCGAACGCGGCCTCGACCGCCCCCGCGGCGCCCAGCAGATGCCCGGTCACCCCCTTCGTGGAGGTGACCAGCGGATCCCCGCGCAGGGTCCGCTGGATCATGCGGGCCTCGGACAGGTCGTTGAGGGGCGTCGACGTGCCGTGGGCGTTCACGTGCTGCACGTCGTCCGGGTCGGCGCCCGCGTCCGCGAGTGCCGCCCGCACCGCCGCCTCGATGCCGGCGCCGTCGGGATGCGGCGACGTCATGTGGTGCGCGTCCGCCGTCGCGCCGTAGCCGATGATCCGGCCGTGCACATGGGCGCCACGGGCACGGGCGTCGGCCACCCGCTCCATCACGAGGATCCCGGCGCCCTCGCCCGCGACGAACCCGTCCCGGTCGGAGTCGAACGGCCGGGACGCGGACGCGGGGTCGTCGTGCCGCTTCGACAGCGCGCCCATCTGGGCGAAACCGGCCATGACCAGCGGGGTGACCATGGCCTCGCTGCCCCCGGCGAGCACGATGTCGCAGCGGCCGAGCGCCAGCAGGTCCCGCGCCGTGCCGATGGCCGTCGCGCCGGACGCGCACGCGGTGGCCACCACCAGGTTCGGACCCGTGGCCCCGAACTCGATGGCCGTCTGACCGGCCAGCATGTTCGGCAGCTGCATGGGCAGCAGCAGCGGCGACACCCGGTCGGCGCCCTGCTCGCGCAGCACCTGGTGCTGGTCCTCGACCGTGCCCGGCCCGCCGTCGGCGCAGCCCAGCACCACACCCACCCGCGCGCCGTCCCAGGTCTGCGGGTCCAGCCCCGCGTCGGCCACCGCCTCGTGCGCGGCGACCAGCGCGAACTGCACGAACCGGTCGAGTCGGTGCGCGCGCCGCGCGCTCAGCAGGATCTCGGGGTCGAAGCCGGGCACCCGGCAGGAGATCTGTACGGGATTGTCCGCCAGTACCGGATCCAGGGCGGCGGCCGGCCTGCCGTCGCAGACCGCCGCCCAGCTCGGCCCGACCCCGATCCCGCCCGGGGTGACCAGGCCGAGCCCGGTGACGGCGATGTCCATACCGGCCATCAGACCTTCGCGCTCCGCTCCTCCATCAGCCGGACCATGTCCGCCACGGTCTCGGCCTCCAGGAGGTCGTCGTCGCTGATGTCCAGGTCCAGCTCGGACTTCAGCAGCAGCGACAGCTCCACCACGGCCAGCGAGTCCAGCTCGATGTCCTCCCGGGTGGCCTCCGGGGTGATGGCCTCGGGCGACACCTTCAGTTTGTTGGACAGGATGTCCTTGAGCTGCTCCAGCATGACGGTCATGACTGTTCCTTTCGAAAGGTAGGAAAGGTGGGGCTGACAGATGGTCAGATGGTTTGCAGCTCCGGCCAGTCGACGGTCGCGGCCCCCCAGGACAGGCCGCCCCCGAACGCGGTGAGCAGCACCCGGTGGCCGGCCCGGAGCGTGCCGTCCGCGGTGGCCTCGGCGAGCAGCAGCGGCAGGGACGCGGCGCCGGTGTTGCCGACCCGGGCGATATTGCTCAGCCGCCGCTCCTGGGGGATGCCGAGCCGGTCCGAGACGGCGTCCAGGATCCGGGCGTTGGCCTGGTGGGCCGCGAACCGGTCGACGTCGTCGAGGGACCAGCCGGCCCGCTCGGCGGCCCCGGCGGACGCGGCGGTCATCCGCTCCACCGCGTGCCGGTAGGTGTCCCGGCCGAGCATCTGGAAGTAGTGGTCCTCCGGGGCCACGGGCCGGTCGCTCGACCGCTGTCGCGAGCCGCCCGCCGGCACCGCGATCAGATGGCTCAGCTCGCCGTCGCTGCCGAGCACCAGCGGGCCGATCGCCCCGCGCTCGGTGGCCGAGCCGGCCCGCAGCACCACCGCGCCCGCGCCGTCCGCGAAGATCACCGCGGTCGTGCGGTCGGCCGGGTTGATGATCGTCGTGAAGGCGTCGGCCGCGATCAGCAGCACGCTGTCCGCGATCCCGGCCGCGATCAGCCCGGCGGCCGAGGCGAGGCCGTACAGGAAGCCGGAGCAGACGGCCGCCACGTCGAACGCCGGCACCTGGCCGAGTCCGAGGCGCGCGGCCACCTGCGGTGCGGTCCCCGGGCACGGCTGGTCCGGGGTGGTGGTGGCCAGCACCACCGCCCCGACCCGCTCGTCCCCGGCCGACTTCAGCGCCCGCAGGCCCGCCTCCACCGCCAGATCGCCGGTGGACGTGCCCGGCGAGACGACGTACCGCTCGGCGATCCCGGTGCGGGAGCGGATCCAGGCGTCGGAGGTGTCCAGCCGGGCTGTCAGGTCGTCGTTGGTCACCAGGTTGGGCGGGACGTACGAGCCGATGCCCGCGACGACCGCGGCCCGCCCGGCGCTCATGCGCCGCTCTCCGGGCTCTCGGCGTGCTCCGAGGCGAGGACCTCGACGGGCAGACCCATGTAGGCCATGCGGACCTCGGCCATCTCGTCGGTCCACCGCTCGGCCATGTCGTAGCGCTGCACGGCGGTGGTGTCGAGCAGCCGCACGCCCGGCCAGATCTCGTAGTCGCCGATCAGGTCCGCGTGCTCGTGCATGCCCTGCTGGAACAGCTCCTCGCGGTGGATGACGAACTCCCGGTCCGGGATCTCGTCCCACAGCTTCACGCCCGCGCGCAGGACCTCCAGGAGCCTCGGCTTGTACTCGGGGTGTCGGGCGACGTGGTCGCGCAGGATGGTGCTGGCCACGGTCAGATGCCGGATCTCGTCGATGGCGGTGCCGCGCGAGATCTCGCCGGTCGCGGGGGACAGCGGGGTCCACTTGCGCTCGCTCAGCTCGGCGGCCGGGGCGAGCACGCCCTCGATGATGATGGCGAACACGCCCACCCCGCCGGGGAAGTCGGCCCGGTCGCGGACGATGTCCAGGGTGAAGTCCACCACCGGGTCCAGGACCCGCGTGCGGTAGTCCCGGGCCATCTCCTCGATGTCCTTCAGCAGCGTCTTCTGCGGGATGCCCAGTTCCACCAGGTGCTGCCGGAAGACGCGCGCGTGGCGGGCCTCGTCGAGCAACTGGGTGGCGTAGAACTCCATTTCGGGGATGCCGGGCGCGATGGAGACGTAGTGGCCGAGCAGCCGGGTGGCCAGCTCCTCCGCCAGGGCCCGGAAGCCGAACTCCAGCACCAGGGCCTCGCGCAGCGGGCCGGGCGCCTTCAGGAAGTCGGGTGTGAGCGCGTTCTCGTGGTGGCCACTCGCCCCGCGGTCGCGCAGGGTGCCCTGGGCGACGGAGGTGATCCAGTAGGCGAGGTCGCACTCCTCCGGGCCGAGGGCGAGTTCCTTCGCGCCGTCCAGCAGACCGGGCGCCTTGTCCCAGTCGGCCTCGGGAGCTACGGGTGCGGTCATGGGGCGACGGCCTCCTTCGCCGGACGCAGGGAGCCGGCGTACAGCCCGCCGGCGTAGGAGAACAGGGGGAGCGAGTCGTCCGCCGTGGCGCGTACGACGTGGCCGAGCAGCAGCTCGCCGTCGCCCGCCGGGTGGGCGGAGTGGAAACGGCACACGTAGTGCGCGAGCGCGCCCGCGATCAGCGGCGCGTGCGCGTACCGGTCCGCCGTCCAGGCCAGGCCGGCGAAGGCGGCGTCGCCGTCGGGCCGCGCGCTGTCCGCGAACCGCCGTGCCACGTCGGCCTGTTCGGCGCCGAGCACGTTGACCGCGAACCGGCCTTCGGTGGCGGCCAGCCGGGCGAAGGACGAGCCCGCGCGCAGCACGACCCCGAGGAGCAGGGGCGCGCGCGAGACGAGGGTGACCGTGCTGGCCGTCGTGCCGTGCATCCGGTCCTCGGGGCCGGTGGTGAGCACCGACACCGGGGAGGCCAGGTGGTACAGGGCCCGGCGGCGCTCGGCCGGGTCCTGCCGGAGCGGACGCCGTACGTCCGTGACGGTCGTCATCGCACGGCCTCCGTCTCGCGTACGACCGGTCGCGCCGGGACGTGGCCGACCGGCACCGGGTCCATGGCGTGCCCGACCGGCTTCGGGTGCGGCAGGCCCAGCTCGTCCAGGAGCTTCAAGTAGCCTTCCTGGCGCACCGGTTCGAAGGGCAGCGCGAAGGACTTCATGAAGTTGCCGAACAGACCGCGGTCGCCGAACAGATGGAACGGCAGCACCAGCAGCGCCCACTCCGGCCTCACCAGCCAGCACCACAGCGCGGCGACCGCGCCCTGTGTGATGAGGCTGTGCATGACGTTGTAGAGGACGTAGTACGCCTTGGGGATCGGCCGCCCGCCGCTCCTGCGGAAGGCGATGGCGCCCGGGATGTAGCCGATCAGGTCGATGTAGAGGAACAGTCCGAGCGCCGGCAGCCAGCGGATGTCGCCGAAGTGGTAGACGATCAGGCCGGTGGTGACGGCGAGGCCCACCAGGTACTCGGCGCGGTGCAGCGAGTAGGTGCGCGGGGTCTCGAAGGGGTTCGCCTGGTCCATGGTCAGCTCCTCGCCGGGTGCTAGGCGCCGACCGCGGCGGGCGTGGTCAGTTCGACGTCGCCCCGGATGCGCACGCCCGGGAACAGTCCGGTCAGCGCCCAGGCGACGGTCTCCTTGATGACCCGCTCGGCGATCGGGTCGAGGATGCCCTCCAGGCTCGGGATGCCGAAGTCGAAGTCGGCGTCGAAACGGACGGTGACGTCCTCCTCGGACTGCCGCACGGACCAGACCCCGGAGAAGGAGTCGAAGTCGCCGTCGGACTGCTCGAAGCGGATCTCGCCGGCCGCCGGGTCGATCGTGTCGTCCTCGGTCCAGCGCAGCAGGCCGCTGCGGAAGTGCAGCTCCCAGCTGGAGGAGGCCCGCGGGTCGGGGTAGGAGGCGTGCACGGTGGTCGCGTTGACGTGGGGCGCGAGGTCGGGGTACCTCTCCCAGCGCCGTACGGCGTGCAGGACCGTTTCCGCCTGCTCCGCGGGTATCAGGGCATCGAGTTCGACGTGCCGCACGATCAGTTACCGCCTTTCGGCATTGTGGCCGCGCCCTTGATCAGGTCGCGGGTGGCCAGGTCGAAGGAGTTGACGAGGAAGTCCACGTCGGTGTCGTCCAGCACGGCGGGCGGCGTGAACCGCACCACCGAGCTGCCGTTCATGGAGTGGTTGGCGACCACGCCGTGGTTGAACAGCTCGATCAGCAGCTCGCCGGCGAGGCCCGCCTCGACCAGCTCCACACCGATGAGCAGGCCCCGGCCGCGCACGTCCACGACCAGCTCGGGGATGTTGCGCCGGGCGACCTCCGTGATCCGCGGCAGCAGCCGGGAGCCGAGGTCCATGGCCCGGGTGACCAGGCGCTCCTCCTTCACGGCCCGGATCGCGCCCTGCACCGCGGCCATCAGCACCGGCTGCCCGGAGAAGGTGGCGGTGTGGACGTAGGGGTCCTTGTCGAAGGGCCGGAACGCCTTGCGGGTGGCGACGGCCGCCGAGACCGGCATGACCCCGCCGCCGAGCGCCTTGCCGGTGAGCAGGACGTCCGGGACGACACCCTCGATGTCGGCGCCCCACCACTCGCCGAGCCGCCCGAACCCGGACTGCACCTCGTCGAGGATGAGGAACCCGTCGTACTCGCGGACCAGTTGCTCGACCCGCTTGAGATAGCCCTTCGGCGGGACGATGACCCCGCCCTCGCCCTGGACCGGCTCCAGGATCACGCACACCTCGCCCGGGTGGGCCTTCAGCTCGGCCTCCAGGGCGTCGGCGTCGCCGTACGGCAGGTGCTGGAAGTCGGGCACGAGCGGGCGGAACGGCGCCTGGTAGACGTCCTTCGCGGTCGCCGACAGGGCGCCCAGCGTCTTGCCGTGGTAGCCGCCGCGCATCGAGACGGTGCGCTTGCGGCCGCCCGCGCGGGCCAGCTTCAGCCCGGTCTCCACGGCCTCCGCACCGGACAGCGCGAAGTGCACGCGGTCCAGGCCCTCCGGCAGCACGGAGACCAGCGCCTCGGCGGCGCGCGCCACCGTCGGCTCCAGCAGGATGCGGGTCGCGGTGGGGTGGGTGCGCAGCTGGCGCTCCACCTCCTCCATGACGATCGGGTGCCGGGCGCCCATGATGAACACGCCGTAGCCACCCGCGTTCAGGAACCGCTCACCGTCACTGGTGGTGAGCCAGGCGCCCTCGGACGCCGTCTCCATATGGCTCCCGAACAACTCGGCGAGCGTGGCCCGGCCCTTGCTGAGGTGGGCCCGGTAGAGGTTGAGGATCTCCGCCTCCGAATCGGCTGCGGTCGCCGCCGGAGACTCCTGCATGACGGTCACGTGCAAACTCCTCAAGGAATGGCGCCCAAAGGGGCGCGGGGCTGTGTCGATATGCGGCTCCGCCGCGTGGGCGCGACCAGCCACGAACCGGCCCGCAGCCGCTCGACTGCCTCGTCCGGCACGGTGCTACGCCAGAACCAACGGCCCCCCGCCGAAATACGCGAGCAGCGGCTCGGCCGCGGCGATACGCGACGGCGGGTGAAAGGCCAGCGCCCTCGTCGCGGCAGCGCCCTGCGCAGAAGCGGGGTTGTTGATGAACTCCAGCCCGCCCAGCAGCTCCAGCGCCCGACCGACGATGGCCGGCAGCGCGCTCTGCACGGCGTACCGGGCGACCAGTACCCGCGCCACCGACTCCTCGTCGCCGGGCTCCGCACCGGTGCCGGTGGCCACGCCCTCCAGCAGGGCCAGCGCGGCCTCCATGTCGACGGCGAGCGCGGCCCGCTCCTCGGCGGGGCCACGCTTACGGTCCAGCACCTGTTCCACCAGCGCGGCCGCACCGCCCGCGTACCCGGCGGAGATCAGCATCTCGAACCACACGAACCCGGCCGACTGGAGGTCGTCCAGCCGGGTCGGGTCGTCGGCGCCCGCCCGCACGACCATGTCGGCGGGGACGAACACGTCCTCCAGCCGGACCTCCTCGCTCTCCGCGCCGGCCAGCAGGTCGTTGCCCCAGAACGGGTGCACGGACATGCCGGGCGCGCGGGCCGGGACGATCGCGAGCGCCAGCTCCGGATCGCCGCCGTCCTCGCCGTGGATGGCGATGGACGCGGTGAGCAGGCTCATCGAACGGGACAGGCTGCACGGCTTCTTCGCCCCGGACAGCAGGAACCCGCCCTCCACGGGGCGCGCGGTCACCGCCGGCTTGAGGATGTTCTGCGCGGTACGGCCCTCCGACCAGCCGGAGGCCATCACCTGCTGCTCGGGCACGATCCGGTGCAGCAGCTCGGTCTGCGCGGGCGTGAGCCGGCCGTCCTTGACGGCGAGGGAGTACAGCATGGCGGCCGTGAAGTGGTGCATGGAGACGGCCGCGACCAGCGACGGCGACAGCGCGCCGAGGGCCAGCTGGACCCGCAGCGCATCGAGCGGGGACGCGCCGTGGCCGCCGTAGGACTCGGGGATGAGCAGACCGACCCCGCCGTGGATGCGGAACAGGTCGATCACCGGGCTGCCGGGCCGCTCCCGCTCGGCGTACGGGATCTGGTCCAGCTCCTTGAGCAGTCCGGGATGGAACCGCTCGCAGACGGACCGGGCGGCATCGAGGGAACGCACGGGGAACCTCCGGGAATACGTCGAGGGCGGGCGGGGGCGGGCGGATCAGGCGCCGAACACCGCGTCGTACGGGCTGACGTCGCGGGCGATGCTGACTCCCTGCACGTGGGAGGTCTTGAGCATCGGGTAGTTGGCCTCGCCGAACGCGCCGCCGGTGCGGCCGGTGCCGCCGTGGCTCGGCAGGTACGGCAGGAAGCCGATGTGCGAGTCGTTGACCTTCAGCAGACCGCCGTTGACGGTGCGGCGCACGAAGGTCTCGACGACGTGGTCCGAGCGGGACCACAGGGAGTTGCGCAGCCCGTAGTCGTTGCTGTTGACGAACTGGAGGAAGGCCTCCAACAGGGCGTCGTCGTTGTCGCGTTCGGCGACCACGATCGGGACCAGCGGGAAGAACGTCTCCTCGCGGACCACGTCGTAGGTGCGGGCCCGGTCCAGGCCGTCCACGCGCACCACCGTCGGCTGGAGGAAGACGCCCGTCTCGGAGACCGTGCCGTCGACCTCGGTGCGGTGCCCGCCGGTGATCAGCTCGGCGCCGTTGTCGAGGGCCTGGCGCAGCAGCCGGAAGAACCGCTCGCTGCGCCGCACCGGCGACAGCAGCACGTCCTCCTCCTCGGGCAGGCCCGGCCGGATGCCCTTGACCTGCTCGCGCACCTCGGCGATCAGCGCGTCGGCGATCTCGGGGTGCACGAGGACGTAGTTGGGGACCATGCAGATCTGCCCCGAGCCGTAGAACGCCTCCGTGATCGCCTCGGCCGCCCACGTCACGTCGGCGTCCTTCCACACCACGATGCCGTCGTTGCCGGCGAGTTCGAGGATCGGCTTCTTGCCGTGCGCCACACAGGCCTGCTCGAAGCGCAGGCCCTCCTGGCTGCCGCCGATGTAGAAGATGTCGTTGATCAGCGGGTCGGCGATCCAGCGGTCCATGGTCTGCTTCGGGTTGGAGCACACCGCGTTCAGCACCCCGGCCGGCGCGTCGATCTCCTCCAGCAGCGGGGCGACGACGTCCCGCAGCAGCCACATGGTGGACAGCGCGATGCTGCGCGGCGCCCGGACCACCACGGCGTTGCCCGCCATGAGGGCGAGCACGCACAGCGCGGCACTCGGCAGCGGGGCGTTCTGCGGCGGGTTGAAGGCGACCACGCCGTCCGGCTGGCGGTGCAGGATCAGCGTGCGGCCGTTGTACTCCTTCTCCACCCGCATCTGCTTCAGGTACCAGCGCAGGGAGCCGGGGGCGTAGATCTGCAACAGGCAGCTCAGCTCCCAGCGGGCGAGCTTCACGGGGTGGGACTCGGCGACCAGCATGCGCAGGAACTCGTCCTGGTGCTTGATCAGTTCCTCGCGGAAGCGGGTGCCCAGCCGCATCCGCCGCTCCAGCGGCACGGCCGCCCAGTCGGGGGCGGCAGCGGCGGCGGCCTGGGTGGCCAGGTCGATGGCGGAGTCGTCCGCGATCGCGCAGCGCCCGACCACGTAGGGGTGCTGCGCGGCCTCGGACTCCGGGTCCTGTTCGAGCGAGCGCTTCAGGCTCACGCTGGTGAACACGTCTTCCAGCAGGGAGCGTCCGCTGACGGTGTAGACCCAGCCGTCCCCGGCGACGTCCTTGCCCGCGATGTAGAGGTCGTAGCTCTTCAATCCGGAAGGTGCCTCAGCACTCTCCTCCTGCGCGGCTTCGCGAAGCATCTTCAGCCTTTCGGATATGGCGAGTGGATTTCTTGAAGCAAGGCCGAGCCTGACAGCGGAATCTGACCCGGCGCTGACGCCCGGCTGACCGGTCCGATCCGGCCAACCGGCCTGCCCGAAGCCGTCAGTGGGGTGTCAGCCGGCGCTGCTTGCCTAGGCGCATGCCACCTGTCGACAGCACGAGCCGGCGCCTGCGCGACCTTCCGCGCAGTGAACTCGCCGACGAAATCGAGTCGATCTGCCTCGCGAAATTCCGGGCCGTCCTCCTCATGGAGGAATCCGAGGACCTGCCCGTCGACATCAGCTATTTCGATCTCGGCCTCACCTCGCTGCGGCTGACCGAGATACGGCAGAGCCTGGAGCAGCTCCTGGACCTGTCGATCAACGTCAGCGTGCTCTTCAACGAGCCGACGATCGCCCATCTCGTGGACCACCTGACCCAGGCCATCCAGGAAGCTTGAGGAGTCGCTCCATGCCGCGTACGGAGACAGAGCAGGCGCCCGAGCCGGTCGCGATCGTCGGAATCGGTCTGCGGTTCCCCGGCGGCAGCGGCTCGCCCGACGAGTTCGACGCCTTCCTGCGGGACGGCGGGAGCGGGATCCGCCCGATCCCCCGGGACCGCTGGGACGTCGACGCGTTCACCCCGCAGGGCCCCGACGACAAGGGCAAGATCATCGCCTCGGCCGGCGGGTTCCTCGACCGGATCGACCTGTTCGACGCCGGCTTCTTCAACATCTCCCCGAAGGAAGCCCGCTACATGGACCCCCAGCAGCGGCTGCTGCTGGAGACCGCCTGGCAGGCGCTGGAGCACGCCGGCATCGACCCGGCCCCGCTGCGCCGCGGCAACGGCGGCGTCTACATCGGCGCCAGCTCCATCGACTACGCCCTGGAGCTGGACTCGCTGCCGTACGAGGAGCTGGACGGCCATCTGGCCTCCGGCATCACCATGTTCCCGCTGTCCGGGCGGCTGTCGTACTTCCTCGGCTGGCGCGGCCCGAGCATGAGCGTCGACACCGCCTGCTCCTCCTCGCTGGTCGCCCTGCACCTCGCCGTGACGGCCCTGCGCGCCGGCGAGACCGACATCGCGCTGTGCGGCGGCGTCAACGCCCTGCACCACCCGCGCATCCCGGTGATGTTCTCCAACGCCCAGATGCTCGCGCCCGACGGCCGCTGCAAGACGTTCGACGAGTCCGCCGACGGCTACGCGCGCGCCGAGGGCTGCGGCATCGTCGTCCTCAAGCGGCTGTCCGACGCCGAGCGCGACGGCGACCGGATCCTCGCCCTGGTGCGCGGCACGGCGGTCGGCCAGGACGGCGACAGCGCCGGACTGACCGTGCCCAACGGGCCCGCCCAGGAGAAGGTCATCCGCAGCGCGCTCGACGCGGCCCGGCTGACACCCGGGGACATCAGTTACGTCGAGGCGCACGGCACCGGCACCCCGCTCGGCGACCCCATCGAGTTCGGCGCCATCGGGGACGTCTTCGTCGACTCCCACACCAAGGACCGCCCGGTGCTGGTCGGTTCGGCGAAGACCAACCTCGGTCACATGGAGCCCGCCTCCGGCATCGTCGGCGTCATCAAGACCGTGCTCCAGCTGCGCGCCGGCACGGTCTACCCGCACCTCAACCTGACGACGCCCTCCGGCCGCATCCCCTGGGACCTGTACCCGCTGCGCGTGCCCACCGCCTGCGAGCCCTGGGAGGCCGAGGTGCGGCGGGCCGTCGTCAACAGCTTCGGGTTCGCCGGGACGATCGGCGCCGTGGTGCTGGAGCAGGCACCCGAGCCGGCGCCGGCCGGCCCGGCGCCGGGCACCGAACCGGCGGGCGCGGCACCGCTGTTCACCCTGTCGGCCAAGAACGCGGCCGCCCTGCGCGAACTGGCCGGACGGTACCGGGAGTTGCTGGACCGGCGGCCCGAGGTGTCCGTCTCCGCGCTCTGCCACAGCGCCAACACCACACGCACCCACCACCCGTACCGGATCGCCGCCCCCGTCGCCGACCGGACGGCGCTGGACAAGCTCCTGGTCCACGCCGCCGAGGCCGAGCACGCGGGGCCCTCGGGCATCCGCAAGACCGCGTTCCTGTTCACCGGCCAGGGCTCCCAGTACGCCGGCATGGGCGCCGCCCTCTACGCGGCCCTGCCCGTCTTCCGCGCCCACGTGGACGAGTGCGACGAGCTGTTCGCCGCCCCGCTCGGCCGCTCCGTGCGCGCGCTGCTGCTCGGCATCGCCGACGACCCCGAGGCGATCGACCGGACCGAGTACACCCAGCCCGCCCTGTTCACCCTGGAGTACGCCCTCGCCCAGCAGTGGCTGGCCTGGGGCGCCCGCCCCAACGTGCTCATCGGGCACAGCATCGGCGAGGTGGTGGCCGCCGCCGTGGCCGGGCTGTTCAGCCTGCCCGACGCGGTCACCCTGGTCGCCGCCCGCGCCCGGCTGATGCAGGCCGTGCGCACCGAGGGCGGCATGGCCGCCGTCGCCGCCCCGGTCGACGAGGTCGCCCCGCTGCTGGAGGGCCACGACGACCTGGCGCTGGCCGGGATCAACGCCCCCGACCAGACGGTGATCTCGGGGGCGACGGCCGCGCTGGCGGAGGTCACCGGGATCCTGGAGGGCAAGGGCGTCCGTGTCGAGCGGCTGAAGGTCTCGCACGCCTTCCACTCGCCGCTGATGGCCGAGGTCTACGACGACTTCCGCGCCGCCCTCGACGGCATCGCCTTCCACGAGCCGCAGATCAGCATCGTCTCCAACGTCACCGGACGCCTCGCCCGCTTCCGCGAGATCGGCACCCCCGACTACTGGGTGCGGCACATCGGCGAGCCCGTCCGCTTCCTCGACGGCATCCGGGCCGTCGCCAAGCGCGGCCGGCACGCCATGGTCGAGATCGGCCCGCAGGCCGGACTGACCGCGCTCGCCCGGCGCGGCGTGAGCGTCGAGGACCACCTGTGGCTGGCCAGCCTGCGCCGCCGGGACACCACGACCGCGACCACCCTCACCGCGCTCGCCGACTACTACGCGGCCGGCCTGAACGTCTCCTGGACCGGCTACCACGCCGGGCACCCGGCGCCCGCCCGCGTGGACCTGCCCACCTACGCCTTCCAGCGCAAGCGCTACTGGCTGCCCTCCGTCACCCCGCGCCGCACCGCCACCGGCGGCCCCGCCCGCCACCCGCTGCTCGGCACCGAGGAGCGATTCGCCAGCGGGGTGCGGGAGTTCAACGCCGAGTTCACCGCCGAGGAGCTCGGCGCGCTCGCCGACCTCGCCGACGGCGGCCGCACCGTGCTGCCCGCGGGTGCCTACGTCGACCTGCTGCTCGCCGTGCAGGACGCCGTCCAGGGCCACGCCCGCTCCGCCGTGCGCGAGCTGAAACTGCTCGCCCCGCTGGAGCTGCCCGCCGAGACTTTGACCGCGCTCACCACCCGCTGGCGCCCCCGGCACGGCGGCGGCGCCGAGGTCGAGGTGTTCACGACCGTCGGCGGCGAGGAGAACCTGCACGCCACCGCCGTCGTCGCCGCCGACCCCGAACCCCTCGTCCCCGTCTCGGAGCTGGCCGAACTCGCCGCCATGCTGAACGAGACCGGTTCGGCAGCGCCCCGAAGGGGTGCGGGGCTGTATCGATATGCGGCTCCGCCGCGGGGCGCGACCAGCCACGACGGACCCGCAGACGACCGACGGCACATGGCGGCCCTTCCCGCGGAGGGCTTGGCCCCCGCCGCCCAGCACATCGACGACGAGGACATCTACACCGACCTCGCCTCCGTCGGCCGCCCCCAGGGCCCCCGCATGCGGCTGCTCCTGCGCGCCGCCCGGCACGGCGACGGCCTGGTCACCGGCGAGCTGACCGGCCGTGACGCCACCGCCGTCGAGCACGTGCCCGCCGAGCTGCTGGAGGCGGCCGTGCAGGCGCTGGTCGTCCTCGACCCCGAGGGGCCGGTGTTCGCGCCGCGCGAGATCGCGGTGGTACGGCACTTCCGCAAGCCGCGCGGCGAGAACCTGAGCGTCCTCGCCCGGGTGCGCGGCGAACAGGACCGGCGCCTCGCGGACGTGCTGCTGCTGGAGAACGGCGACCCGGTCGCCGAGCTGCTCGGCGTGCGCATGGCCCGCCCCGAGGGACGCGGCGGCCGCCGTCAGTTCCTGCACCGCCCCGACTGGGTGCGCCGCGCCCTGCCCGCGGCGGAGCACGCCCCGGCCCGGCACGTCGTCCTGCTCGACCCCTCCGCCGCACGCGCCGCCGAACTGGCCGCCGAACCCGGTCTGAAGGTCACCTGGCTGACCGACCTCACCGACCTCAAGGCGGCCCTGGACGACCCGACCGTCACCGACGTCTGCCGGCTGTGGCGGCAGCGCGCGGAGCCCATGTCCGCCGGCCGGCTGCGCGCCGAGTGCGAGGACAACTACCGCGAACTCCTCGCCCTGACCGGCGCGTTGGAGGCCGCCTCCCGGCCGCCCCGGCTCTGGCTCGTCACCGAGGGCGCCCAGTGGCTGCCCGGCGACCCGGCCGGCGACGGCGGGCACCTCGGCGCCGCCACCCTGTGGGGCTTCGGCCGGGTGCTGCTCACCGAGTACCCGCAGTACCGGGCCACCCTGGTCGACCTCGCCCCGGGCAGCGGCCTCGCCCCGCTCGCCGAGGAATGGCGGGCCGAGCCGCCCGGCGAGTTCCAGGTCGCCTACCGCCCCGGCCGCCGTTACGTCCGCCGGCTGCTCGCCGGTGACTCCACCCTCACCTGGAGCGGGGGCTTCGAACTGCGCGCCGCCGACTCCGGCGACCTGTCCGACCTGGCCCTCGCCCCGGTCACCGACCGGGCGCCGGGGGACGGCGAGGTACAGGTCCGGGTGCGGCTGGTCGGCCTGACCGCCGAGGACGCCCGCACCGCCCTCGACACCGGCCGGGCCGAGCGCGCCGAGGAGACCCCGGGCGAGGAGGAACCCCCGCCGCTGCTCGGCCAGTTGGCCCACGGCACGGTCCTCGCCGCCGCCGACGGCACCGGGTTCGCGCCGGGCGACGAGGTCCTCGTCCGGTACGACGGCACCTTCCGCTCCACGCTCACCGTGCCCGCCCCCGCCGTCGTGCACGCCACCGGCGCCGACGCCACCGCGCCCCGCTTCCGCCTCGACGAGACCGGCGAGGCCCTGCGCACCGCCCTGTCCGACCCGGCCGGCCGCACCTGGGTGGCCCTGCCCGAGGACCCGGCGCAGGAACGGCGGTCCGACCGGACCGCCGAGGACGGACCGAGCGGACTGCGCCCCGACCGCACCTACCTCGTCACCGGCGGCCTCGGCGGCCTCGGCCTGGTCACCGCCCGCAAACTGGCCGCGCTCGGCGCCCGGCACCTGACCCTGGTCAGCCGCGGCGGCCGGGCCACCGAGGAGGCCGGCGAACTCCTCGCCGACCTCGCCGCCGACGCCGAGATCGACGTCGTACGCGCCGACGTCTCCCGCCCCGAGGACGTGCGCCGGCTCGTCCGCCACCTCGCGGCCGGACCGTACCCGCTCGGCGGGATCGTGCACGCCGCCGGCTCCTACGACAAGAAGCTCATCTCGGAGCTGACCTGGGAGTCGATCGACGCCCAGCTCGCCGCGAAGGCCTACGGCGGCTGGCTGCTGCACGAGGCCGCCGAGGAGTCCTTCCCGGACCTGGAGTTCTTCGTCACCTACTCCTCCATCGCCTCCGTCCTCGGCGGCGCCACCCAGGGCCACTACGCCGCCGCCAGCGCCGCCCTCGACGCGCTCGCCGAGTGGCGTGCCCGGCGCGGGGTGCCGGGGCTGTCGGTCAACTGGGGGGCCTGGGCCCGGGTCGGCATGTCGGCCCGGCTGGAGGAGCACCTCAGCGAGGAGATCGAACGCAGCGGCGTCCGCTTCTTCTCCCCGACCCGCGCCCTGGACACCCTCGCCCGGCTGTGGGGGCGCCCGCGCACCCAGCGGATCGTCGGCGAGTTCGACTGGGACCGCTACGTCTCCGGCAGCGTCACCGGCGACCTGTTCTACGACCGGCTCGCCCGGCGCACCACCGACGACGACGGCACCGGCCTCGACCTGCGGGCCCTCACCGCACTGCCCGAGGCCGAACGCCTCGCCGCCGTCACCGGCGCCGTCCGCGAGCGGGTCGCCGCCGTGCTGCACCTGGAGGAGGCCGACGAACTGGACGTGACCTGCGAATTCGTGTCGCTGGGCCTGGACTCCCTGATGGCCCAGCAGGTCAAGGCCGCGCTGGAACAGGCGTTCCGGCTGCCCCTGCCGGCCTCCCTCACCCACGACCACCCCACGGTCCGCGCGCTCGCCCGGTTCCTCGACGGGCAGCTCGCCCCGGCAGCGTGAACACCAAGGGACGGGACACCACCACCATGACCGACATACCCAGGGAGCGCTGGACGCTCCACCACTCCTCCCGGGCCCACGCCGGAAGCCGACCGGAGCACCCCGCGATCGTCTGCGAGGGCCGGGTCACCACCTACGACAAGTTCCACCGCGACAGCAACCGCGCCGCCCACGCCCTGCGCACCAGCGGGATCCGGCGCGGCGACCGGGTCGCCTACCTGGGCCGCGAGTCCGCGAACTACTACCTCGTGATGATCGCCTGCGCCAAGGCGGGTGCCGTCCTGGTCCCGGTCAACTGGCGGCTCACCCCGCACGAGGTCGACCACATCCTGCGCGACTCGCGGGCCGCGCTGATCTTCGTGGACGACGAGTTCTGGGACACCGTCGCAGAAGTCCGCCACCAACTGCGCGGACTGCGCAAGGTGATCCGCGTCGACGGCACCGACCCCTACGGCGAACCCGCGCGCGGCGCCGGCCTGTCGGCCTGGGCGGCCGACCAGCCCGAGACCGACCTCGCGCCCGGCACCGGCCCGGACGACGCCGTCGTCCAGATCTACACGAGCGGTACCACCGGCCTGCCCAAGGGCGCCGTCCTCGCCCACCGCAGCTTCTTCACCCTGCCGCACGCGAGCCGCGCCGCGGGCGTCGACTGGATCGACTGGCTGCCCGAGGACGTCGCCCTGATCTCGCTGCCGGGCTTCGGGGTCGCCGGCATCGGCTGGTTCCTGCACACCTTCAACGCAGGCGGCACCAGCGTGATCATGCCGCAGTTCGACCCGCAGGAAGCGGTCCGCCTCATCCGCGAGCACCGCGTGACGACCACCTTCGCCGCGCCCGCGATGCTCCAGGCGATGGCGGCCGAACGGGGTGCCGGACCCGAGGCGTTCAGCTCACTGCGCAAGATCGCCTACGGCGCCGCGCCGATGTCCGAGACCCTGCTCAAACAGTGCCTGGCCACCTACGACTGCGAGTTCGCCCAGATCTACGCCAGCACCGAGACCGGCAGCGTGGCCGTGTGCCTGCCGCCGGCGGCCCATCACCCGGGCAGCACCAGACTCACCTCGGTGGGCCTGCCCTGCCCCGGCACCGAGATCAAGGTCGTCGGCCCCGACGGCGACACCCTGCCGCCCGGCGCCATCGGCCAGATCTGCGTCCGCACACCCTCCCGGATGCTCGGCTACTGGAACCTGCCCGAGGCCACCGCCCGCACCCTGGTGGGGGAGTGGCTGCACATGGGCGACGCCGGCTACCTCGACGAGGACGGCCACCTCCACCTGTGCGACCGCATCAACGACACGATCATCGTCGCCGGACAGAACATCTACCCGGCCGAGGTCGAGAAGGCCCTCGCCGCGCACCCGGCGGTCGCCGAGGCGGCCGTGGTCGGCCTGCCCGACGACCGCTGGGGCGAGAGCGTCCACGCGGCCGTCGTCCTGCGGCCCGGCACGAGCGCCACCCCCCGCGAACTCCTGCTGTCCCTGCGGGGCCGCATCGCCGACTACAAGATCCCGGGCACCTACCACGTCGTGGACGCCCTGCCGCGCAACCCGTCGGGCAAGATCCTGCGCCGCGCGGTGCGCGACCGGCTGACGGCACCGGCCCGGCACCCCCTGGGGAGCACACTGTGACCGCACTGAGCATCGGCATCCTCCTGCCCACCCGGGAGCAGGCCATCAACGGCACCTACGCCGCGGCCCCTCTGCTCGACTTCGCCAGGACCGCGGAAGCGCTCGGCTTCGACTCCCTGTGGGCCGGGGACTCCCTGACCGCCCGCCCCCGGCTGGACCCCCTGGTCGTCCTCTCGGCCGCGGCCGCCGCCACCCGGCACATCACCGTCGGCACGGCCGCCCTCACCCCCGCCCTGCGCCACCCCCTCATCGGCGCCAACCTGGTCGCGAGCCTGAGCCACGTCGCCGCGAACAGGCTGATCCTGGGCCTCGGTTCGGGCTTCCCGATGGCCGAGACCGAGGAGGAGTTCGCCTCCGTCGGCGCCTCCTTCCAGGGCCGGGTCGGGCGCCTCGACGAGATCACCGCGCTGTGGCGCGCGGCCTGGCGGTCCGGCGAGGAGGGCGAACCCAGCGAGTTCCAGGGCAGGTTCTGGCAGGCCGAGCACCTGGACCGGCTGCCCGCACCGGCCGTCCCCGGCGGGCCGCCGCTCTGGCTGGCCGGCAGCGACACCCCCAAGGTCCTCGCCCGCGCCGCCGCCCGCTACGACGGCTGGCTGCCGTTCCTGCCCGACGTCGACGCCTACGCCCGCGCCCGCCACCGGCTCTCGGAGATCGCCGCGGAGGCCGGCCGCACCGTCACGCCCGCGCTGTACGCCACGGTCACCGTGAACAGCGACGAGCGCACCGCCCGGGCCGAACTGGAGCACTACATCAGCCACTACTACGGCCGCTCCCTGGAGCAGATGCGCACCATCCAGGCCTACGCCTGGGGCAGCGCCGAGAAGTGCGCCGCATGGCTCGGCGGCTACGTCCGGGCCGGCGCCCGGCACCTGGTCGTACGGATCGGATCCCTCGATCCGGAGCCGCAGTTGAAGGAGATCGCCGAGGTGCTGCTGCCCGCGCTGCGCGCCCTCGGCCCGTCCACCACCGTTGGGAGTACGCAGCCGTGACCACCGCCACCGCCGCCCCGGGCAGCCAGATGTCCAGCGAGGGCCACTGGTTCCACCCCGTGGAGCCCTCGCCCGACGCCTCGATCCGGCTGTTCCTGCTGCCCCACGCGGGCAGCGGCGCCATCATCTACCGCGACTGGGAACGCCTGCTCCCGCCGGACATCGCCGCACAGGCCGTCACCCTGCCCGGCCGGCACAATCGCCGCGAGGAGCAGACGTACGAGAACTTCTGGCCCCTGCTGGACGCCCTGCACGAGGCGGTGCTGAACGACCTGGACGAGCGGCCGTTCGCCTTCTTCGGGCACTGCCTCGGCGCCCAGCTGGCGTTCCGGCTGGCGATCCGCATGCAGGAGGAGGGCGGCCCGGCCCCCGTCATGGTCGGCATGTCCGGCTGGTCGCCCGTCGGCTTCTTCAAGCCGACCGAGGAGCAGAGCCGCATGCCGGAGCCCGAACTCATCGAGTGGATCAAGAAGTTGGGCTCCTTCCCGGCCGAGGTCTACGACAACCCCGAGATGCTCGCCCTGGTCGTGCCCGCACTGCGCGCCGATCTCAGGGTCGCCGGGGACTACGACGACGACGGCGCCGGCGTCAGCTGCCCGCTCGCCTCCTACGGCGGGCGCAGCGACCCGCTCCAGGAGGCCCCGGACGCCATGTCCCACTGGGCCGGCCGCACCCCCCGGTACCTCGGGCACAACGAGTACGAGGGCGGCCACTTCTACATCGACACCCACGCCCAGGCCGTCACCGCGCACTTCGCGCACCGGCTCCAGCGGCTGACCGCCGGACCGGTGGGCTGACCGCCGCGGCCACCGGGTGCCGAGGTCCGCGTCAGCGCCGTGTCAGCGGGGCGCGGGACAGTGCTCGGAAGGACTGTCGCACCGAGTGCCGTCCCGTGCCCCGGCACGCCGCGCGGAGACCCGCCGGCACGCCCCCCACCAGCACAGAAACGACCTAGGAGGGTCGTCCATGACCACCGAAGCGGAACTGACCGGCAGCGCGGCCTCGGCCGCCCCGCCACCGGACATCGAGGAGGGTGGAGGCAAGCCCGCCTGGGGTGCACTCCTGGTGGTGCTGGCCGGCCTCTTCATCGCCAACGTCGACTTCTTCATCGTCAACGTCGCCATCCCCTCGCTCCAACGCGACATGCACGCGACCAGCGCCGAGATCCAGCTGGTCGCCGCGACCTTCAACATCGGCCTGTCCGCCATGCTCATCACCGGCGGCCGGCTCGGCGACCTCTACGGCCGCCGCAAGGTGTTCTCGATCGGCCTGGCCCTGTTCACGCTGTCCTCGCTGGTCTGCGGCATCGCCCCGAACATGGCCGAGCTGATCGTGGCGCGCGCGGTGCAGGGCGCCGCGGCGGCCCTCGTCATCCCGCAGGTGCTCGGCATCCTGACCACGGCCTACACGGGCAAGGCCCGGGTCGCCGCGTTCAACGCCTACGGCATCACGATGGGCGCCTCGGCCGTGTTCGGTCAGCTGATCGGCGGTCTGCTGATCAAGGCCGACATCTTCGGCTGGGACTGGCGGACCATCTTCCTGATCAACGCCCCGATCGGCGCCGTCGTCCTGCTGCTCACCCCGAAGACGGTGCCCGAGTCCCGGGCCGAGGGCCGCACCGGCCTCGACTGGACCGGCGTGATCCTGGTGACCGCCGGCCTCACCGCCATCGTGCTGCCGCTGGTCCAGGGCCGCGAGCAGGGCTGGCCGACCTGGACCTGGGAGTGCCTGATCGCGGCGGTGCCGCTGCTGGCCGCGTTCTGGTGGACCCAGCGTCGCAAGGCCGCCCGCGACAAGTCGCCGCTGGTCCACCCGAGCCTGTTCGAGGACCGGGCGTTCGGCGTGGGCGTGGTCTCCCTGCTGGTGTTCTTCGCCGCGATGGCCTCCTTCTTCCTGGTCCTCGCGCTCTACCTCCAGGAGGGCCGCGGGCTGTCCGCGCTCCGCTCCGGGCTGCTGTTCATCCCGCTCGGCCTCGGCTTCTTCATCGGCTCCGCGCAGTCGCCGAAGGTCGCGGCCAGGCTCGGCAAGCAGGTGCTGACCATCGGCGCGCTGATCCAGGCGGTCGGCAACGTGGCCCTCGCCGTGACCGCGTGGGAGCTGGACGGCAGCGGTTCCGTGGTCTGGTGCATTCCGGCCATGGTGGTCGCCGGCTTCGGCATGGGCTTCGTCATCGCCCCGCTCGCCTCCCTGGTCCTGGAAGGCGTGGCCCCGCACCACGCGGCCGCCGCCTCCGGGGTGTTCTCCACCGCACAGGAGATGGGCAACGCCATCGGCATCGCGGTGATCGGCGTCGTCTTCTTCGGCGTCGTCGGCCACGGCACCGGCGCCCACCCCTACGCCCACGCCTTCGGCACGAGCCTGCTGGTGCAGGCCGGGATCTGCGCGGTGGTGGCCGCCCTGGTCCAGCTGCTGCCCGGCCGGGCGAAGGCCTCCTGAGCCGGGCGAACAGCGCCGGCCACACCCGACGGGCACGCGGACACCACTCCGCGTGCCCGTCAGCCGTACATCAGAATCCGGTCAGCTCCCTTCGTCAACATGGCCGAAACATCGCCGTTCCTGCCACACCGCCGGAGGACTCCATGTCAGAACTCCCCGCCTGGCCCATGCCCCGCTCCTGCCCCTACACACCGCCCGACGCCTACGCGGAGCTGAGAGAACGACCCCCGCTGCGCGTGCGGATCCGCGGTGGCGAGGCCTGGCTGGTGACCCGGCACGCGGACGTCCGCCAGGTGCTGGGCGACCACCGGTTCAGCTCCGACGACCAGCAGCCCGGCTTCCCCATCCGGATCCAGCTGCCGCCCGAGCCCGGCGTCATGTCCTTCAGCCGCATGGACGACCCCGAGCACGGCCGGCTGCGCCGGATGGCGCTGACCGAGTTCACCGCCCGCCGCACCCGCGCCCTGCGCCCCGAGGTCGAACTGCTCGTCGCGCGGCTGCTGGACGAGATCGAACAGGGCCCCAACCCGGTCGACCTGGTACGGAGTTTCGCGCTCCGGCTGCCCTCGCTGGTGATCGCCCGGATGCTCGGCGTCCCGGAGCAGGACGAGGCGGACTTCACCGAGCAGAGCCAGGTCATCCTCTCCCAGGAGGCCGGCCCCGAGGAGACGTACGCCGCCTTCGCCGAGATGACGCGGTTCCTGGACCGCCTGGCCGCGCAGCGCACCGCCGAGCCGCGCGACGACCTGATCAGCCGGCTGGCCACGCGGTACGTGGCGGCCGGCGAGCTGACGCACGCGGACCTCGTCGCGATGGCCCGCTTCTTCCTCGTTGCCGGGCACGAGACCACCGCCCACCAGATCAGCCTCAGCGTCCTGAGCCTGCTGCGCGACCCGGCCCAACTGGCCGAACTCCGCGCCGATCCCGCCCTGTACCGGCCGGCGGTCGAGGAGCTGCTGCGCTACTGGTCCATCTCGCAGGACAACCAGGTCCGCGCGGCCGTGGACGACGTCGAGCTGAACGGGGCCACGATCCGCAAGGGGGACGGTGTGATCGTCGCGATCCCCGCCGCCAACCACGACGAGTCCGTCTACCCCGGCGCCGGCCGCGTCGACATCCGCCGCAACGCCTCGGGCCACCTCGCCTTCGGCTTCGGCGCGCACCTGTGCCCCGGTGCCTCGCTGGCCCGGATGGAGCTGGAGGTGTGCCTGAGCGCCCTCTTCGCCCGCTTCCCCACGCTGCGCCTGGCCGTGCCGCCCGAGGAGGTCCGCTTCCGCGAGAACACGATCGTCTACGGCCTGGAGGAACTGCCCGTCACCTGGTGACGGGCCGCCGACGCCGAAGGACCCGGGTCCGCCGAGGGAGAGCTCGGCGGACCCGGGTCCTTCGCCGTACCGGTGACCGGGGCTCAGGAGACGGCGTGGCTCAGCCAGAAGTCCAGCAGCTCGCGGTCGCCCCGGACCGTCACGCGCGGGCTCCCCGGCCGCAGCCGCCCCTTGACCACCAGCAGCAGGTCCGCGGGCGCGGCGACCACGGTGGCGTCCGCCCGTGTGCCGGCCGGGATCTCCCGGGTCACCTCGACGCCCCCCGCGGCGCAGGTGACCAGCCAGCTCGACGGGCCGTACACCGACTCCCGCGTCGAGCGGAAGCACAGCGTCTGTCCGCCGCGGGGCACCTCGGCGAACAGCGGCGACAGGAACGGCCTCGCCTCGGGCACCCCGAAGGCGGCCAGACAGAAGTCCACGCAGTCCAGCGCGACCTCCGCGGCCGGTGTGAACGGCAGACCGGCCATGCCGTACACGTCGGCCCGGTGCACGGCCGTCTCGAACACCGCCCAGCGCGGCCAGAACTCCTTGTTCTGCCTGCCGTGCGGGGCCCACACCGGCACCTCGGGGCCCACCCCGTCGATCGCCTCGACGAGCCGGTCCGCGCCCTCGACGACGAACCGTGCGCGCAGCTCCGGGTCGGCGAGCCGGCTCTCCTGGGCCCCTCCCCGGGCACCGAGCTCGGCCACCCGCTCGGTCCAGCTCCTGTCCTCGTCGGGGGAGCCGGACCCGGACAGGTCGCCGCCGGGCAGGATGAACTCGGTGCTGCGCGTGGCCAGGATCGTGGTGGCCCAGTCGTGGCCCTGGCGCACATGCCGGACCAGGTCGCCCAGCGTCCACCCCGGGCAGGCCGGGACGGGCTCGGACAGCGGTATCGCCCGGGCGGCCCCGGCGAACCGGGCCGCCTCACGGCGCAGTTCGGCGGTGTACCTGCCGGGAGGCAGGGCCGCCGGACGGGTCGGCGCGGTCATGGGCATCACTCCTTTCGCGGTGTATGCGGAAGTCGGTGCGCCGAGGCGAGAGTTGCCGCCAACGCACCGATTCGTCCATTCGAGACCCCGGACCTGACCGGACACTGACGCGACCGGTGCCGCCCGGAGCGGTGTCAGCCGCGCGTCAGCGCCGGATCAGCCGCGCTTGGCAGAGTCATGGATGGCCGGTCCACCGCCGGTGCGTCCGACGGGAAGGAGCACGCCCGACATGGCAGAGACCGCAGCCCCGGCCCCCACCCGGGCACTCGTCCTGGGCAACCCCGCCTCCGGCAGCCACTCGCCCGAACTGGTCGAGGAGGTACGCCAGTTGTGCGCCTCCTGCCTGGAGCACACCGAGGTGCACCTCACCACCGGACCGGGCGATGCCACGGCCGCCGTGCGCCGGGCCCTGGGGCGGCCGGCCGCCGCCGCCCCGGGCGCGCCCGATCTGATCGTCGTCATCGGCGGGGACGGCACCGTCCGCGAGGCCGTACAGGGACTCGTGCCCACCGCCACGCACGCCGCCCTCGCGGTCGTGCCCGGCGGCACCGGCAACTCCGGCTACAAGATGCTGTGGGGCGAGCGGCCCTGGAGCGAGTCGCTGAAGGCGATCCTGACCGACACCGGCGTCGGCGGCAGCGTCCGGCTGCGCCGCCTCGACCTGGCCCGCCTCGCCGAGACCCGCAACTACGTGTACCTCGGCGCCTGTTCGGGCGTGATCGCCGACGCGCTGCTCACCGCCAGGCAGCTGCCGCTGAGGGGCCGGGAGCGCTACGCCCGCGCCTATGCCGACACGGCCGCCGGATACCCGCCGTACCCGGGCCGGGTGACGGTCGACGGCCGGGTGGTGCACGAGGGCCCCACGGTCCTCGCCAACGTCGGCGGGGGCCGCTACCGCGGCGGCCGGTTCCTGGTGCTGCCCGACTCGCTGCTGGACGACGGACTGCTGGACGTCTGTGTCATCGGCGGCGGCGTCCCGGCGGACCAGGTGCCCGAACTGACCCTGAACGCCGCCCACATGAACCATCCGGCGACCGTCTACGCCCGCGGGCGCACGATCACCGTCGAGCGCACCGACGGCCGCCGCCTCCCGCTGGAGCACGACGGCGAGTACCAGCCCGGCATCGGCAGCGCGGCCACCTTCGAGGTGCTCCCCGGAGCCCTCCCGGTGTGGGCGCCGGCCACCCCCTGAACCACCTGTCCGAGAACCGAAGTTGTACACCACGAAGGAGATCGCCCGCATGAGCGACCTGACCACCACCGTCACCCGCTACCTCGACATCTGGAACGAGGCGGACGCCGACAAGCGCGCCGCGGCCATCGCCGAGCTGTTCACCGCCGACGCCCCGTACATCGACCCGCTCGCCGCGGTCGAGGGCCACGAGGGCTTCGGGGCCGTGGTGGCCGGTGCCCGCGAGCAGTTCCAGGGCCTCGCCTTCGAACTGCACGGCACCGTCGACGCCCACCACAACCAGGCCCGCTTCCAGTGGGGCCTGGTGACCGAGCCGGGCGCCGAGCCGATCGCCATCGGCTTCGACGTCCTCGTGACCGACGACGCCGGCCGGATCAAGGGTGTCTACGGCTTCCTCGACAAGGTCCCGGCCGCGTAACACCGCCCACGCACGTCCGACCCTGCGGGAGCACCGGGACCGTCGGTGCTCCCGCAGCCGTGTCCCCCTCGACGCACGGAAGGTGTATCCGCCATGACCGCCGTCCTCGCGGAGAGCGTCGCCCGGGCGCTGTGCGCCGACTGGGGCGAGCCGTACGGCACCCCGTCCCGGGTCGGCCGCCGCCGCGCCCCCGCCGACACCCCGCTGCGCGAACTGTCGCACTGGGCCGCGACGCTGCGCCCGAGCGACATCCCGTGCCGGGTGCTGAAACTGGCCGCGAGCCAGGTGCTCTCCCAGGTCGCCTCCATCCGCGCGGGTCTGCAACACCCGCTCGGCAGACGGCTGGTGGCCGCCTTCGGGCACCCCATGCAGCGCGATCCGCGCCAGGCGGCCGGGGTGTTCGCCGCGCTCGGCTCCTGGCTCAACCTGGACGACACCGCGTACGCCGGGCACCTGTCGAACTCCACGGTCGCCGTGCCGCTCGCCTTCGCCTACGCCCGTCGGCTGGACGGGCTGTCGCTGCTGACCGCGGTGGTCGCGGCCAACGAGTGCGCGGCCCGGATCACCGCCTCCGCGACCCTCGGTCCGCTGCGCGGCCAGAGCGCCGTGCACACCCACCTCGCCGGGGCGGTCGCCGGACGGCTGCACTGCGACCGGGCACCGGCGACGCACTTCGAGAACGCCTTCGGACTGGCCTTCGCGATGCCCAACTGGCCGCTGATGCGCGCCTTCCTCGCCAGCGACGCCCGGCTGTTCAACACCTTCACCCCGGTGCGCACCGCGATGGACGCCTGCGACGCCGCGTACGCGGGGCTGCGCGGGGCGCCCGACATCATCGAGCACAGCGACGGCTTCCTCGCCCGGTTCGCGACCGTGCCGTTGCCGCAGGCCGTGGCCAAGGGGCTCGGCCGCCGCTGGCACACGGACACCCTCTCGTTCAAGATGCACCCGGGCGGCCCCGGCATCGACGCCGCCGTGGACTGCGCGGCCGAGATCCACAGGGAACTCGGCGCACTGCGGCCGCAGGACGTGGCCGAGGTCGTCGTCGAGGCCTCCCTGTACACCCTGTTCGCGGGGGAGCGGGCCGCCCGCTACGTCACCGGCCCCGGCTCCCCGCTGGGCGCGCTGGTCCTCGACGTGCCGTACCCCGTCGCGACCACGCTGCTCACCGGCGGGTTCGGTGTGGACGACTTCTCCTCGCCGCACCTCGACGACCCCGACCGCTGGGCGCTGGCCAAGCGGATCCAGCTGCGCCACGACACCGACATGACCCGCGAACTCTTCCTGTCCGACGCGCCGTTCGGCGAGGCGGTGCGCGAGGCCGGCGAGCTGGCCGTGCCCTGGCTGCGCAACTTCGGCGGGGACGAACTGGTCGATCTGGTGGGCGCGTTGGAGGCCGACGGCCGGGACTTCTCCCGCTCCACCAAGGCGACCGGCGCCCGGGTCACCGTACGGCTGACGGACGGCCGTACGCTCTCGCGCACCCGGCTGATCCCGATCGGCGCGGCGGGCCCCGAGACCCGGGCGGCCCACTCCGACCTGGTGCGCGAGAAGTTCCTGTCGGTGGGCGGCGCCCAGGAGGTCGCCGACACCGTGGACCGCCTGCACCGCATGCGCCCGCGCGCGGTACGCCGCTGGATCGAGACGGCGTTCCTGGACTGACGGCCGGCGGTTCGGCAGGCCCCTCAGGGACGCCGTCGAACCGCCGTCTCCCCCGCCGGACGGCTCAGCGCGGCGACGAACTTGTACCGCGACCCCCGGTACACCGAGCGCACCCACTCCACCGGGGTGCCCTGCGCGTCCCGGGAATGCCGGGACAGCAGCAGCATCGGCAGCCCCACGTCCGTGGCGAGCAACTGCGCCTCGCGCGGGGTGGACAGCGAGGTCTCGATGGTCTCGTCGGCCTCGGCGAGATGGACGCCGTACACCTCGGTGAGCGCCGTGTAGAGCGAGGGCCGGTCCGCGAGCGTGCGGCGCAGTCCGGGGAAGCGCCGGGCGGACAGATGGGTCGTCTCGATCGCCATCGGGGCGCCGCTCGCCAGCCGCAGCCGCTCGATGCGCAGCACCCGCTCGCCGAGCCCGATGCCGAGCAGCCCCGCCAGTTGTTCGTCCGCCGGGATCTCCCCGATGTCCAGCATCCGTGAGGCCGGGGTGAGTCCCTGGGCGCGCATGTCCTCGGTGTGCGAGGTCAGCCGGAGCGTGCGGTACAGCTTGGGCTGGGCGACGAACGTGCCCTTGCCCTGGATCCGGTCGAGGCGGCCCTCGCCCACGAGTTCCGTGAGCGCCTGCCGGATCGTGGTGCGTGAGGTGTCGAACCGGACGGCCAGCAGCCGTTCCGCGGGCATGGCCGAGCCGGGCTGCAACGCCTCGGTCATGGCGAGGAGTTGCTGCTTGATCCGGTAGTACTTCGGCACGCGCGCGGTGCGGCCGGGCGCCCCTTCGTACGACTGGGCGCTGCTGACGTCGGTGGTCATGCCTGCCTTCCCGGCTGTGTCGACGGTCTCCCGTTATAGCGGTCGACTGCCTTATGGTCTAGTCCAACGGTCCGGTGTCACGGAGGGCCGGGACGAAGGGGGCGGATGCGGACGGACGCCCTCCGGTGACGTTCTCGTAACGGCCGGAATCGGCTTCCGGGACCACCCTTGACACCCCGAAAGGTCTAGGCCAAGCTCCACCGTACTGGTCTACACCATTAGTGGCCAGGTCCCGAGCCCTGTGTGCACCAGCGTCGTACGCAGATCACCGCCGAGGGCGTGGGGGGCAAGTGGCATCCCTGAGGAGGGTGGCGTGAAGCGCAAGCTCGCTGCCGCGATCACGATCGCGGGCATGATGGTCTCCGTTGCGGCGTGTGGCGGGAACAGCAAGGACGACTCCAAGGACGCGGGACCGAGCAGCTGGAAGGGTCAGACGCTGACCGTCTGGACCATGGACGGCTCGGCGCCGCCGCAGTGGACCAAGGACGTACAGGCCGCCTTCGAGAAGCAGACCGGCGCCAAGGTGAACTTCCAGATCCAGAAGTGGGACGGGATCCAGCAGAAGATCACCACCGCCCTCTCCGAGAACACCCCGCCGGACGTCCTGGAGGTCGGCAACACCCAGACCCCCGCCTACGCGGCCACCGGCGGCCTCGCCGACCTCGCCGACGTCAAGAAGGAGATAGGCGCCGACTGGACGCCGTCGGTCTCGCAGTCCTCCGTCTACGAAGGCAAGCAGTACGCCGCCCCCTGGTACTTCGCCAACCGCGTCGTCATCTACAACAAGGCGATCTGGGCCAAGGCGGGCATCACCACCACCCCGAAGACCCGCGACGAGTTCTTCAAGGACCTGGAGGCCATCGGCAAGAAGACCGACGCCGAGCCCCTCTACCTGCCCGGCCAGAACTGGTACTTCCTCGACGGCCTCATCATCGGCCAGGGCGGCGAGCTGGTCACCAAGCAGGGCGGCAAGTACGTCTCCAACCTCGCCGACCCCAAGGTCGCCGCGGCCATGGAGCTCTACAAGAAGTACGCCTCCTACTCCAAGGCCCCCAAGGACAAGGACGAGGCGACCCCGCAGCAGGCCCAGGTCTTCGCCAAGGGCAAGACCGGCGCGTTCATCGGCATGGGCTGGGAGGCCGCCACCGCCATCCAGGCCAACAAGGCCATCGAGAAGGACCTCGGCTACTTCACCATCCCCGGAGCCGGTGCCGACAAGCCCGAGGGCGTCTTCCTCGGCGGCTCCAACCTGGCCGTCGCCCAGAACAGCAAGCACCAGTCCCTGGCCAAGGAGTTCCTGAAGGTCGCCCTGTCCGACCAGTACGAGGGCGAACTGGCCAAGCTCAGCGGCATCGTGCCGAACAAGGCGTCCCTGGAGGGCAACGTCAAGGGCAACCCCGCCGCCGAGGCCGCCGCCCCCGCCGCGGCCGGCGGTGGCACCACCCCGCTCATCCCCGAGTGGGCCGCGGTGGAGAACACCCCGAACCCGATCAAGTCGTACATGACCTCGGTCCTGAACGGCAAGGACCCCGCGGCGGCCGCCAAGGACGTCGAGTCCGAGATCGACAAGCGCCTGGCCCAGCAGAACTGAGCAGTCCCGGGGGCGCCCGCACCCGGCGCCCCCGGCGCAGTCGTTCGTACGGCCGGTTCGGCCACGGAAGAGATGACAACTCATGTCAGTGCAGACCGAAGGCACGGACACGGCCGGGGAGCCCGCTGTCCGCAAGGCCCGGACGGCGGGGCCGCCGACGGGTGAGGACCGCGGCTCCCGGTCCCCGTCCCGCCGCGGCGCCGCCGCCCCCTATCTGCTCCTGCTGCCGGCGCTGCTGGCCACCCTGGTCCTGCTCGGCTGGCCCCTGGTGAAGAACGGCATGCTGTCGTTCCAGAACCTCAACCCGCGCCAGCTCATCCAGCACCTCACCGAGTGGAACGGGACCGACAACTACAAAGAGGTCCTGACGGGTTCGGACTTCTGGCACGTCGTCGAGCGCTCCATCGTCTTCACCGCGATCAACGTCGCCCTGATCATGGTGCTCGGCACCCTGATCGGGCTGCTGCTCGCCCGCCTCGGCAGGAAGATGCGGCTGCTGCTCATGATCGGCCTCGTCCTCGCCTGGGCCATGCCGGTCATCGCGGCCACCACCGTCTACCAGTGGCTGTTCGCCCAGCGCTTCGGCGTCGTCAACTGGGTCCTGGACAAGCTGGGTTGGCACTCCATGGCCGACTACAACTGGTTCGGCACCCAGACCTCCACCTTCTCCGTGGTCATCCTGCTGCTGGTCTGGGAGTCGATCCCCTTCGTGGCGATCAACCTCTACGCCGCCACCACCACGATCCCCAGGGAGCTGTACGAGGCCGCCGCCCTGGACGGCGCCGGCGCCTGGAAGAGCTTCACCTCGGTGACCTTCCCGTTCCTGAAGCCCTTCCTGTACTCGACGACCTTCCTGGAAGTCATCTGGATCTTCAAGGCGTTCCCGCAGATCTTCGCGATCAACGAGGGCGGCCCGGACCACCTCACCGAGACCCTGCCGATCTACGCCTTCGTCCAGGGCGTCGGCAACCAGCACTTCGGCGTCGGCGCGGCCATCTCGTTCCTGACCATCCTGGTGCTGCTCGTCATGACCTCGTACTACCTGCGCATGGTCCTCAAGCAAGAGGAGGACGAGCTGTGAAGCGCTCGCTCTTCGGCCGCATCTGGCCCAACGCGACGGCCGTCGTCCTCTTCGCCGGCCTCGTGTTCCCCGTCTACTGGATGTTCGCCACGGCCTTCAAACCGACCGGCGACATCATCTCCGAGAACCCCGTGTGGTTCCCGACGCACCTCACCTTCAGCCACTTCCAGAAGGCCGTCGACGCGGACAACTTCTGGACGCTGGTCGGCAACTCCGTGACGGTGACCGTCTGTTCGGTGCTGATCTCCCTCGTCATCGCCCTGTTCGCCGCCTTCGCCCTCGCCCGGCTGCGGTTCAAGGGCCGGCGCGCCTTCATCGTGACGTTCATGCTGGCGCAGATGGCCCCCTGGGAGGTCATGATCATCGCCATCTACATGATCGTCCGCGACGCCGACATGCTGGACAGCCTCGTCCCGCTGACCGCCTTCTACGCCGTCATGGTGCTGCCCCTGACCGTCCTGACGCTGCGCGGCTACGTCGCCGCCGTGCCGAAGGAGCTGGAGGAGTCCGCGATGGTCGACGGCTGCACCCGCACCCAGGCCTTCGTCAAGGTCATCTTCCCGCTGCTCGCGCCCGGTCTGATGGCGACCTCGCTGTTCGGCTTCATCACCGCCTGGAACGAGTTCCCGCTCGTCCTGATCCTCAACAAGGCCAACGACAAGCAGACCCTGCCGCTGTGGCTGTCGCAGTTCCAGACCGCCTTCGGCGACGACTGGGGCGCCACCATGGCCGCCTCGTCCCTGTTCGCGCTGCCCATCCTGATCCTCTTCATCTTCCTGCAACGCAAGGCTGTCAGCGGTCTGACCGACGGCGCCGTGAAGGGATGACCCCGCCGATGACCACACTCGCCACCGGCCCTGACACCCTCACCCGGGACGCCCTCGCCGTCCTCCAGCCGGGGTTCGACGGCACCACCGCACCCGACTGGGTGCGCCGCCGCCTCGGTGAGGGCCTCGCCTCCGTCGCCCTGTTCGGCCGCAACGTCGTCACCGAGGAACAGGTCACCGCGCTCACCGGGCAACTGCGCGCCGAACGGGACGACCTGCTCGTCGCCATCGACGAGGAGAGCGGCGACGTCACCCGCCTCGACGTGCGCACCGGCTCCTCCTTCCCCGGCAACCACGCCCTCGGCGCCGTCGACGACCCCGACCTCACCCGGGCCGTCTCCCGCGAGCTCGGCCGGCGCCTCGCCGCCTGCGGCGTCAACTTCGACTGGGCGCCGTCCGCCGACGTCAACGCCAACGCCGACAACCCCGTCATCGGCGTGCGCTCCTTCGGCGCGAGCACCGGCCTGGTCGCCCGGCACACCGCCGCCTGGGTCGAGGGCCTGCAGTCCACCGGCGTCGCCGCCTGCACCAAGCACTTCCCCGGCCACGGCGACACCAACGTCGACTCCCACCACGCCGTACCCCGCATCGACGTCGACGCCGAGACCCTGTACGCCCGCGAACTGCCCCCGTTCCGCGCGGCCATCGCCGCCGGCACCCGCGCGATCATGAGCGCGCACATCCTCGTCCCGGCCCTCGACCCCGACCGGCCGGGCACCCTCTCCTCGCGCGTCCTCACCGACCTGCTGCGCGACGAACTCGGCTACCGGGGCCTGATCGTCACCGACGGCATGGAGATGCGCGCGATCTCCGGCACCTACGGCCTGGAGCACGGCGCGGTCCTCGCCATCGCGGCCGGCGCCGACGCCATCTGTGTCGGCGGCGGCCTGTGCGACGAGGGCACCGTCCTCGGCCTGCGGGACGCGCTCGTGGCCGCCGTGCGCTCCGGCGAACTGCCCGAGGAACGGCTCGCCGACGCCGCCGCCCGGGTACGTGACCTCGCCCGCTGGACCGCCGAGGCCCGCACGGCCGGACCGGGCACCGCACCCGACCCCGCGATCGGCCTGATCGCCGCCCGCCGCGCGCTGCGCGTGACCCGCACCGGCGCCGTCGCACCGCTCGACACCCCGGTGCACGTCGCCCAGTTCGAGCCCGCCCGCAACATCGCCGTCGGCGACCAGACCCCCTGGGGCCCGGCGACCGAACTGCGCCGCCTGCTGCCCGGCACCACCACCGGCTCCTGCACCGGCGACGACGCCGCCGCGCAGGTCCTCGCTGCCGCCGGCGGCCGCCGCGTCGTCGCCGTCGTCCGCGACGAACACCGGCACCCCTGGATGGCCGCCGCCCTCGACACCCTGCTCGCCGCCCGCCCCGACACGATCGTCGTGGAGATGGGCCTGCCCCAGGCCGCCCCGCGCGGCGCCCTGCACATCGCCACCTACGGCGCCGCCCGCGTCTGCGGCGTGGCGGCGGCCGAGGCCGTCGTCGCCGGCTGACCGAAGCGGCCACCGCCGGCCGCCCGCACCTGCGCGGGCGGCCCGCTCGATCGTGCTCTTCTCCCGGATCTCAACCGCACGTGCTCGCACTTGTTCGACCTTGTTTTCCAGAGGAATCGCATGCAGACGCCCTACCCCTTCCTCCATCGCGCCGCCTCCCCGCGCCCCTACTTCAGCGCCGACGGCGAGACCTACCTCGCCCCGACCCCCCTGCGCGACCTGAAGAAGTCCCAGCCCCTGCGGGTGCTCTCGGAAGACGACTTCGCCTTCTGGCAGACGTACGGCTACGTCGTCGTCCGCGAGGCCATCACCCCCGGCGAGGCCGCACAACTCCTCGACTTCGCCTGGCAGTTCCAGGGCCTGGACCCCGACGACCCCGAGTCCTGGTACGAGGAGCCGGAGTTCCGCTCCGAACTCGACCGGCACCTGTTCATCTACGGCTTCGTCGAGGCGTACCACCACCAGCTCCTCTGGGACAGCCGCCAGAGCCGTCGGGTCCACGACGCCTTCGCGGACGTCTGGGACTGCGAGGAGCTGTGGGTCACCCTCGACCGGCTCAACCTCAACCCGCCCAACGTCCGCACCCGTTCCCGCTCCCTGATCGAGCCCACCGACGAGGGCTTCGACATCGAGCTGCACTGGGACGTCGACACCACCGTCGCCGTACTGCCCCAGCGCGTCCAGGGCATCATCGCCCTCAACGACACACGGCCCGAACTCGGCGGCTTCCAGTGCGCCCCGGAGCTCTTCCGCCGCTTCGAGGAGTGGCGCCTCGCCCAGCCACCGGGCCGCGACCCCGTCCGCCCCGGCACCGACCGAGCCGGGTTCCCGGTGATCCGCCCCGACCTCCAGGCCGGTGACCTGCTGATCTTCAACGGGCTGCTGGCGCACGGCGTCGCACCGAACCGCTCTGACAACGGTGTCCGAGCCGTCCAGTACCTGTCGATGATGCCCGCCCTGGAGGAGCACACCGCCCTGCGCGACTCCCGCGTCGCCTCCTGGCGCACCCTCGCGACCCCCGACTGGAACGCCACCCTCCTCGGCGACGCCCGCACCCCCGAGGCCCACCGCTACGGCCCCGCCACCCTCGACCCCCTGGGCAGAAGACTCCTCGGCCTGGACTCCTGGACCACCCCGGCGGAAGAGGCACCGTGAACCGCGTCTGCCTCTGCCTGCCCACGAACCGCCCCTGCCCCGCCACCATCGCCGCCCTCCACCAGGAAGCCGGCTACGCGGCCGAGCGTTTCGACGCCGACGTCCAGGTGCTGATCCTCGACTCCTCCGACGAGCACACCCGTGCCGCACACACCCGGGTCGTCGCCGGACTGCCCCGGACGGCCGGCGTCACCGTCCACCACCTCGACGAGGACGCCCAGCGGGTCTTCCTGCTCCGGACGATCGAACGCGCGGACCTGCCCGACCCCGACCGGCTGCTCGGCCTGCTGCTCCCGCCCGCCGTCTCCTACGGCGCCTGCACCGACCGCGCCTTCCTGCTCGCCGCCGCCCTCGGCTGCACCTCGCTGCACCGCAGGGACTCCGACAGCGCCTACCAACACCACGCCGGACGACCGGTGTTCCCTGTCCACCACGAGCTGCCGTTCCTGGGCCGGCCCGCCCAGGAGGCCACCGCCACGGTCACCCGCACCACCCTCACCCCGGACCGTTTGTCCCGCCCTGTCTCCCTCGCCGGAGCCTCCTTCATCGGCGAACTCTCCGTCGACATCGCGGAGATACGCCGCACGGACGAGGGCGTCTACCACGACGTGGTGAGCCTGTGGGCACCCGGCGGCTGGCCCGAGGAACGCAAGAAGGCCCTGGTCGAGGAGTCCTTCACGGGCGCGGGCACGATCCCCTTCACCGCCGACCTCTCCACCCTCACCGTGGTCGACCCGATGCGCGTCGACATGTGCAACGTCGCCTTCGACCGGGACATCTACGAACGCGTCCCGCTGCCCCCCGCCACCGACACCATCGGCAGCGACTACTTCCTCCTCCACCTCGTCCACGACGCCGGCCTGCCCGGCATCCTGCACAACCGCCACATCGAGAACTTCCACACCCCCGAGCGCCGCACCGACACCGGCTTCCCGGCCTACCAGCGCCGCTTCGTCAAGTTCCTGCTCTCCATGCTGTACTTCCACGACGTCTACGACCGCATGACCGACGCGGGCGACACCCTGCTGGACACCGGCCACCGTGTACGCCCCGACCGGATCGTGGAGTTCCTGCGCGCGAGCACCGGACTGGACCGCGCGGAGAACATCTGGCGCCTGGACAGGGTGGACACGGCGTACCGGAAACTCGGCGGCCGCTATGCCGGATTCGCCGACCGACTCGCCGACGAACGCGACCGGTTGCTGGGCGAGGCCGAGGCGGACATCGAGTCCTTCGCCCACCTGATCGAGGCCTGGCCGGCCCTGATCAAGGCAGCCACTCCATGAACGCCCCGCACCCGAGCGACGCTCTCACCACCTCGCTCGCCGGCGCCGACAGCGACCGCATCGTCTACGACCTCACCGGCATCGAGCGCCAATACGACGTCCTGGCAGGAGAGCTGCCGGACGCCCGCATCCGCTTCGCCCTGAAGGCGTGCCCTGAGGACGAGGTCCTGCGGGCCCTCGCGGAACGCGGCGCCGGCTTCGACGCCGCAAGCCCTGCCGAGATCGGGCAGGCGCTGCGCACCGGCGTCACCCCCGCCCGCATCCACTACGGCAACACCGTCAAGTCCGACCACGACATCGCCGAGGCCCACCGCCTGGGTGTCCGCACGTTCGCCACCGACAGCGTCGAGGACGTCCGGGCCATCGCCCGGCACGCCCCCGGTGCCCGGGTGTTCTGCCGCCTCGCCACCAGCGGTGAGGGCGCCCTGTGGGGCCTGAGCCGCAAGTTCGGCTGCGCCCCCGACGACGCCGTCCGCGTGCTGGAGACGGCCCGCGCGGCCGGACTCGCCCCGGCCGGCCTGTCCGTGCACGTCGGCTCCCAGCAGATGACCTGCGAGGCCTGGCAGCAGGCCCTCGACACCCTCGCCGGGACCATGGCCGCCCTGGCCGGGCGCGGGATCGTACCCGACCACGTCAACCTCGGCGGCGGCCTGCCCGCGCTCGGCTACCAGGACCGCCACGGCAACCCCCTCGACCCGCCCCTCGACAAGATCCTCACCGTGCTCCGCGAGGGCATGGACCGCCTGCGGGGCCTCACCCCCGCCCCGCTCGCCTTCGTCCTGGAGCCGGGCCGCCACCTGGTCGCCGACCACGGCGCCGTCCGCGCCCATGTCTCCCGGCTGACCCGCCGCCGGCAGCCGGACGGCACGGACGCCTACTGGCTCTATCTGAGCTGCGGCAAGTTCAACGGCCTCTACGAGATGGACCAGTTGACACACCGGATGGTCTTCCCCGGCCACCCGGACGAGCGGGAGCACGTCCACGCGGTCGTCGCCGGGCCCACCTGCGACAGCGACGACGCCTACGGCGACGGCCGCCACCCGGTGCGCGTCCCCGCCTCCCTCACCTCCGGCGACCCGGTCTGGATCCTGTCCGCCGGCGCCTACGCCACCAGCTACATGACCCAGGGCTTCAACGGCATCCGCCCGCTGCCCTGTGTCTGCGTCCGCGGCCAGGAAGGACACGACTGACATGCGAGACCTCATACGGGAGGTCACCGACGCCGACTGGCCCCAGGTGGCGGCCCTGGAGGCCGAGGCGTACGCGGGCACCTCGCTCACCGAGGGCGAGGCCGCGCTGCGGTCCCGGGCCGCCGCCGGCACCTGCCTCGTCCTGGACCGGGGCGGCCGGGTCACGGGCTACGTCCTGGCCCTGCCGTACCCGAGATTCCGCTGCCCCGACCTGAGGCGCCCCGAGGACACGGTCGCCTGTTCCGCCAACCTCCATCTGCACGACATCGTCATCGCGACACCCCAGCGCCGACGAGGGCTTGGCACGCGCCTCGTCCGCCACCTGACGGACGTGGCCCGGGCCCGCGGCTTCGCGACCATGTCGCTGATCGCGGTCGACGGCAAGGAGCCCTTCTGGCGGTCCAACGGCTACCGCCCCCACCCCGAGGCGAGCCCGCCCGCCGGCTACGGCAGCGGCGCGGTCTACATGTCGGCCCGGCTGACCGCACCGCGGGAGGCGAGCTGATGACGACCCCCTCCTTCCCGCGCGCCAAGTGGTCCATCGCCGCGCTCTTCTGCTTCCTCGGCTTCCAGTACGGCACCTGGGTCTCGCGCCTGCCCGCGCTGAAGACCCGCCTGGACCTCGGCGCCGGGGAGGTGGGCCTGCTGCTGATGGCCTGCGGGGCCGGGGCGGCGGCGTCCTTCCCGCTGGTCGCCGCCCTGATGCGACGCCTCGGCTCCCGGCGCCTGTCGCTCGCCTCGGCCGCGTGCCTGATCGCCGTCCTGGCCGTGCTGTCGGCCGTACCGGACTACCCTCTGGCCCTGCTCGCCGTCTGCGCGGACGGGGTCCTGGTCGGCTGCCTCAACGTCGCCATGAACGCCCAGGGCGCGGCGCTGGAGAAGACGTACGGACGCACCGCGATGTCCCAGCTGCACGCCACCTTCAGCGCGGGCCTGCTCGCCGCCGCCCTGCTGGCCTCGGGCGTGACCACACTGACGGCGTCCGTCCCGGCCCATTTCGCCCTCGCCGGTGCCCTGTTGCTGCTCCTGCTCGCCGTCGCCCGCCCCGCCCTGCTGCGCGACACGGACCCGGTGACGCCCAACGAGCCGAAAAAGAAAGGCCGTTGGACCCTGCCCTCGGCGACCACGCTCCTCATGGGCTGCGCGATGGCCTTCGGCACGATCGCCGAGGGCGCCATGAACGACTGGTCGACCCTCTATCTGAAGGACGTCGTCAGGGCGTCCGCGACGGTCGCGCCCCTGGGCATCGCGGTCGTCTCCGTGATGATGCTGCTGGCCCGGGCGTGCGCGGACCGCTGGCGCACCCGCTGGGGCGACGGCCGGGTGGTCCGGGCCGGGAGCGCCGTCGCCGCCGCCGGCCTGGCCGTCGCCCTGGCGGCCGGGGGAGTGGTCCCCACCCTCCTCGGCTTCGCCTGCGTCGGCCTCGGCGCCGCCGCCGTCACCCCGTGCGTCTACGTCGCCGCCGCCGGCCACGGCTCGGACGCGCTGGCCCTGGTCGCCGCGATGGGCACCACGGGCCTGCTGGCCGGGCCCGCCCTGATCGGCTTCGTCGCGAGCGCGACGAACCTGACCCTGGGCATGGCGGTGGTCGCCGCCTCCGCGCTCACCGTCACCCTGACGGCGTTCCGCATCCCCTGGCGCACCCGGGAACCCGCCCCGGGGGAGGGAGAGAACCTGCCGCCGGTCGCGGTGCCGTAGCGGCTGCGGGGGGTGTCCGGAGAGGGCATCCCGCTGGTGTGGCGTTCCCCGCGGGGACCGGCGTGGCCGTTTACGCTCGCACTCGGACCGATCGTGCTGGTCGGAGCAGAGTCGGGGCCGGGCGCCGCACGGACGAACACCGGGAGGGCAGCGCGGGTGACGTCACGTCGACGATTCCTCGGGGTGACGGCCGGGGTCACCACCGGCCTCACCGTACCCGCCGGATCGGCGGCGTACGCGAGGCGGTCGGGTGAGCGCAAGGGCACCGTCCTGGCCAGCGCGATCCGCCCCCGGCGGTTCGCGGTGCCCCTGCCCGTACCGCCCCGCGCCCGCCCCGCTCGTAGTGCCGACGGCACCGATTTCTACGACATCACCCAGCGCGAGGGGTCCGTGGAGATCGTCCCCGGGCTGAGGACGACTGTCTGGGGCTACGACGGCATCTTTCCCGGCCCCACCTTCACCGCTCGCTCGGGCCGCAGGATGGAGGTACGGGTCCGCAACCAGCTGTCCGTGCCCACGTCCCTGCATCTGCACGGGGGCGTCACCCCGCCGCACTCGGACGGCTACCCGACCGATGTGCTGGTGCCCGCGCGGTGCGGCGCCGCGCTCAAGGCAGGGGAGGTGACGCACGGCGGCATGGGCGGCACGCAGGCCCCGGTCGTCGACTGGACGGTCTCGGAGGGCCACAAGACCTACACGTACCCGATGGACCAGCGGGCGGCGACGCTCTGGTACCACGACCATCGGATGGACTTCAGTGCCCCGCAGGTCTGGCGTGGCCTGGCCGGGATGTTCCTCGTCCACGACCGGGAGGAGGATGCGCTGCCGCTGCCCGGGGGTGAGCGGGACATCCCGCTGATGATCTGCGACCGTTCCTTCGAGGAGGACGGTGCCTTCCGGTATCCCGGCCATTCGCCGACCTGCACCGGCACCCCGGGCGTCCAGGACGCGTACATGGACGGCGTCCTCGGCGACGTACAGCTGGTCAACGGCGCCCCCTGGCCGCAGGCGGAGGTCTCCGCGACCCGGCACCGCCTGCGCCTGCTGAACGCCTCCAACGCCCGCCGCTACCACCTGGTGCTGGAGAAGGAGCACGGTGGCAGGCTCCCCTTCACGCAGATCGGCGGCGACGGCGGCCTGCTGGCCGCGCCCCAGCACCTGACCGGCATCCCCGTCTCACCGGCGGAACGTTTCGACGTGGTCGTGGACTTCACCGACTGCCCGGTGGGCAGTCACGTCACCCTGGTCAACACCCTGGCGGACGGCCGTATGCGCCAGGTCATGCGGTTCCGGATCGCCCGCAAGGCGAAGGACCCGAGCCACGTCCCGGCCCGCCTCTCGCGCTTCACGGCCCTGCGTCCGGCGTCGGCCGTCGCCACCCGGCACTTCGACTTCCGCCGCTCCGGCGCCGTGTGGACCATCAACGGCCGCCCTTTCAGCACCTCGGAGTTCCTGGCCCGCCCGCGCCTGGGCACGGTGGAACGCTGGCGCCTCACCAGCGACCGCCACCACCCGGTGCATCTGCACATGGCCCATTTCCAGGTGCTGTCGCGCGGCGGGCGGGCGCCCGAGCCCACCGACGCGGGCTGGAAGGACACGGTCGACGTCCGCCCGCACGAGGTCGTGGACGTGCTGGTCCGCTTCCGCGGATACCGGGGCCGGTACATGCTCCACTGCCACAACCTGGAGCACGAGGACATGGCGATGATGGCCAACTACCAGGTGGTGTGAGGACGAACCCGGCCCGCCGGTCCCCGCCCGTCTACGGAGTCAGCCCTGTCTTCGCGCAAGCGGCCCGCAGCTGCGGTGTGCAGATCTGGGCGACGGTGTACACACCGTCGTTGACAAGGGTCTGCTTGATGTTGGCGGTTGTCACGGCGACCGGGGTGAGGAGCACGGACGGAATGTGGCGGGTCGTGGGGCTGTCGATCGTCGTCGTGGCGATGGCGTGCAGCTTCTCGCCGCGGCCCAGGGCGACAGCCATGGCGGCGGCTGCTTCGGCTTCCGCGCGGAAGGACTTGTACACCGTCATGGACTGCTCGCCGCTGACGATGCGCTGCACCGCGTCGAGGTCGGCGTCCTGGCCGGTGACCGGTGGAAGGGGACTGACGTGGGCGCTCTTGAGTGCGGTGATGACGCCTGCGGCCATGGCGTCGTTGGCGGCCAGGACGCCGTCGATCCGGCCCGGGCCCAGGGCCGAGATGGCGGCGGACATGTTGGCGTTCGCGTTGTTCGTGCTCCAGCCCAGGGTGTCGTAGGAACGGCCGATCTTCACCCTGCCCCGCAGGACGGACAGCGCACCCCTCTTGTACGACGCGGCGTTGGGGCTGGTCGGGTCGCCGTTCAACATGACGATGGTCCCGCCCTTGGCCGCGGCGTGCATGGCCGTGAGGAGAGCCTGGCCCTGCAGCGTGCCGACCTTCACGCCGTCGAAGCTGACGTAGCCCGAGATCGGCCCGTCGGCGAGCCTGTCGTAGGCGACGACGGGGACGCCCGCGTTGCGCGCCTCCTGGACGGAAGAGCGCTGCGCCCTGTTGTCGGTGGCGCCGAGGATGAGGACCCTGACTCCCTTGGTGATCATGGCGATCATCTGTTGCCGCTGGGCCGTCGAGTCGTCGTCGGCGTTGCCGTAGATGACGTTGCAGTGCGGGCAGAGCTGTTTCACCCGTTGCTCGATCAGCGGCTTGTCGGAGTGCTCCCAGCGTGGCACCACCCGGCTCGGCAGCAGCAGGCCGACGGTGAAGCTCTCCGTGGTGGCTGTCCCCCCTCCTGTGCAGGCGGCCGAGGGCATGGCCAGCAGGCCCGCGACAAGCGCGCCGACGACATACCGCGCACGGGGCGTCACGCGTTGGCTACGACACGTCATGAGCGGCCCCCGTCCTCGGCGCCTGGTCCTGCGCCCACCGAAGCCGGTTCACGACGCGGTACCGCTATCTCGCTGCACACCTGCTTGCCGCCGGCCACGGGCACCGTGCCGAAGGACTCCGACATCGCCTCGACCAGGAGCAGACCCCGGCCGCCGGTCGACTCCCAGTCCACGATCACGGGCCTGGCGGGCGCCCGCGGAGAGGAGTCGCTCACGCAGACACGCACCCGGTCCCCGCGGAGCATCAGGTCGAGACGGACCGGGCCCTGGGTGTGCACCAGGGCGTTGGTGACGAGTTCGGACACCACCAGCAGCACCGGGTCGGTGGCTTCTTCGACCTTCCAGCGACGCAGCGTGCGCGCGGTGAACCGGCGGGCGTGCATGACGGCGTCGGGCAGCCGCCACACCACCCAGCCCGACCGGATCGGCCGGGTCTTCATGCCGTCGTAGCGCAGCAGCAACAGCGCCACGTCGTCCTCGCGACGGCCGACGTCGCCCAGCAGGTCGTCGGCCACCCGCCCGGGATCCGACGGGTCGGCCGCGGCGAGGGTGGCGCGCGTGCGGCGCATGCCCTCGTCCAGGGACAGGTCGACGGCCTCGATCAGCCCGTCGGTGACCAGGGCGAGCATCGTTCCGGGCGCCAGTGCCACCGCGGTCATCGGGAAGTCCGCGTCCATGGAAATGCCCAGCGGAAGGCCGCCCTCGACCTCGACCTCCTCGGTGCTGCCGTCGGGATGGCGCAGCAGCGGTGCGACGTGCCCGGCCCGGACGAACAGGACGTCGCCCTCGTCCATGTCCAGTTCGGCGTAGCAGCAGGTGGCGAAGAGATCCGTCTCCATACCGACAAGGAGGCGGTTGGCGTGCGAGACGACCACGTCGGGCGGGTGGCCCTCCACCGCGTACGCCCTGACCGCGGTACGCATCTGGCCCATGATCGTCGCGGCTGCGGCGCTGTGGCCCTGCACGTCGCCGATGACCAGCGCCACCCGGTCCTCGGAGAGAGCGATCACGT
Organism: Streptomyces sp. NPDC025793; assembly: GCF_055558375.1. Classification (NCBI taxonomy): domain Bacteria; kingdom Bacillati; phylum Actinomycetota; class Actinomycetes; order Kitasatosporales; family Streptomycetaceae; genus Streptomyces; species Streptomyces sp. NPDC025793. The sequence goes on along the minus strand of NZ_JBVHMR010000005.1, from coordinate 306,289 downwards.
CGTACCAGTCGCCGCCCACCTGCAGTCCCCGCCGGGCGGGCAGATAGCGGGCGACGGCGATCCCGCCGGGAAGCTCGGGCAGACGTCGCGGCAGCAGGCTGCGCTGCAGCATCGTCGCGAGTTCCTGTTCGGCGTCATAGGCGTGGGCGCGGGTGAGGGCCTGGCCGGCCAGTGAGGCGGTGGCGGTCAGCAGCGAACGTTCCTCGGGGACGAACTCGTGCGGCCGGTCCCAGCCGATCAGGCACACGCCGACGACCCGGTCCCGTGCGGGCAGCGGCAGGACGGCAAGGCCTCCGGGGCCGATGCCGTCGAGTCCCGCTTCGAAGGCTGTGCCTGTCGGCCACAGGTCCATACGTCCGTCTCGCAGTGCCATCCGCAGGGTGGGCAGGGCACTGAGGGGTGCGTCGGGCCACTCCGAACGCCACTGGAGACGCCATGTCTGCGGCCAGGCGGCGGGCTGCGGCGGGTCGAGCAGGGTGACCTGGAGCCGTTCGTGCTGCAGCTCGGCGAACGCCACCCGGTCGGCGCTCAGGGGTCCGCGCAGTGCGGTGACCACCACGTGACTGACGTCGCGCACGGTGGTGGCCTTGTCGAGTGCGGCGGTCAACCACTGGATCCGGGAGACGTCGTCGGCGCCCCGGTGCAGGACCGAGGTCGCCGTCACCACGCCCAGCACCCGCTCCGGCCGGTCGTCGGCAGCCGCCGCCACGCGGCACCTCAGGCTCAGCCAGCGCATCCCGCCGGTGGGGCAGCGGACGCGGAAGTCCAGTTCCCGTCGGCCGAACGTCTGGGCGGACGGCTCCAGCACCGACATCAGCGCGTGCAGGTCTTCCGGCAGTGCGTGCGCGAGCAGGGAGTCCGCCTTGCCGTCGAAGTCGTCCGGCCTGATGCCGACCAGTTCGCGCAGCGTCTCGTCCGCGTCGATCGCACCGGTTTCCGGCACCAGGACGAAGGAGCCGACGCGCATGCGGCGCAGTGCGGAACTCAAGGGTGCCGGCGGCGTCCCTCCCCCGGCCCCGGCCCCGGCCTCCAGCACTCCGGCGACCGCGTCGGCGTAGCGCTCCAGGAAGCGCTGCTGCCCGGCTTCGAAGCCGTTCTCACCGGCGCCCACGACGACGAGGCAGCCGAGCCGTCTGCCCTCGGCGCCGAGGGGCAACGCACCGAGCGATGTCCGGGCCCGCGGCGGCGCCGGACATCCCTCGGGGTAGGAGGCGAGTGCCGCGGGGGTCAGCCACACGGGGTGGAGGGCGCGGAAGGCGTGGGCCGCGGGCGAGCCGCCGGACAGGACCAGACGCTCCGGTAGCCCGTACTCGGCGGGGGCGCATCCGGCCGTGTCCACCGACCGGAGGTCGTCAGAGCCTGCGCCGGGCACATAGAGCACTGCCAGCTCTGCTCCGGCGAACGTCAGGGCGCGGACGCTCACAGGCTCCGGCCCCGGTGGTGAGCTGGTGTCCGCGACGCCGGCCTCGGCTGTCCCCGGCTGCGAGAGTCCGCCCCCGGCACTGCCGTCGTGAGGCATGTCCGCATCTACCTCCCGTCCGTGCCGGGGTACCGACCGGCCATCGCCTGGGCACTCCCTTTACCAGAATCGCACAGAGGGATGAACCGGACAGATCGCCGTGGTGTCGACTGCGTGGCACCGGGTTCGCAGTTCACCGTGGCCGGTGTCACACTGACGGCGTGGTCGTTCTGCCACTTTCGCCCGGTCCGGGCGGGTGTGGGCCGAGACCCCGCCTCGCCCCGGTGGGCCATGCTGCCGCACCGCCGTTGCAGCCGCGTGGCTCCGGGGAGGAAGGAGGCCTCGCGCATGAAAGCCTGCGTCCGGGACACCGCCCTTGCCCTGGCCGCGGTCTCGACGGCCGTGTCCCTCACCGCCTGCGGATCGGGCGCCGGGAACACCTCCGGCGCAGGGAGCGCGCGGAAGATCGGCGTGCTGCTGCCGGAATCCACCACAGCCCGCTGGGAGACGCAGGACAGGCCCCTGCTGGAGCGGAGGATCCGACAGCTGTGCGGCGACTGCACGATCGAGTACGCCAACGCCAAAGGTGACGTGGCCATCCAGCAGGAACAGATGGACTCGTCGATCGCCAACGGGGTCGATGCCATCGTGCTGACGGCCGTCGATGCCAGGGCCATGGGCGCCTCGGTCGGAAAGGCGGCCGCCGCGCACATCCCGGTCATCGCCTACGACCGCCTCGCCGAGGGCCCGATCTCGGGCTACGTCTCCTTCGACGGCCAGGAGGTCGGCAGGCTCCAGGGCAGGGCACTGCTGACGGCCATGGGCGCCAAGGCGCACGGCGGCCGGATCGTGATGATGAACGGCGACTCCGGCGACCCCAACGCGCTGTCGTTCAAGCAGGGCGCACTGTCCGAACTCCGGGGGAAGGTGACGATCGCCAAGGAGTACGACACACCCCAGTGGAGCACGGAGGCGGCGAACCGGAACATGTCCGGAGCCATCGCCGCCCTGGGCGCCGGCACCATCGACGGCGTCTACGCCGCCAACGACGGCCTCGCCGCCGGCAGTATCGCCGCCCTCAAGGCCAACAAGGTCAGCCCGCTGCCCCCCGTCACCGGGCAGGACGCCGAGCTCACAGCCGTACGGCGCATTGTCAGCGGCGATCAGTACATGACGGTCTACAAGCCGTTCGGACCCGAGGCTGCCGCCGGCGGCGCCATGGCCGTGGCCGCCGCGCGTGGCCAGCGCCTCGACGGGGTGGCCACCAGGCGGGTGAAAACCCGCAGTGGCGCGGAGGTTCCGGCCGTGCTGCTCACTCCGGTGCCCGTGACCCTTGCCACCATCAAGAACACCCTGGTGAAAGACGGCGCGTACACGCTCGAACAGATCTGCACCCCGCCACTCGCGGACGACTGCCACAAGGCCGGGCTGACCTGACAGGCGGGACCGGCCGGCCCCAGGCCCGGGAAGGAGATGGTTCTCTTGCCGCCCCCCTTGCTCGCCCTGCACGGCGTGTGCAAGCGCTTCGGCGTCGTCGAGGTCCTCCGGGACATCGAGCTGGAGATCCACGCCGGCCAGGTCCTCGCCCTGCTCGGCGACAACGGAGCTGGCAAGTCCACCCTGGTCAAGGTGATCTCCGGGGTCGCCCCCGCGGACAAGGGGAGCATCGAGTGGGAGGGCCGGCCCGTTCACATACGGCGTCCCCAGGAAGCCCGGGACCTCGGCATCGCCACCGTCTACCAGGACCTGGCGCTGTGCGGAGGCCTCGACGTCGTCGGCAACCTCTTCCTCGGACGGGAGATCCGCAGGTTCGGCTTCCTCGACGAGGTGGAGATGGAGCGCCGCACCGGACAGTTGCTGGAGCGCCTGACCCGGAGCGTCCCCGATCTGCGCGCCCCCCTGGTGTCACTGTCCAGCGGCCAGCGGCAGACCGTCGCCGTCGCCCGCTCGCTCCTCGGCGACCCGCGCGTCCTTCTTCTGGACGAACCGACCGCGGCGCTGGGGTTCGAGCAGACCACCGAGGTCCTCGACCTCGTCGACCGTCTCCGCGACCACGGCCTGGGGATCCTGCTCATCAGCCACAACTTGGGCGATGTGAAGGCCCTCGCGGACCGGGCCGCCGTGCTGCGGCTCGGCCGCAACAACGGCTTCTTCGACGTGAGCACCGCCTCCCAGGAGCAGATCATCTCCTCCATCACGGGCGCCACGGACAACGCGCCCCGTCGGTCGGCCCACCGCGAGGCCGAGTGGTGAAAGGGATGCGTGACATGCCGGACGAGACGCGGGCCGATCCCGCGGCAGCCACCGCAGAGGCCCGTCAGCGCCGGGCCAGGAGGGTCGTCACCCGTGCCGCGGCGGGCTGGATCGCCGTCCGGCGGCGCAGGCTGAGCGCCGGCGAGCTGGGCTACCTTCCCGTCACCCTCGTTCTCGCCGCGGTCTGGGTCATCTTCCAGTGCATCAACTCCGCCTTCCTCTCGCCCCGTAACCTGTCCAACCTCAGCGTGGACATCGTGGGCACGGGCCTCATCGCGGTCGGCATGGTCTTCGTGCTGCTGCTCGGTGAACTCGACCTGTCGGTCGGCTCGATCAGCGGGCTCGCCGCCGCGGTCTTCGCGGTGCTCAACGTCAACAACGGCGTGCCGGAATGGCTTGCCCTGATCGCCGCCGTGCTGACGGGCACCGCGGCAGGAACCGTCCAGGGGTACTCCGTCGCCAGGACCCGGGTGCCGGCCTTCGTGGTCACCCTCGCCGGGCTGCTGACGTGGAACGGCCTCATGCTCGCCATCCTCGGCACCAGCGGCACCGTCAACCTCGACGAGAACGGGCTCATCGCCCACCTGACCAGCTACTACTTCACCAACGCCGGCGTCGCCTACGCGGTGGCGGCACTCGCCACAGCCCTGGTCTTCCTCACCTCCTACCTGAACAGGCGCCGCCGCAGGGCCGTCGGCATGCCACACCGCCCGCTGCATACCATCGGGGCGCGCACAGGAGCAGTGGCGGTGATCGCGTTCGCCTCCGCCTATCTGCTGAACCAGTTCCAGGGCCTGCCCCTGGCTCTGCTGATCTTCCTCGCCGTGGTGGCGGGCCTCGACATCGTGCTCCGGCGCACGCCCTACGGACGGCAGGTCTACGCACTGGGGAGCAGCATCGAGGCGGCCCGTCGCGCCAGCCTCGGCGTGACCGGCGTTCAGACGGCTGTGCTCGCGGTCTCCGGCACCCTGGCGGCGACCGGCGGCCTGTTCCTGGCCTCGCGCATCACGTCGGTGAGCCAGAGCTCCGGCTCCGGCGTCCTGCTGCTCAACGCCATCGCTGCGGCCGTCATCGGCGGCACCAGCCTGTTCGGAGGACGCGGTACGACCTGGTCCGCAGTGCTCGGCATCCTGGTCATCCAGTCGATCGCCTCGGGCATGGCCCTCACTGACACGCCCACCGCCGTCCAGCTGGTGATCACGGGCGGGGTGCTCTTCGCCGCGGTGGTCATTGACTCACTGTCCCGACACACGCAGCAGGCGCACGGGCGCGCCTGACACGTCCACGGGCGGCGTCGGCGCTGTCCACAGCGACCCGGGCGGGGCGTCGGGGCCGGATACGATGAGAGATTTTCGCATGTATATGGGATAAAGGGGCAATTTGCATGATAAGACCACAAATTCGGCACGATGGGGATGTCACGGCCAGCCCTTCCGAGGGGTAGACGGCAGGCGCTTCGGGACCCGGCGCGAGGAAGTACCGATGAGGCTCAGATCCGTCCTCTGCTCCACTGCTTCCGCCCTCTCCGCACTGGTGCTGCTCAGCGCCTGCAGCGGCGGCTCCGGCAACACGGCCCCGTCGGGCGGCGGCCAGCCGCTGGTCGGCGTCGAGTACCCGCGCTCCGACACCGACTTCTGGAACGCGTACATCAAGTACACGCCGGAATACGCCAAGCAGCTCGGCCTCTCGCTCAAGACCACCAACTCGCAGAACGATGTCGCCAAACTCGCCGCCAACGTGCAGACACTCATCCTCCAGGGCGTCAAGGGCATCGCGATGGCCCCGCAGAGCACATTTGCCATCGCGCCGATCCTGGCGGAGTTGCAGGCGGCGAAGATCCCGGTCGTGACCATCGACACCCGCCCCGACACCGGCAAGGTCTACATGGCGGTGCGCGCCGACAACCGCGCCTACGGCGAGAAGGCATGCAAGTACCTGGGCACCAAGCTGGGCGGCACGGGCAAGGTCGTGATGCTGGAGGGCGACCTCGCATCGATCAACGGCCGTGACCGCACCGGGGGATTCAACGACTGCATGAAGAAGAACTACCCGGGCATCAAGGTGTTCGGCGAGGCCACCAACTGGGACGGCGCCGTCGCCGCGCAGAAGCTCCAGACCGACCTGACGGCCCACCCGGACATCAAGGGCATCTACATGCAGTCCAGCTTGGCCCTGTCCGGCACCCTCCACGTGCTCAAGCAGCAGGGGCTGTTTCTCGGCCCGAAGGACAAGAAACACGTGTTCGTCGTCTCCAACGACGGCACCCCCAGGGAGCTCAAGGACATCTCCAACGGCACCATCGACGCCACCGTGTCCCAGCCGGTCGACCTTTACGCCAGGTACGCCCTGTACTACCTGAAGGCCGCGATCGACGGGAAGACGTTCAAGCCCGGCAGGACCGACCACGAGAGCATCATCGTGCGGGTCCGCGACGGACTTCTGGAAGACCAGCTCTCCGCCCCGCTCGTCACCGTCGACGGCGGCACGTACGGCGGCGTTCCCAGCCTCAAGAGCACCGACTCGTCTCTGTGGGGCAACAGTCACGGGTCCGGTCGGCCAACGGCCCTGTCCCGCATTCGGTGGTGACGGAGCGTGCCGCTGTGCGGCAACGCGCTGAACGACCGTCTTCGCGAGCGGCACGGGACCGTCACCTCGCAGGCGGAGTTCCTGCGCTTCCCGCGCGACCACCCAGGGTCCCGGGTGTGGCGGACCCTGCCGCCGAGTTCGCCAGCGGGATCGGTGCGACCGGCAATCCATCGGATCGGACGAGCGCGGCCAGGTCTGCGACGTGGGCCGAGGCCGGCGGGTGCCGTCGAGGGCCGTGTACCCGCCGACGCTGAAGGGGGCGGCGAACAACCCTCCCGGTGTCAACTGCCTATCCGCGGAGACGGGTTACGAAAGGCCGACGCCTTTCCGATGACGCATCATGTCGCGTGCGCAGCGACCGGTAGCCTTCGGGCCCGGCCGAAAGTCCCAGAAAAGTCCCAGAGGCGCCGCCACCTCCCCGCCCGCCTCGCGTTCATGCGGGTCAGTAGGGGTGTGGCGGCGCTTTTTCTGAAGAGCGTCAGATGTCCCGGAAGATCTCGATCTGCGCCCCGACGGAGTTCAGCCGCTCGGCGAGGTCCTCGTAACCGCGGTTGATGACATACACGTTGCGCAGCACCGACGTGCCCTCGGCCGCCATCATCGCCAGCAGGACGACCACGGCGGGGCGCAGCGCCGGCGGGCACATCATCTCGGCGGCGCGCCAGCGGGTCGGGCCCTCGACCAGGACCCGGTGCGGGTCGAGGAGCTGGAGGCGGCCGCCGAGGCGGTTGAGGTCGGTCAGGTAGATCGCGCGGTTGTCGTAGACCCAGTCGTGGATGAGGGTCTGGCCCTGCGCGGTCGCCGCGATCGCCGCGAAGAACGGGACGTTGTCGATGTTCAGGCCGGGGAAGGGCATCGGGTGGATCTTGTCGATCGGCGCCTCCAGCTTGGAGGGGCGGACCGTGAGGTCGACCAGGCGCGTACGGCCGTTGTCCGCGCAGTACTCGGGGCTGCGGTCGTGGTCGAGGCCCATCTCCTCCAGGACCGCCAGCTCGATCTCCAGGAACTCGATGGGGACCCGGCGGACCGTCAGCTCCGACTCCGTCACCACGGCGGCGGCCAGCAGGCTCATCGCCTCGACCGGGTCCTCGGAGGGGGAGTAGTCCACGTCGACGTCGATGTGCGGCATGCCGTGCACGGTCAGCGTCGTCGTGCCGATGCCCTCGACCTTGACGCCGAGCGCCTCCAGGAAGAAGCACAGATCCTGGACCATGTAGTTGGAGGAGGCGTTGCGGATGACCGTCACGCCGTCGTGCCGGGCGGCGGCCAGCAGCGCGTTCTCGGTCACGGTGTCGCCGCGCTCGGTCAGCACGATCGGACGGTCGGGGCGGACCGTGCGGTCGACCCGCGCGTGGTACTGCCCCTCGGTGGCCGCGATGTCCAGACCGAACCGGCGCAGCGCGATCATGTGCGGCTCGATGGTCCGCGTGCCCAGGTCGCAGCCGCCGGCGTACGGCAGCTTGAAGGCGTCCATGCGGTGCAGCAGCGGGCCGAGGAACATGATGATCGAGCGGGTGCGTACGGCCGCCTCGGCGTCGATCGCCGCGATCTCCAGCTCGGCCGGCGGCACCAGCTCCAGGTCGACGCCGTCGTTGATCCAGCGGGTGCGCACACCGATGGAGTTCAGCACCTCCAGGAGGCGGTACACCTCCTCGATGCGGGCCACCCGGCGCAGCACCGTGCGGCCCTTGTTGAGCAGCGAGGCGCACAGCAGCGCCACGCAGGCGTTCTTGCTCGTCTTCACGTCGATGGCACCGGACAGCCGGCGGCCGCCGACGACCCGCAGATGCATGGGACCGGCGTACCCCAGCGACACGATCTCGCTGTCCAGCGCCTCACCGATGCGCGCGATCATCTCAAGGCTGATGTTCTGGTTGCCCCGCTCGATGCGGTTGACCGCGCTCTGACTGGTGCCGAGCGCCTCCGCGAGCTGCGTCTGTGTCCAGCCACGGTGTTGCCGGGCGTCACGGATGAGCTTGCCGATGCGTACGAGGTAGTCGTCTGACATGAGACTGAGGCTATCTCAGATATGAGATGGCACCCGTCAGGGGGGTCCATTCGAGTGATGTCGCGTCAGCGACCAGTGAATTCACGGGCGATGAGGCTATCTGGGTGATTTGTCCATTAATCGCGGTTAGTTGCGAAAATGGAGAAAGTGTGGTTCGTGTCGCCGAAAAACGGCAGGGCTCGGCCCGACCCGGCATGACCATCCGGCGGCCATGTACTAGAGTTATCTCGACATCGAGATATCTGCCAGGCGCACCGCACCCCGCCACCCGCTAAGGGTTACCTAACTTAGCCTTACCTCAGCGGATCGGTCAGACCGGCGTGGCGGCACGATTGACGGTGGTACGCGCACATCAATGAAGGAGACTGTCGTGTCGGCGAACAGCTTCGACGCCCGCAGCACGCTGCAGGTGGGCGACGAGTCGTACGAGATCTTCCGGCTGGACAAGGTGGAAGGCTCGGCCCGCCTTCCGTACAGCCTGAAGGTGTTGCTGGAGAACCTGCTCCGCACCGAGGACGGCGCGAACATCACCGCCGACCACATCCGTGCCCTCGGCAGCTGGGACTCCCAGGCCCAGCCCAGCCAGGAGATCCAGTTCACGCCGGCCCGCGTGATCATGCAGGACTTCACCGGCGTCCCCTGCGTCGTGGACCTCGCGACCATGCGCGAGGCCGTGAAGGAGCTGGGCGGCGACCCGGCGAAGATCAACCCGCTGGCCCCGGCCGAGCTGGTCATCGACCACTCCGTCATCGCCGACAAGTTCGGCACCAACGACGCCTTCAAGCAGAACGTCGAGCTGGAGTACGGCCGCAACAAGGAGCGCTACCAGTTCCTGCGCTGGGGCCAGACCGCCTTCGACGAGTTCAAGGTCGTCCCGCCGGGCACCGGCATCGTCCACCAGGTGAACATCGAGCACCTGGCGCGGACCGTCATGGTCCGGAACGGCCAGGCCTACCCCGACACGCTCGTCGGCACCGACTCGCACACCACCATGGTCAACGGCCTCGGTGTGCTCGGCTGGGGCGTCGGCGGCATCGAGGCCGAGGCCGCCATGCTCGGCCAGCCGGTCTCCATGCTCATCCCGCGCGTCGTCGGCTTCAAGCTGACCGGTGAGCTCAAGCCGGGCACGACCGCCACGGACCTCGTCCTCACCATCACCGAGATGCTGCGCAAGCACGGTGTGGTCGGCAAGTTCGTCGAGTTCTACGGCGAGGGCGTCGCCGCCACCTCCCTGGCCAACCGCGCCACCATCGGCAACATGTCGCCGGAGTTCGGCTCCACCGCCGCGATCTTCCCGATCGACGGCGAGACCCTGAACTACCTGCGCCTGACCGGCCGCAGCGAGCAGCAGGTCGCGCTCGTCGAGGCGTACGCCAAGGAGCAGGGCCTCTGGCTCGACCCGGCGGCCGAGCCCGACTTCTCCGAGAAGCTGGATCTCGACCTGTCGACGGTCGTCCCGTCGATCGCCGGTCCGAAGCGTCCGCAGGACCGCATCGTCCTCGCGAACGCCGCCCAGCAGTTCGCGCTCGACGTCCGCAACTACGTGGACACCGCCGACGAGGCGGGCAAGGAGTCCTTCCCGGCCTCCGACGCCCCGGCGTCCGTCAACGGCGTCCCGTCCAACCCGGTCACCGTGACCGCCCCCGACGGCACGTCGTACGAGATCGACCACGGCGCGGTCACCGTCGCGGCCATCACCTCCTGCACCAACACCTCGAACCCGTACGTCATGGTCGCCGCCGCGCTGGTGGCCAAGAAGGCGGTCGAGAAGGGCCTGACCCGCAAGCCCTGGGTCAAGACCACCCTCGCCCCGGGCTCCAAGGTCGTCACCGACTACTTCGACAAGGCGGGCCTGACCCCGTACCTCGACAAGGTCGGCTTCAACCTGGTCGGTTACGGCTGCACCACCTGCATCGGCAACTCCGGCCCGCTGCCGGAGGAGGTCTCCAAGGCCGTCAACGACCACGACCTCGCGGTCACCTCGGTCCTCTCCGGCAACCGGAACTTCGAGGGCCGGATCAACCCCGACGTCAAGATGAACTACCTGGCCTCCCCGCCGCTGGTCGTCGCGTACGCCCTGGCGGGCTCCATGAAGGTGGACATCACCAGGGACGCCCTCGGCACCGACCAGGACGGCAAGCCGGTCTACCTGTCGGACATCTGGCCGACCGAGGCCGAGGTCAACGACGTCGTCGCCAACGCGATCGGCGAGGACATGTTCAACAAGTCCTACTCCGACGTCTTCGCCGGCGACGCCCAGTGGCAGTCCCTCCCGGTCCCGACCGGCAACACCTTCGAGTGGGACACCGAGTCCACCTACGTCCGCAAGCCCCCGTACTTCGAGGGCATGGGCATGGAGCCGGCCCCGGTCGAGGACATCGCGGGCGCCCGCGTCCTCGCCAAGCTCGGCGACTCGGTCACCACCGACCACATCTCGCCCGCCGGTGCCATCAAGGCCGACACCCCGGCCGGCCAGTACCTCACCGAGCACGGTGTGGAGCGTCGTGACTTCAACTCCTACGGCTCCCGCCGAGGCAACCACGAGGTCATGATCCGCGGCACGTTCGCCAACATCCGCCTGCGCAACCAGATCGCGCCGGGCACCGAGGGCGGCTACACCCGCGACTTCACCCAGGCCGACGCGCCGGTGTCGTTCATCTACGACGCCTCCCGCAACTACATCGAGCAGGGCATCCCGCTGGTCGTCCTGGCCGGCAAGGAGTACGGCTCCGGCTCGTCCCGCGACTGGGCCGCCAAGGGCACCGCGCTCCTCGGCGTCAAGGCCGTCATCGCCGAGTCGTACGAGCGCATCCACCGCTCGAACCTCATCGGCATGGGCGTCCTGCCGCTCCAGTTCCCGGAGGGCCAGTCCGCCGAGTCCCTCGGCCTGACCGGTGAGGAGACCTTCTCCTTCGCCGGCGTCACCGAGCTGAACAACGGCACCACGCCGCGCACGGTCAAGGTCACCACCGACACGGGCGTCGAGTTCGACGCGGTCGTCCGCATCGACACCCCCGGTGAGGCCGACTACTACCGCAACGGCGGCATCATGCAGTACGTGCTGCGCAACCTGATCCGCAAGTAAGCGGTCGCGCAGGGCAGTTGAGGGCCGCCTCCCCGGTGACGGGGAGGCGGCCCTTCGCCGTGCCCGGCCAGGTCATCACCGATCCTCAGGCTGAACACAGAGTTCCCCCAGCGAACCGGAACAGAATCCGTACATGTCTGACACCCCCGGGTCCCGGAGATGCGCCCCCGACCGAGGGGCCGCTCGCTGCGCACCCGCCTCCTGCTCCTCGTCACCGCCACCCTCGACGGCGTCTGCGCCGTCCTCGCGCTCACCGCCGTCCTCGCCCGACGTGCCTTCCCCATGGGCGCGTTGGACGACCGGGTCGGTGCCGCCGCCGCAGCCGGCGTGACCGGCGCCGCCCGTCACCCGGCCCGCCCCGCCGACCTCGCCTTCCTCGGCACCGGCGGCCACCCGGACGGACTGCTCGCCGCCCGCTTCGACACCGGCGGTGTCATCCTGGCCGCCGCGGTCGTCCGCGCGGACGACGGCCCGCGCCCGCTCGGCGCCGCCCAGCGCGCCGCCCTCACCGGCGTCCCCGACGACGGCTCGGCCCACACCCGCACCGTCCCCGGATTCGGCACCTACCGCGTCACCGCCCTCGACGCCGACGGCATCCGCGTCCTGGCCGGCCTGCCCCGGGACGACGTACGGCACATCCTCGACCAGCTCGTGCGCATCGAGGCCGCGGCCGCCGGCACCGTCCTCCTCCTCGCGGGCGCCGGCTGCGCCCTCGCCGTCCGCCGCCAGCTGCACCCGCTCGGCCACCTCGCCGCCACGGCCGCCGAGGTCGCCCGGACGCCGCTCACCCCCGACCGGCCCGCCCCGCTCGCCCGCATCCCCGCGCCCGACGCCGACCCCGGCACCGAGACCGGCCAGGTCGGCGCCGCCCTCAACCGCATGATCGACCAGGTCGAGGCCGCACACGCCGCACGCCGACGCGGCGAGGAGCGCGTCCGCCGCTTCATCGCCGACGCCGGCCACGAACTGCGCACCCCGCTCGCCTCCATCGCCGGCTACGCCGAGTTCATGAACCGCGCCCCCGGCCCGGGCGGCACCGCCGACGCCACCTGGCGCCGGATCGGCACCGAGTCCGCCCGGTTGACCGGCCTGGTCGAGAACCTCCTGCTGCTCGCCCGCCTCGCCGAGGACCGGCCCGCGCGGACGGCGACGGTGGACCTCGCCGTGCTGGCCGCCGAGGCGGTACGGGACGCACGCTTGACCGGCCCGGACCATGTGTGGCGCCTCGAACTCCCACCGGAATCAGGTCCGTTGGTCACCGGTGACGGACCGCGCCTGAAGCAGGCGCTGTCCGCCCTGCTGGCCGACGCCCGGGTGCACACCCCGCCCGGTACGAGGGTCACCGTCACCGTCGGCAGCACGGCCGGCCGGACCACCGTCCGGGTCCGCGACGACGGCCCCGGCATCCCGCCCGCCCTGCTGCCCACCGTCTTCGACCCCTTCACCCGCGCCGACCCGTCCCGCACCCGCCGGGGCCTCGCCGAGGGCGGCTCCGGACCGGGCCTCGCGGTGGCATGGGCGATCGCCGACGCCCACCGGGGCCGCCTCGGCGTCCGCAGCGAGCCGGGCCGCACCGAGTTCCGCATCGAGCTCCCCGCCGCGCGGCAGCCCCGCCCGCCCGGCCCCGCGGTGGGCTACGGCAGCGCCTGCTCCGCCCAGATCACCTTGCCCTGAGGGCTGTACCGGACGCCCCAGCGCTCGGTCATCTGCGACACCAGGAACAGCCCTCGGCCGCCCTCGTCGGTCGTCGCGGCGTACCGCAGATGCGGCGAGGTGTTGCTCCCGTCGGCCACCTCGCAGATCAGCGCGCGGTCGCGGATCAGCCGCAGCCGGATCGGATCGGATCCGTAGCGGATGGCGTTGGTGACCAGCTCGCTCAGGACGAGTTCCGTGGCGAAGCCCAGTTCGTCCAGGCCCCACTCCGCCATTTTCGCGGTCACGGCCAGGCGCATGTCCGACACGGCGGCCGGATCGCGGGGCACGTCCCACTCGGCGACCCGGTCGGGCGCCAGCGCCCGGGTGCGCGCGACGAGCACCGCGACATCGTCCGTGGGCCGCCCGGGCAGCAGCTCGTCCAGCACCGCCTGGCACATCTCGTCCGGCGACCGGTCCGGGTGCCGTGCCAGCGACTGCCGCAGCAGCTCCATGCCCACGTCCAGATCGCGGGTGCGGTCCTCGATCAGACCGTCGGTGTACAGCACCAGCCGGGTGTCCTCGGCCAGCTCCAGCTCGGCCGTCTGGAACGGCATGCCCCCGATGCCGAGCGGGGGCCCGGCCGGCAGCTCGGCGAAGGCGACGCTGCCGTCGGGCCGGACCAGCGCCGGTGCCAGATGCCCCGCCCGCGCCATGGTGCAGCGGCGTGTGATCGGGTCGTAGATCGCGTACAGACAGGTGGCGCCAGTGATCTCCCCGGTCGCCTCCGCACAGGCCTCGTCCTGGTCGATCCGGCCGACCAGGTCGTCGAGATGGCTCAGCAGCTCGTCGGGCGGCAGATCGAGGGTGGAGAAGTTGTGCACCGCGGTGCGCAGCCGTCCCATGGTGGCGGCCGCGTGCAGACCGTGGCCGACGACATCGCCGACGACCAGCGCCACCCGGCTGCCCGGCAGGGGGATCACGTCGAACCAGTCCCCGCTCACCCCGGACTGCGCGGGAAGGTAGCGGTACCCGACGTCGAGGGCGCTCTGCTCGGGCAGCGCGCGCGGCAGCAGGCTGCGCTGCAGGGTGACCGCCAGCGCGTGCTCACGGGCGTAGCGGCGGGCGTTGTCGATGCTGACCGCGGCGCGCGCCACCAGCTCCTCGGCCAGCGACACGTCCTCCTCGTCGAAGGGGTCCCGCTTGGCCCGGTAGAAGTTCGCCATGCCCAGGACGACGCCGCGGGCGCGGATCGGGGCGACGATCAGCGACTGGATGCCGTACTCCAGGATCGCGCGGGTACGCTCGGGGTCCTGGGCCTGCCAGTCCGGCGCGGCGGACAGGTCGACCACCAGCTCGGAGCGGCCGCTGCCGTACCCCCGGGCCTGGGGCGTGATCGGCAGGAAGTCGATCAGCCGGTCCTTCTCGTACAGCGGATGGTCGTCCCGGATCCCGCACATGGCGATGCGCCGCAGGTCCGTCGCGGTGGCGCCCGGCTCGTCGCCGTACAGCACGGCGTCGGCCAGGTCCACGGTGACGAAGTCGGCGAACCGCGGTACGGCGACCCGCGCCAGCTCGTCCGCGGTGCTCCCCACGTCGAGGGTGGTGCCGATGCCCACACCGGCGTCGTACAGCAGCTTGAGCCGCTCCCGGGCGACCTCCGCCCGGCCGGACAGGGCCTGCAGCTCGGTGGTGTCGCGCAGGGTCACCACGGTGCCTCCGGGGCCTCCGGCGCTGTCGGTGGGGCGCTGGTTGACCGCCAGCAGCCGCTCCCCGGCGAAGAGCACCTCGTCGGTGGCCTCGCGCCGGGAGACGAGCAGTTCCACGACGTCCGGATCGAGGTCCGGCAGCTGCGACGGGTGGCGTCCCTCGACCTCGGCGGGCAGGTCCAGCAGCCGCTTGGCCTCGTCGTTGACCAGCAGCAGCCGCCCGTCGGCTCCGACGATGAGCACGCCTTCGCGCACGGAGTGCAGCACCGTGTCGTGGTGCTCGTACATGCGGGTCATCTCGTCCGGGGCCAGGCTGTGGGTCTGCCGTCGCAGGCGCCTGCCCACCAGCGCCGTGCCGCCGGTCGACGCCACGAGCGCCCCGGCCCCCGCCGTCAGGATGATCGGCAGCTGCCGGTTGACCGCGTTGGTGATGTTCTTGACCTTCAGCCCGGCGGAGACGAGGGCGACCACCTTGCCGTGGGCGTCGTCGACCGGAACGGTCGCCTGCTCCTCGTGTCCGAGCGGGCCGTGGACGCTCTCCGTGTAGACCTTGCCGGCCAGCGACGGCGCGATCTGGCCGACGAACCGGTGCCCGATCTTGCTGGGGATCGGGTGCGTGTAGCGGATGCCGTGCGTGTTCATGACGACGATGAAGTCGACGCCCGCGGCCTTGCGCGTCGCCTCGGTGATCGGCTGGAGGATCTTGGACGGATCGGGCGTGCGCAGCACCGGCAGGAGGCCGGGGGAGTGGGCGAAGGTCTGGGCGACGGCGATGGACCGGCGCCTGGCCTCGGCGCTGGTATCCCGTTGCGACTGGAGGAACAGGGCGAGGACGCCGCAGATGACGAGGACCACGACCAGCGCCACTTGCAGGACCATGACCTGCCCGGCGACGCTCCGCGGGCTCTTGCCGATCACAGAGCGCCAGGAGAGACGCCTGAATCCCTCAGGCATGTCCGACATGCGGCCTTTGTAGCACTCATGTTTGCCGGGTGGCTATGGCCGGTCCGCGAGCCGGACAGCTCTGGGCGGACCCGGTGCTCAGGACGCACCGGGTCCGCGAGCCGGGCGGGCGAGGGGGTGGGTGTGTCCGCCCGGATGGTGCCGGCTTGGCGGTGACAACGTTGTCTTGCCCCTCCTTGACTCTACCGGCCCGACCGCGAAGGACGTCAACCCGCTTGAGGTAGCTCGACCGGGTGATCCCGCGCGCGCCGGCCTCGGCGCGCGCGGTCCTCCGTGGTAAGGGTGGCGCACGGTGCCGTTCCTGAGGCGTGTGCGCCGTCCCCGCGTCAGGCCAGCAGCTCCACCTCCGCCAGCGTCGATGCGCGGTCCAGCACCAGCCGGTACTTCGCGTAGGTGCCCGGCGTCGCGATGGTGAACGCCCGCGTCTGGCGGTCCCAGGGGAACGCCTCGGCGGAGCGGTGGTCCAGCGTCTTCCACGTGGAACCGTCCGCCGAGCCCTGGAGGGTCCAGCCCGCCGGTGCCCCGGTGTGGTCGGCCGGGGACGTCAGGGTGTACTGGACGGCCCTGACCGCGTGGTCGACCGGGAGGTCCACCGAGGTCACCGTGGCCTCGGTGGCCGACGTGTTGTCGAACAGCGGCCCGTCGCCCTTCAGCACGTCCGCCCGGGGCACCGGCACCTTGTCGTCCTGGGTCAGGGAGACCGGCCCCGCGTTCGTGCCCGTGCCCCACGCCGAGGGCCGGGCGCCCATGGCGAACGTCAGCTCGCCGCCCTTCGAGAGCAGCGAGTGGGGGAGCGAAGTGGAGTTCCAGGGGCGGCCGTCGAAGGTCACGCCCTGGATGTAGACGTTCTTCGCGCTGTTCGCCGGGGCCTTGATCACCAGGTCCCGGCCGTTCTCCAGGTGCACGGTGACCTGCTTGAACAGCGGGGAGCCGATGGAGTAGTCACCGCTGCCGGGCACCAGGGGGTAGAACCCGAGCGCCGAGAAGAGGTACCAGCCCGACTGCTCGCCGTTGTCCTCGTCGCCGTGGTAGCCCTGCCCGATCTCGCTGCCGAGGTAGAGCCGGGAGAGGATCTCGCGGACCGCCGCCTGGGTCTTCCAGGGCTGCCCGGCCGCGTCGTACAGGTACGGGATGTGGTGCGCGGGCTGGTTGGACTGCCCGAGCATGCCCATGCGGACGTCGCGCGCCTCGGTCATCTCGTGGATGACACCGCCGTAGGAGCCGACGAAGTCCGGGGAGGCCGTCTCCGGGGTGGCGAAGAACGTGTCCAGCTTGTGGGCGAGCGCCTGCCGGCCGCCGTACAGGTTGGCCAGCCCCCGGGTGTCCTGCGGGACGGTGAAGGCGTCGCCCCAGCCGTTGGTCTCCGTGTAGTCGTAGCCCCACACGCGCGGGTCGTACGCCGACGGGTCCAGCCGCCGGTTCCCCTGGTCGTCCCGGCCCTGGAAGAAGCCGACCTCGGGGTCGAACAGGTTCACGTAGTCGCGGGCGCGGTTGAGGAAGTACTCCGACTCGTCCTTGTAGTGCGTCTCGCCCGTCCTCCTGTACAGCGCCTCGCCCATCCGCGCGATGCCGTAGTCGTTGATGTACCCCTCCATCGCCCACGACAGGCCCTCGGTGGTGGAGGTGCTGGTGTAGCCGAGGAACGGCGAGGTGGCCATGCCCTTGCGGCCCACGCCCGACATCGGCGGGACGACGGTCGCGTTCTTCAGGGCCGCCTGGTACGCCGCCTTCGCGTCGAAGCGCACCCCCTTGACGTAGGCGTCGGCGAACGCCACGTCCGAGGAGGTGCCGGTCATCAGGTCGGCGTAGCCGGGCGAGGACCAGCGGGAGGTCCAGCCGCCGTCCTTGTACTGCTGCACGAACCCGTCGATCATCGCGCCCGCCTGAGTGGGCGTCAGGAACGAGTACGCCGGCCACGTGGTCCGATAGGTGTCCCAGAAGCCGTTGTTGACGTACACCTGGCCGTCGACGATCTTCGCGCCGGTGTGCGTCGGGGTGTCCTGGCTCTGCATGGGGGAGAAGGGGGACGCGTACTGGTCCTTCCCGTTCACCTTCTCGAAGCCCGAGTTCGGGTACAGGTACAGCCGGTACATGCTGGAGTACAGCGTGGTCAGCTGGTCCGGGGTCGCCCCGCGCACCTCGACCTTGCCGAGCAGTCTGTCCCAGGCGCG
Source organism: Streptomyces sp. NPDC025793 (assembly GCF_055558375.1). Lineage (NCBI taxonomy): Bacteria > Bacillati > Actinomycetota > Actinomycetes > Kitasatosporales > Streptomycetaceae > Streptomyces > Streptomyces sp. NPDC025793. The sequence continues at coordinate 288,423 of NZ_JBVHMR010000005.1, read as the reverse complement.
CTGGGCCCGGTCCTTCACGGTGTCGAAGGAGGTGCCGTCGGGGATCTCCTGGCGCAGGTTGTCCTTGGCCTGGTCGACGCCGATCAGCGAGGTCGCCAGGCGCACGGTGACCGTGTGGTCCGCGCCCGCGGCGAACCGCAGATAGCCCTTCACCCCGTTCGAACCGCCGTCCGTCACCGGCTTGTCGAACGTGCCGTACACGAACAGCCGGGTCGCCCCCGTCGACAGGCCGGACTTCACGTCCGAGTAGCCGGTGACGGTCCCGTGCTCCTTGTCGAGGGTCAGCCCCGCCTGCTCGGTGACGTTGTCGAAGAGCACGCTCGCGTCGTCGCCGGGGTAGGTGAAGCGCAGCACCGCCGCGTGGTCGGTCGGGGTCATCTCGGCCTTGACGCCGTTCTCGAAGCGGACCCCGTAGTAGTACGGCCGCGCGGTCTCGTTCTCGTGCCGGAACGGCAGTTGGCGTGCCTCGCGCCCGGTGTCCGGGGTGCCGGACGCGGCCGACGGCATCAACTGGAAGGTCTGCCGGTCGCCCATCCACGGGCTCGGCTCATGGCTCGCGCTGAACGCCTGGATCGTCGGCAGGTTGTCCTCGTCGTTCGCGCGCGCGTACTCGTACAGCCAGCTCAGCGAGGACGCGTTCGTCACCGGCGTCCAGAAGTTGAAGCCGTGCGGCAGCGCGGTCGCGGGGAAGTCGTTGCCGCGCGAGAAGCTGCCGCTGGAGTTGGTGCCGCGAGTGGTCAGCGCGTAGTCCGACAGATGCGCCCGCGGCTTCTCGGGTGCCACCGGTCTCAGCGCCACGTCGTCGATCCAGCCCCGGAACTTCGCGGGCCCGGCGGCGGAGTCGTACCCGACGAGGATCCGGTCGACCGTCTTGCCGGCCGCGACCGAGCCGATCCGCGAGAGCACGTCGTTCCACTGGTTGACGTACAGCGCCTTCGAGGTGCCCTGCCCGCGCGGCGACAGCGGGAACCCGTGCTGGTCGAGGGCGCCCAGGTCGCTCAGGTACGTCCCGTCGGTGAAGGCCAGGTCCAGGGAGACGTTCGTGGCGTCGTAGTCCCGGTCGCCGTCCGCCATCGACGGGAAGATCCGGTACGACAGCTGGGTGTCGGCGCCGACCTTCACGTGCACGCCGAAGACCTTGTTGTACGAGTACGCCCGGCCCGGTGTCGTGTGCCGCCCGGCGTAGCGCAGTGCCCTCTTTCCGGTGAACCCGGCGCGTGCCTTGGCCGTCGGCGAGGCGGTCGGGCCGTGGTCGACCACGGTCTGCATGTCCTCGGGGACGGGGCCCCCGGTGCCGCCGGTGGAGAACTGGACGTCGGCGAGCTGGAGGATGTCGGGGGCGCCGCCGTTCTTCGTGACCTCCAGCCGGAAGTGCTGGTACTCCGCCGGCTGGGCCAGGTCGTACGACCTGGTCTGGAACCGCTCGGAGAAGGTCTCGCCGGAGCGGGTGTCGACGCTCTTCCAGTCCTTGCCGTCCGTGGAGCCGAGGAGCGTCCAGTCCCTCGGGTCGCGCTCGGCGTGGTCGTTGGCCGAGGTGAGCGCGTACGTCACCAGCCTGACGGGCTTGTCGAGGTCGAACTCCGCCCAGCCGGTGGGCTGGAACGTCAGCCACTTGGTCCCGGGGTCGCCGTCGACCAGGTTCTCCTTCACCTCGCCGGCGCCCGTGTTCTCGCCGCTCGCCCGGACGCCGGTGACGTGGTCCGTCACATTGCCCGGGATGCCGGTGCTGTAGCCGCCGTCGACGCCCGAGGCGCGCTTGCCGCCGTCGGGCGCGGTGTCCACGGTGTCGATCCAGTCGGGTGCCGGGTCTCCCGCCTCGAACGAGGACGCGAACTCGCCGCCGGCGGCCGGAGCCCTGGCGGGCAGGGCGACCGCCGCGCCCTGTGCGCCGACGGCCATGACAAAGGCGGCCGTGAGGACGGCCGCCGGACCCCATCTGTGCCGAGTTCTCCGCTGCATCTACGGATTCCCCTCCTGCGCCCTATGTCGGACAACGTTGTCAAGCTCCGGGCGTAGGAACCAGTAGGGCGTCAAGTGGCCGGTGGTGTCAAGGGTGTTGGGTGTGGCATTCAGGGACTTATGCCGCGAGTTTTTCCGCCACCGGTGCGACGGAGGCCGGTATTTCCGCGAGGTCTCAACTCGGAAAAGACCCTTGGTGAACCGTGCATTCGATCTTGCTACCGTGGCGGGAAGTGGACTATACCTGTCGGCACTTCCAGCGTGACCCTGCACCACCCAGCTTGACCCGACAGCGGTGCCGGGGAGGATCCGGTTCACCGCCTGAGTCCTGGAGAAGGCGAGGACTTGAGCATGGGATCCACCTCGAACAACAGTGCCGAAGGCGTCGGCCGGCGCGATCTGATCAAGCGGTCCGCCGCGCTCGGCCTGGTCGCGGCCCCGGGTATGGGACTGCTGTCCGCCTGTGCGAGCAGCGGCGGAGGCGGCCAGAAGAAGGACAAGGCGGGGAAGAAGACCGCTAAGAACCCGCTGGGCGTCAACGACAGCGCCCAGATGGAATTCGTCCTCTTCGACGGCGGCTTCGGCAAGGAGTACGCCCAGGACGCGGTGAAGATCTATCAGAAGGACTTCCCCAAGGCGCAGGTGAAGTTCTCCGCCACCCAGAAGATCCAGTCCACGCTCCAGCCCCGCTTCAACCAGGGCAACCCGCCGGACCTCATCGACAACTCCGGCGCCGAGCAGATGGACATGGGCGTCCTCGTCGGCAAGAACCAGCTCGCCGACCTCACCCCGCTGCTGGACGCGCCGTCGTACGACGACCCGGGCAAGAAGGTCCGCGACACGCTGCGCCCCGGCATCGTGGAGATGGGCCAGTTCGACGGCAACCCGGTGTGGATCTTCTACTACGCCTACACGGTGTACGGCGTCTGGTACTCGCAGAAGGCGCTGGACTCGCTCGGCGCGGAGTACCCGAAGACCTGGGACGAGATGCTCGCGGTCTGCGAGAAGGCCAAGAAGAAGGGCATGGCGGGCTGGACGTACGCGGGCAAGTACCCGTACTACCTCCCCTTCTCGCTCTACCCGATGATCGGCAAGGTCGGCGGGCGCGAGGTGCTCGACGCCATCGACAACCTGGAGCCGAACGCCTGGAAGCACCCGGCCGTCAAGGCCTGTTTCGAGGCGTACTACGAGCTGTACAAGAAGGGCTACATCCTCAAGGGCACCCCGGGCCTGGACCACATCCAGTCGCAGACCGCCTGGGCCAAGGGCGAGGCGCTCTTCATCCCGAACGGCTCCTGGGTGGAGAACGAGTCGGCGAACGTCATCCCGAAGGACTTCAACCTGGCCGTCTCCGCGCCCTCCGGCATCGACAGCGGCGACAAGCTGCCGTTCGGCACCATCTGGGCCTCCGGCGGTGAGCCGTTCATCGTGCCGGCCAAGGCGGCGAACCCCGAGGGCGGCATGGAGCAACTGCGCATCATGCTCTCCGAGGCGTCGTCGAAGAACTTCACCAGCAAGGTGAAGTCGCTGACGGCCTACAACGGCGGCACCACCGGGATCACGCTCACCCCGGGCCTCAAGTCGGGTGTCGCGGCGCTTCAGCTGGCCGGATCCAACGTGGTGAATCCGCGCCTTCAGGACTGGTACGTGCAGCTCCAGAAGGAGAAGATCGGGGTGTCCGGCCTCGGCGAGATGATGGCCGGCCGGCTCACCCCGGCCGAGGCCATCAAGAAGATCCAGGGATTCGCCGACGAAGCGGCCAAGGACACCACCATCAAGCACTACAAGCACCAGTAAACAGCACCCTGACCGCACCGGAGTGGCGATGCAGCACGGCAAGTACCGGTTCATCGTGGGGTTTCTGGCATTGCCCCTGGGACTGTACGCGCTCTTCGTGGTCTGGCCGTTCATCCAGTCCATCTACTATTCGTTCACGGACTGGACCGGCCTGAGCCCCGAATTCAAGATGGTCGGCTTCGACAACTACACGAGGATGGTCCACGACGACATCTTCTGGAAGTCGCTGGAGCACAGTCTGCTGTTCGCCCTGGTGCTGCCACTGGTGACGATCAGTCTGGCGCTGTTCTTCGCCTTCATGATCAATGTGGGCGGACGGCGGAGGAAGGGCGGCCCCGCGATCTCGGGGGTGCGGGGCTCGTCCTTCTACAAAATCGTCTATTTCTTCCCGCAGGTGCTGTCCATCGCGATCGTCGCGTTGCTGTTCGCCTTCGCGTACAACCCGGACAGCGGCGCGATCAACTCGATACTGCGGGGCATCGGCCTCGGCAGCGTCCAGCCGCTGTGGCTGGGTGATCCGAGCCTCGCGCTGTGGTGTGTGATGGCCGTGCTCGTCTGGTCCACGGTCGGCTTCTTCGTGGTCCTGTTCTCGGCGGGCATGGCCTCGATCCCCACCGAACTGTACGAATCGGCGCTGCTCGACGGCGCCGGCCGGGCCGCCACCTTCTTCCGGATCACCCTGCCGCTGCTGTGGGACACCGTGCAGTCCGGCTGGGTCTACATGGGCATCCTCGCGCTCGGCGCCGAGTCGTTCGCGGTCGTACAGATCATGACGACCGGACCGGGCGGGCCCGACTACTCGACCACGGTGCTGGTCCTGTACGTGTACCAGAAGGCGTTCCGGGACGGTCAGGCCGCCTACGCCACCACGATCGGCGTCGCCCTGCTCGTCGTCACCCTCGCCTTCGCGGCGATCGTGATGCGGCTGGGACGTCGCGAGCGGCTGGAGTTCTGAGAAGCGATGAAGACGACCGAGACCCCCGCACCGCTGCCGGCCGAGTCCGGCGCGACCGTCTCCAAGATCGACGTACCTGTCCCGGGGCCCGCCGGGAGGAAGAAGGAGGGCGGTGCCCTCAACGTCTTCTCCCACGGCGTGCTGATCATCTGGGCGATCATGGTGGTCACGCCGCTGCTGTGGGCGGTGATGACGTCCTTCAAGTCCGACAGCTCCATCTTCTCCTCGCCCTGGTCGCTGCCGGACCACCTGCACTTCGACAACTGGGCGCGGGCCTGGACCGACGCCAACATGGGCGACTACTTCCTCAACACCGTCCTGGTGGTCGGCGGTTCGCTCATCGGCACCCTGGTCCTCGGCTCCATGGCGGCCTACGTCCTCGCCCGCTTCGACTTCCCGGGCAACCGCTTCATCTACTACCTGTTCGTCGGCGGCATGAGCTTCCCGATCATGCTCGCGCTGGTCCCGCTGTTCTACGTCGTGAACAACATGGGCCTGCTGAACACGATCCACGGCCTGATCCTGGTCTACATCGCGTACTCGCTGCCGTTCACCGTCTTCTTCCTGACGGCGTTCTTCCGCACCCTGCCGACCTCGGTGGCGGAGGCGGCGTTCGTGGACGGCGCTTCGCACACGCGTACGTTCTTCCAGATCATGCTGCCCATGGCCAAGCCCGGCCTGATCAGCGTCGGCATCTTCAACTTCCTGGGCCAGTGGAACCAGTACATGCTGCCCACGGTCCTCAACACCGACCCCGACAAGAAGGTCCTCACCCAGGGACTGGTCCAGCTGGCGGTCAGCCAGGGTTACAAGGGCGACTGGTCCGGCCTCTTCGCGGGCCTGGTGATGGCCATGCTGCCGGTGCTCGGGGCGTACATCGTCTTCCAGCGCCAGGTCGTCCAGGGCCTGACCGCGGGGGCGCTCAAGTAGCCCCCGGACCCCGACGGAGGTCACCCGTCGCGACCGTCCGTGCGCACGCCGTCCTGACATCGGGGCGGCGTGCGCCGCTGTGTGCGCTGTGTCTCCGAGGCCCCGGATACGGTTCAACCTCTTGACGTGAGTCGCCCCGAACGGCTCAGCTTAGAGTTCACTAGTTGGACATACGCGGGGCCTCGCCGAAGCGGTCCCGCGCTCAGGAGGTCGTCGTGGAGACTCCAGGGTCGCAGTCGTCGCTGCACCGAGCCAACCTGGAGCGGGTCGTCCGGGCCGTACGCCTGGCAGGGTCCCTCACGCAGGCGGAGATCGCGCGGACGACCGGTCTGTCCGCCGCGACCGTCTCCAACATCGTGCGGGAGTTGAAGGACGGCGGAACCGTCGAGGTCACGCCCACGTCCGCGGGCGGCCGCCGGGCCCGCAGCGTCAGCCTGAGCGGGGACGCCGGCATCGTGATCGGTGTCGACTTCGGGCACACCCACCTGCGGGTCGCGATCGGCAACCTCGCCCATCAGGTGCTGGCCGAGGAGTCCGAGCCGCTGGATGTGGACGCGTCCGCCGCACAGGGCTTCGACCGGGCGGAACGGCTGGTCAGCAGGCTGATCGAGGCCACCGGGGTGAACCGGTCCAAGGTGGCCGGGGTGGGCCTCGGCGTGCCGGGCCCGATCGACGTCGAGTCGGGGACGCTGGGCTCCACCTCGATCCTGCCGGGCTGGGGCGGCACCAAGCCCGCCGAGGAGCTGCGTGAGCGGCTCGGCGTGCCCGTGCACGTGGACAACGACGCCAACCTCGGCGCCCTCGGCGAGCTGGTCTGGGGCAGCGGGAAGGGCGTGCGCGACCTCGCGTACATCAAGGTCGCGAGCGGTGTCGGCGCGGGTCTGGTGATCGACGGGAAGATCTATCGCGGCCCGGGCGGCACCGCCGGAGAAATCGGGCATATTACACTCGATGAATCCGGCCCGGTCTGCCGCTGCGGCAACCGTGGCTGCCTGGAGACCTTCGCGGCCGCGCGCTACGTGCTCCCGCTGCTCCAGCCCAGCCACGGCCCCGACCTCACGCTTGAGGGCGTCGTACGGCTGGCCAGGGAAGGTGACCCGGGCTGCCGTCGGGTGATCGCCGACGTCGGCCGCCACATCGGCAGTGGAGTGGCCAATCTCTGCAATCTGCTGAACCCGAGCAGGGTGGTCCTCGGCGGTGATCTCGCCGAGGCCGGTGAGCTGGTGCTCGGGCCGATCAGGGAGTCCGTCGGCCGTTACGCCATCCCCAGTGCGGCACGTCAACTGTCCGTCCTCCCCGGGGCACTTGGCGGTCGTGCGGAGGTGCTCGGGGCGCTCGCCCTGGCCCTCAGCGAGATGGGTGATTCATCCCTTTTGTCGGGCAATGTCGCCGGGGCTCTCTCCGTGGCGACCCCTGCCTTCACTTAGATAACGGATGGCACCGTTGCCATCTCGTTAAGGATTTACTTCTTGACGTCGAACTCGCGGCCGAGTTGACTTCCAGCCACCTCGGCCGCAACGACGCGGCCTCGTCAGGGAGGTTTTCAAGTGAACGCACGTATGCGTCGTGCCGCCGTTGTCGTTGCCGCCGGTACGATGGCCGTCACGCTGGCCGCCTGTGGCAGTGCCAAGGAGTCGAAGGGCGGCAGCTCTTCCTCCTCGTCGTCCTCCGCGAAGAAGGGCGACAACATCAAGGTCGGCCTCCTCCTTCCGGAGAACAAGACCGCGCGTTACGAGAAGTTCGACAAGCCGCTGATCGAGAAGAAGATCAAGGAGCTGACGAACGGCAAGGCCACGATCGACTACAACAACGCCCGCCAGGACGCGAACCTGCAGGCGCAGCAGGTCGACACCATGATCACCAACAAGGTGGACGTCCTGATCGTGGACGCGGTCGACGCCAAGGCCATCCAGAACTCCGTGCAGAAGGCCGTGGACGCCGGCATCAAGGTCGTCGCCTACGACCGCCTCGCCGAGGGCCCGATCAGCGCCTACACCTCCTTCGACAACGAGGAGGTCGGCAAGACCCAGGGCCAGGCCCTGCTGAAGGCGCTGGGCGGCAAGGCCACCAAGTCCTCCAAGATCGTGATGGTCAACGGCTCGGTCACCGACCCGAACGCCGCCCAGTTCAAGAAGGGCGCCCACGAGGTGCTCGACGGCAAGGTCACGGTCGCCAAGGAGTTCGACACCAAGGAGTGGTCGCCGGACAACGCCAACTCCGAGATGGAGGCGGCGATCTCCGCGGTCGGCAAGGGCAACATCGCGGGTGTCTACTCCGCCAACGACGGCATGGCCGGCGGTATCATCACCGCCCTCAGCGGCGCCGGCATCAAGGTCCCGGTCACCGGCCAGGACGCCGAGCTCGCCGGTGTGCAGCGCATCGTCGCCGGTACGCAGTACATGAGCGTCTTCAAGTCCTACCCGCAGGAGGCGAACGTCGCCGCCGAGCTGGCGGTTGCCGTCGCCAAGGGCCAGGACCTGAGCTCCGTCGCCAAGGACAAGGTCTCCAGCGGCAGCGCCAAGGACATCCCGTCGGTCATCGTCCCGGTCGTCTCGCTGACCCAGGACAACATCAAGGACACGGTCATCAAGCAGGGCTACTACACCGTCTCCGACATCTGCACCGCCGACTACAAGGCGGCCTGCGACAAGCTCGGCCTCAAGTAACCGGCGCCAAGTCCCTTCCCGTACACGGACGTTCGTCCTTGAATGCCCCGTAGGGAAGCAGACCGACCGCCCGCAAGGCTCCTCCGGCGCCCCGCGATCACACAGCCCCGCAAGCTCGGCGCGGGGCGCCGGACGGAACTCCCCCAGGGTTTCCCCCAACCCTTCCACCCAGATTTCTGCACAACCTCCCGCCGGGTCAGGCGGCGAAGGAGATGGTTCACGTGTCCGCTACGCCCGTGCTGGCGTTGCGCGGGGTCTCCAAGCGGTTCGGTGCCGTTCAGGCGCTCACCGACGTAGAGCTTGAGGTCCACGCCGGTGAGGTGGTCGCCCTGGTGGGCGACAACGGTGCCGGAAAGTCCACGCTGGTCAAGACGATCGCCGGCGTGCACCCGATCGACGAGGGTGCCATCGAGTGGGACGGCAAGCCCGTCACCATCACCCGGCCGCACGACGCCCAGGCACTGGGCATCGCGACGGTCTACCAGGACCTCGCGCTGTGCGACAACATCGACGTCGTCGGCAACCTCTTCCTCGGCCGTGAGCTGAGGAAGTGGGGCGTCCTGGACGAGGTCGAGATGGAGCGCCGCTCCCGCGAGCTGCTCACCACGCTGTCGATCCGCATCCCCAGCGTCCGTATCCCGATCGCCTCGCTCTCCGGCGGCCAGCGCCAGACCGTGGCCATCGCCCGCTCGATGCTCGGCGAGCCCAAGCTGGTCATCCTCGACGAGCCGACCGCCGCCCTCGGCGTCGAGCAGACCGCCCAGGTCCTCGACCTGGTCGAGCGCCTGCGCGAGCGCGGCCACGCCGTCATCCTCATCAGCCACAACATGGCGGACGTGAAGGCGGTGGCCGACAAGGTCGCCGTCCTGCGCCTCGGCCGCAACAACGGCGTCTTCGAGGTCAAGACGACCTCGCAGGAGGAGATCATCTCCGCCATCACCGGCGCCACCGACAACGCCGTGACCCGCCGTGCGGCGCGCACGAACGGGGAGGTTTCCAAGTGAGCATCGACAAGACCTCCGCAAGCGCCGACGAGGCCCCGGCGCAGGACGCGCCCGCCGTGGAGAACCCCGAGGCCGCGGCCGCCGCGGTCACCGCGGTCGACCCGCGCCTGCTGGTCCAGCAGGAGGGCCTGGTCGGCTACTGGCACGAGTTCAAGCGCAAGATGAAGGCCGGTGAGCTGGGCTCCGTCCCGGTCATCCTCGGCCTCGCGATCATCTGCGTCATCTTCCAGGTCCTGAACTCCAACTTCCTGTCCGCGCAGAACATCAACGACATCACGATCACGATGGTCGGCACGGGCATGATCTCGGTCGGCATCGTCTTCGTGCTGCTGCTCGGCGAGATCGACCTGTCCGTCGGCTCCGTGAGCGGCGCGGCCAGCGCCCTCGCCGGTGTCCTCGCGGTCAACCAGGGCTGGCCCGAGTGGACGGCCGTGCTCATCGCCATCGGCGCCGGCATCGCCATCGGCGCGCTGCACGGCTTCTTCTTCGCCGTGCTCGGTGCCCCCGCCTTCGCCGTGACGCTGGCCGGTCTGCTGTTCTGGCTGGGCTTCATGCTGAAGGTGCTGGGCGCCGACGGCACGATCAACCTCGACCCGAACGGCCTGGTCGGCAAGCTCACCACGTACTACTTCTCGGACGTGGCCGCCGCCTACGGGCTCGCCGTCGTCGTGGTCGCGGTGTTCTTCCTCACCTCGTTCCTGGGCAACCGGCGCCGGGAGGCCGCGGGCGTGCCGTCCCGGCCGCTCAGCGACACGGTCCTGCGCACGGTGCTGCTGGCCGTGATCTCCTTCGCCGCGGCGTACATGTACAACCAGTACAAGGGCCTGCCGCTGGCCACGGTGATCTTCCTCGCCTTCCTGATCGGCACCGACTTCGTGCTGCGCCGCACGCCGTACGGCCGCAAGATCTTCGCGCTCGGCGGCAGCGTCGAGGCGTCCCGGCGTGCGGGCATCAACGTCACCGCGGTGCGGATCTCCGTCTTCGCCATCTCGGGCGGCTTCGCCGCGATCGGCGGCCTCTTCCTGGCCTCGAAGATCGCGTCGGCCAACCAGAGCGCCGGCACCGGTGACCTGCTGATGAACGCGATCGCCGCGGCCGTCATCGGCGGTACGTCGCTCTTCGGCGGCCGGGGCCGCACCTGGAACGCGCTGCTCGGTGTGCTGGTGATCGTCTCGATCCAGTACGGGCTCCAGCTGGAGTCCATCGCGGAGCCGGTGAAGTACATGATCACCGCCGCGGTCCTGCTCACCACCGTGGTGATCGACTCGATCACCCGGAAGACGCAGAAGACCGCCGGTCGCGCGTAACGTCGCGCGCAACAAGGGGTAGGAACAGTTGCCCGGTGCCCGAAAGGTGCCGGGCGCTGTCATGTCCTGCAAAGCCCAAACATTAGACTCGGGCGAGCCCGGCAAGCTCGATCAGCTCAACGCAAGGAGGCACGGGTGCCGCTGCTGACCCGCATCAGGGGACCGCGCGATCTGGACCGGCTCAGCCTGGAGGAGCTGGACCAGCTGGCCGGGGAGATCCGGACCTTCCTCGTCGACGCGGTCTCCAAGACCGGCGGCCACCTCGGCCCCAACCTGGGCGTGGTCGAGCTCACCATCGCCCTCCACCGCGTCTTCGACTCGCCGAAGGACAAGGTGCTCTGGGACACCGGCCACCAGTCCTACGTGCACAAGCTGCTCACCGGCCGGCAGGACTTCTCCCAGCTGAAGAAGAAGGGCGGCCTGTCCGGCTACCCCTCGCAGGCCGAGTCCGAGCACGACGTCATCGAGAACAGCCACGCCTCCACGGTCCTCGGCTGGGCCGACGGCATCGCCAAGGCCAACCAGCTCACGAAGCGGGACAGCCACGTCGTCGCCGTCATCGGTGACGGCGCCCTCACCGGCGGCATGGCCTGGGAGGCGCTGAACAACATCGCCGACGCCAAGGACCGCCCGCTCGTCATCGTCGTCAACGACAACGAGCGGTCCTACGCCCCCACGATCGGCGGTCTCGCCAACCACCTGGCCACGCTGCGCACGACCGACGGGTACGAGCGCTTCCTGGCCCGTGGGAAGGACCTGCTGGAGCGCACGCCCGTCGTCGGCAGGCCGCTCTACGAGACCCTCCACGGCGCCAAGAAGGGCCTGAAGGACTTCATCGCCCCGCAGGGCATGTTCGAGGACCTCGGGCTGAAGTACGTCGGCCCGATCGACGGCCACGACATCGAGGCGCTGGAGTCGGCCCTCGCGCGGGCCAAACGGTTCGGTGGCCCGGTGATCGTGCACTGCCTGACCGAGAAGGGCCGCGGCTACCAGCCCGCCCTGGCGGACGAGGCCGACCGCTTCCACGGCATCGGCCCGATCCACCCCGACACCGGCCTGCCGGTCAAGGCCTCGGGCGCCGACTGGACCTCCGTGTTCGGCGACGAGATGGTCGAGCTCGGCAAGGAGCGCGACGACATCGTGGCCATCACGGCGGCCATGCTTCAGCCGGTCGGCCTGAAGAAGTTCGCCGACGCCTTCCCGGACCGCATCTACGACGTCGGCATCGCCGAGCAGCACGGCGCCGTCTCGGCCGCCGGGCTCGCCTACGCCGGTCTGCACCCGGTCTTCGCCGTCTACGCCACCTTCCTCAACCGCGCCTTCGACCAGGTCCTCATGGACGTGGCCCTGCACAAGTGCGGCGTGACGTTCGTACTGGACCGGGCCGGCGTCACGGGCACGGACGGCGCCTCCCACAACGGCATGTGGGACATGTCGATCCTCCAGGTCGTGCCGGGGCTGCGACTGGCCGCGCCGCGCGACGCCGAGCAGGTGCGCGCCCAGCTCCGCGAGGCCGTCGCCGTCGAGGACGCGCCGACCGTGGTGCGCTTCTCCAAGGGCGCCGTCGGCCCCGCCGTACCGGCCGTCGGACGCGTCGGGGGCATGGACGTGCTGCGCGAGCCCGGCACCGACCGGCCGGACGTGCTGCTGGTCTCGGTCGGCGCCCTCGCCCCGATGTGCCTGGAGATCGCCGGCCTGCTCGACAAGCAGGGCATCTCCACCACCGTCGTCGACCCGCGCTGGGTCAAGCCCGTCGACGAGGCGATGGCTCCGCTGGCCGAGCGCCACCGGGTCGTCGTCACCGTCGAGGACAACAGCCGCGTCGGCGGTGTCGGCTCCGCGGTCGCCCAGGCCCTGCGCGACGCGGGCGTGGACGTGCCGCTGCGCGACTTCGGCATCCCGCCGCGCTTCCTGGACCACGCCTCCCGGGGCGAGGTGCTCACCGAGATCGGCCTGACCGCCCCGGACATCGCCCGCCAGGTCACCGGGCTGGTCGCCAGGCTGGACGGCCGGTTCGACCGTACGGCCGCCGAGGTGGACTCGGTGGAGCCCGCGCGCGACTGATCCGCAACGCGCCCCCACGGGCCGGTTCCGCCCCCCTTTGCGGTGGCGGAACCGGCCCGTTTGCGTGAACCTGCCCCTACCGGGGCATACGCTCCCCGACCCTCCCGATCATGCCGGGCCGTGTCCGGTCGGGTCGGGACACCCACAAGCGTGGGAGGTAGGCACGTGAGCAGCGCGCTGTTCAGGACGAAGAACGTCGAGCAGTCCATCCAGGACACCGAGGAACCGGAGCACTCGCTCAAGAAGTCCCTCTCCGCGCTCGACCTGACCGTCTTCGGCGTCGGTGTCATCATCGGCACCGGCATTTTCGTTCTCACCGGTCAGGTCGCCAAGAACAACGCCGGCCCGGCGGTGTCCCTGGCCTTCGTGGCGGCCGGCGTGGTGTGCGGACTCGCGGCACTCTGCTACGCCGAGTTCGCGTCCACGGTCCCTGTGGCAGGCTCGGCGTACACCTTCAGCTACGCCTCGCTCGGCGAGCTGCCCGCCTGGATCATCGGCTGGGACCTGGTCCTGGAGTTCGCGCTCGGCACGGCGGTGGTGGCCGTCGGCTGGTCCGGCTACATCCGCTCGCTGCTCGACAACGCGGGCTGGCACCTGCCGGACTACCTGGCCGGCCGGGACAACGCCGCCGGCTTCGGCTTCGACATCCTCGCCGCCGCCCTGGTGCTCGCGCTCACCGGCATCCTCGTCCTCGGCATGAAACTGTCCGCCCGGATCACCTCGCTCGTCGTCGCGATCAAGGTGATCGTCGTGCTCATCGTGATCGTCGCCGGTTCCTTCTTCATCAAGGGCGGGAACTACAAGCCGTTCATCCCGCCGTCCCAGCCGGTGCCCGCGGGCGGCAATCTCAAGGCCCCGCTGATCCAGCTGATGTTCGGCTGGGCGCCGGCCAACTTCGGTGTGATGGGCATCTTCACCGCCGCCTCCGTCGTCTTCTTCGCCTTCATCGGCTTCGACATCGTGGCCACGGCCGCCGAGGAGACCCGCAACCCGCAGCGCGACATGCCCCGCGGCATCCTCGGCTCGCTGTTCATCTGCACCGTGCTGTACGTGGCCGTGTCCATCGTCGTCACCGGCATGGAGAAGTACTCCAGACTGTCCGTGGAGGCCCCGCTCGCCGACGCCTTCAAGGCCATCGGGCATCCCTGGTACGCGGGCGTGATCAGCTTCGGCGCGGCCGTCGGACTGACCACGGTCTGCATGATCCTGCTCCTCGGCCAGACGCGCGTCTTCTTCGCGATGAGCCGCGACGGACTGCTGCCGCGCTTCTTCTCGCACGTCCACCCGCGTTTTCGGACCCCGCACCGGCCGACCATCCTGCTCGGCGTGATCATCGCGATCGTCGCCGGCTTCACCAGCCTGGCCGAGCTGGCCGAGCTGGTGAACATCGGCACGCTCTTCGCGTTCGTCGTCGTCGCGATCAGCGTGGTGATCCTGCGCCGCACCCGCCCCGACCTGCCCCGTGCCTTCCGCACCCCGTGGGTCCCGGTCGTCCCGATCCTGTCGGTGTGCGCCTCGCTGTGGCTGATGCTCAACCTGCCCGCCGAGACCTGGCTGCGGTTCGCCATCTGGATGGTGATCGGCTTCGTCGTCTACTTCTTCTACGGCCGCACCCACAGCCGGCTGGCCCTGCGGGAGCAGACCCCGGCCGGGGACGTCCCGGGGCCGTCGGCCGGTAACACACCCTAGCGCCTGTCGTCACCTTCCCGCCTGCCGTGCGGCGTCCGGCACGCGCTCCCCCAGGGGGGCACCCCCAGCGGCGTTGTCGTCGGTCGCCGGCTTCCCCGCGCTCGGCTTCGCTCGCGCGAAGGGGGCGCCACGCGTCGACTCCCTCCTCCGCCGTGCAGCCGCGCGCACCGGACGCCGCGCGGCCCGCCCGTCGGGCGGACGGCGGGAACGTGCCGACAGGCCCTCGGTCTGCGGTACCTCAGTCGAGCACCGCGCGGGGGCCGGTGACCGCCGCGCCCCGTTCGGTCACCCTGCGGCGCAGCTCGCGGTCGGCCGTCACGACCAGACAGGGGCGGTCGCCCGCGGTCGCGGTGAGTTCCACGATCCGGTCGTCGCCGATGCCGGGCGCCTCGTCGACCCGTACCCCGGGCACGGAGGCCACGCCCCGGGCCGCGCCCTCGACCACGAGGACCAGCTCCACGGGCCCGGACAGACCGGCCACGCCGGAGCGCGCGTACGGCACCATCCGGTCGCGCAGGCGGACGGCGGCGGCGCGGCGGTCGCGCCACCAGCCGTCGGGTACGGAGCCGACGACGTTCGCGCCGTCGATGATGAGGAGCGGCACGGGAGGGGGTGCGCTCGCCGCGTCGGGCGCGCCGGTGGTGTCCGTCATACCGGTAAGGGTCTCAGCCGGTGACCAGGGCGGCGGGGGCGCCCCGAAGGTCACCGCATAGGGTGAAGCGGTGAACGGCGACTGGTTCCTGCGCGGCCGAGACGGCCGGCTCAGTGTCTACCTGATCTCCGGTGACGCCGTGGTGTGGCGGGCCGAGCGCGTCCCCGGCGGCTCCTGGACCGCGCCCCAGCGGCTGGGCGGCGATCAGCGGCTGCACCCCTCGGCCGGGATCGGCCAGGGCGGCGACGGCTATGCCCACCTGGTGGCCTGGCGGCCCACGGCGGAGGGCGAGTCGGGCCTGGTGCACTCCGCGCACTTCCGCCCGCTGCTCGCGGCCCTGGACTGGAGCCCGGTCGGTCACCCGAAGAAGAAGGGCGACCGGACGGGCACCCCGGCCGTCACCGTGGACGCCCAGGGCCGCGCCCATGTGTTCGTCCGCAACAACGGCGCCGGAGTGCACCACCTCGCCCAGAAGGAGAAGGGCGGCTGGGAGCCCTGGCTGGACCTGCGGGGCAGCAAGGTCCAGGACGGCCTGGCGGCGGTGACCGGGGAGTCCGGCCTGGTCGAGGTGTACGCGGCCGTCCCCGACGGCATGCTGTGCTGGCGCCAGGAGGAGCCGGGCACCCGGCCGGTCATGCAGGAGCGCCTGAAGGCCCCGGTCCGCCCCGGCACCCTGCGCGCCCTCGCGACCTCACCCGAGAGCACGACGGTGTTCTTCACGGACACCTCGGGGGACGTGTGCGCCTGGCGCCCCGGCGGCGAACCGGCGGTCCTGGTGCCCGCGGCGGGCCCCGGCCCGGTCGCGGCGATCCGCTGCGAACTCGACGGTCACGACTGCACCCTGCTCGCGCAGCGCTCGGCGAGCGGCCGGGTGGCCTTCGCCGCCTATCCCACGGAGCTGGAGTCGGCGGGCGCCTGGTGGACGGAGTCGGGTCCGCGCCTGCCCGTCGACGCCCTGGTGGCCCTGGCCAAGGACGCGGACGGCCGCGTGGCGGCGGCGACGCTGTCCCCGTCGACCGGGCAGCTCCTGCTGGCCCGGCGCAAGGACGAGCCGGGGCTCGCGCTCACGGCGTGGCAGCAGGTCTGAACACGCGGAAGGGCCCCCGCCGCCGCGGGGGCCCTTCACACTGCGTCCGGTGTTACGCCGGGACCGACGCCACGCCCGGGGCGAGGAACTTCTTGCCGTTCACGCGCTCCGAGACACCCTCACGGTCCAGGTACGGCGTGACGCCGCCCAGGTGGAAGGGCCAGCCGGCGCCCGTGATCAGGCACAGGTCGATGTCCTGCGCCTCGGCGACGACGCCCTCGTCGAGCATGAGCCCGATCTCCTGGGCGACGGCGTCCAGAACGCGCTCGCGGACCTGCTCCTCCGTCAGGACGACATCGCCCTGCTTCAGCAGCGCGGCGACCTCGGGGTCCAGCTCCGGCTTCCCGCTGTCGTACACGTAGAAGCCGCGCTTGCCCGCCTTGACGACGGCCGCGAGGTTGGGGGAGACCGTGAAGCGGTCCGGGAAGGCCCGGTTCAGCGTCTCGGAGACGTGCAGGCCGATCGCCGGGCCGACCAGCTCCAGCAGCACCAGCGGGGACATCGGCAGACCGAGCGGCTCGACGGCCTTCTCGGCGACCTCGACCGGGGTGCCCTCGTCGATGACGTTCTGGATCTCGCCCATGAAGCGGGTCAGGATGCGGTTCACGACGAACGCCGGGGCGTCCTTGACCAGGACCGCGGTCTTCTTCAGCTTCTTGGCGACGGCGAACGCGGTCGCGAGCGAGGCGTCGTCCGTCTTCTCGCCGCGGACGATCTCCAGCAGCGGCAGCACGGCGACCGGGTTGAAGAAGTGGAAGCCGACGACCCGCTCGGGGTGCTTCAGCTTCGACGCCATCTCCGACACCGACAGCGAGGAGGTGTTGGTCGCGAGGATCGCGTGCGCCGGGGCGACGGCCTCGACCTCCGCGAACACCCGCTGCTTGACGCCGATCTCCTCGAACACGGCCTCGATGACGAAGTCCGCGTCCGCGAAGCCCTCGGCCTTGTCCAGGACGCCGGTCACCAGCGCCTTGAGGCGGTTGGCCTTGTCCTGGTTGATGCGGCCCTTGCCGAGCAGCTTGTCGATCTCGGCGTGGACGTAGCCCACACCCTTGTCGACGCGCTCCTGGTCGATGTCGGTCAGCACGACCGGCACCTCCAGGCGGCGCAGGAACAGCAGCGCGAGCTGACTGGCCATCAGACCGGCGCCCACGACGCCGACCTTGGTGACCGGGCGGGCCAGGTTCTTGTCCGGGACGCCGGCGGGACGCTTGCCACGCTTCTGCACCAGGTTGAACGCGTAGATGCCCGCGCGCAGTTCGCCGCCCATGATCAGGTCGGCGAGCGCCTGGTCCTCGGCGTCGAAGCCCTGCTGGAGGTCGCCGTTCTTGGCGGCCTCGATGATGTCGAGGGCGCGGTAGGCGGCCGGGGCGGCACCGTGCACCTTGGAGTCGGCGACGAAGCGGCCCCGCGCGACGGCCTGGTCCCAGGCCTCGCCGCGGTCGATCACCGGGCGCTCGACGGTGACGTCGCCCTTGAGGACCTGGGCGGTCCACAGCAGCGACTGCTCCAGGAAGTCGGCGCCCTCGAAGAGCGCGTCGGCGATGCCGAGGTCGAAGACCTGCTGGCCCTTGAGCTGCTTGTTCTGGTTCAGGCTGTTCTCGATGATGACCGAGACGGCCTTGTCGGCGCCGATCAGGTTCGGCAGCAGCGCGCAGCCGCCCCAGCCCGGGACCAGACCGAGGAAGACCTCGGGCAGCGAGAACGCCGGGATCGCCTTGGAGACGGTCCGGTAGGAGCAGTGCAGACCGACCTCGACGCCGCCGCCCATCGCGGCGCCGTTGTAGTACGCGAAGGTCGGCACGGCCAGCTTGGCCAGGCGCTTGAAGACCTCGTGGCCGCCCTTGCCGATGGCGAGGGCGTGCTCGTGCTCCTTGAGGATCTCCACGCCCTTGAGGTCGGCGCCGACCGCGAAGATGAACGGCTTGCCGGTGATGCCGGCGCCGACGATCCCGCCGTCCGCGGCCTCCTTCTCGACCTGGTCGATCGCGGCGTCGAGGTTCGCCAGCGAGGCCGGGCCGAAGGTGGTCGGCTTGGTGTGGTCCAGGCCGTTGTCCAGCGTGATCAGCGCGAAGCGGCCCGCACCGAAGGGCAGGTCGAGGTGGCGTACGTGCGCGGACGTGACGACCTCGTCGGGGAACTGCGCGGAGGCCTGCTGCAGAAGCTCGGCGGTGGTGCTCACTTGTCCCCCTCGAAGTGCGGGTTCTCCCAGATGACCGTCGCGCCCATGCCGAAGCCGACGCACATGGTGGTCAGGCCGTAGCGGACGTGCGGCTGCTCCTCGAACTGGCGGGCCAGCTGCGTCATCAGACGCACACCGGAGGAGGCCAGCGGGTGACCGAAGGCGATGGCGCCGCCGTACTGGTTGACGCGCGCGTCGTCGTCGGCGATGCCGTAGTGCTCCAGGAAGGCCAGGACCTGGACGGCGAAGGCCTCGTTGATCTCGAAGAGGTTGATGTCCTCGATCGACAGACCGGCCTTGGCGAGGGCCTTCTCCGTGGCCGGGATCGGGCCGTAGCCCATGACCTCCGGCTCGACGCCCGCGAAGGCGTACGAGACGAGGCGCATCTTGACCGGCAGGTCGTGCTCGCGGGCGAAGTCCTCGGAGGCGATGATCGAGGCGGTCGCACCGTCGTTGAGACCGGCGGCGTTACCGGCGGTGACGCGGCCGTGCACGCGGAACGGCGTCTTCAGACCGGAGAGGTTCTCCAGCGTCGTACCCGGACGCATCGGCTCGTCGGCGGTGACCAGACCCCAGCCGGTCTCGCCGGCCTCCGGGTTGGTGCGGCGCACCGAGATCGGCACCAGGTCCTGCTGGATCTTGCCGTCGGCGTACGCCTTGGCGGCCTTCTCCTGCGAGCGCACCGCGTACTCGTCGGCGCGCTGCTTGGTGATCGTCGGGTACCGGTCGTGCAGGTTCTCGGCGGTCATGCCCATGAACAGGGCGGACTCGTCGACGAGCTTCTCGCTCACGAACCGCGGGTTCGGGTCCACGCCCTCGCCCATCGGGTGGCGGCCCATGTGCTCCACGCCACCGGCGATGACGGCGTCGTAGGCGCCGAAGGCGATCGAGCCGGCGGTGGTGGTGACGGCGGTCAGGGCGCCGGCGCACATGCGGTCGATCGAGTAGCCCGGCACGGACTGCGGCAGGCCCGCGAGGATGCCGGCGGTACGGCCGAGGGTCAGACCCTGGTCACCGATCTGCGTGGTCGCGGCGATGGCGACCTCGTCGATCTTCTTGGGGTCCAGACCGGGGTTGCGGCGCAGCAGCTCCCGGATCGCCTTCACGACAAGGTCGTCGGCGCGGGTCTCGTGGTAGATGCCCTTCGGGCCCGCCTTGCCGAACGGGGTGCGGACGCCGTCGACGAAGACGACGTCCCTGACGGTACGAGGCACGATGGCTCTCCTCCAGAATGGGACGCTGAGCGCTTGCTTACGACCATGCTACTTGTGAGTAATGTAGCTGCCCAGTCCCCTCGGCCGGAGCGGCGAACGTCACATGCCCGCGGTCACCTCCGTGTGGACCGGCGCCGAGACGGCCGGCGCGGTGTCCCCTTCCCTTCCCCTTCCCCTGCACGCCCTCCCGGGATCTTGGCGTGATCTCGACGTCCCGGTTCCGCTTCCGTGGCCCCTACGGCGCCCACGGGGAGACCGTCTCAGGCCCCCTTCGCCGAGAGCGCCTTCACCAGCGCCGGCGTCACCAGGGCCACTTGCCAGGGACGCGCGCCGTAGCCGGTCAGCGCGGCCTCCACGGATTCGGTGTCGACGGCCTTCGGCGGCTCCCAGCAGATGCGCCGCACCGTGTCCGGCGCCACCAGGTTCTCCTGCGGCAGGTTGAGCTGCTCGGCGAGGGCGGTGACCCCTGCCCGGGCCGAGGCGAGGCGGGCCGCGGCGGCGGGGTCCTTGTCGGCCCAGGCGCGCGGCGGCGGCGGCCCGGCCACGGGCTGGCCCGGCTGCGGCAGCGCGGTGTCCGGCAGCGCCTTGGCCCGGTCGACGGCCGCCTGCCACTGCTCCAGCTGCCGCCGCCCCATCCGGTGCCCGAACCCGTTCAGCGCCGCGAGCGCGTGGACGTTGGCCGGAAGGGACAGCGCCGCCTCCACGATGGCCGCGTCGCTCAGCACCTTGCCCGGCGACACGTCCCGGCGCTGCGCGATCCGGTCGCGGGTCTCCCACAGCTCCCGTACGACGCCGAGCTGGCGGCGCCGCCGTACCTTGTGCATCCCGGACGTGCGCCGCCAGGGGTCCTTGCGCGGTTCGGCGGGCGGTGCCGTCGCGATCGCGTCGAACTCCTGGAGGGCCCACTCCAGCTTGCCCTGGCGGTCCAGCTCCTTCTCCAGGGCGTCGCGCAGGTCGACGAGCAGTTCCACGTCGAGGGCGGCGTACCGCAGCCAGGGCTCGGGCAGCGGGCGCGTCGACCAGTCGACGGCGGAGTGGCCCTTCTCCAGGACGTAGCCGAGGACGCCCTCGACCATGGCGCCGAGGCCGACCCGGGGGAAACCGGCCAGCCGGCCGGCCAGTTCGGTGTCGAACAGCCGGGTCGGGATCATGCCTATCTCGCGCAGGCAGGGCAGGTCCTGGGTGGCGGCGTGCAGGTCCCACTCGGCGCCGGACAGCGCCGCGCCGAGCCCGGACAGGTCGGGGCAGGCCATCGGGTCGATCAGCGCCGTCCCGGCGCCCTCGCGGCGCAGCTGCACCAGGTAGGCGCGCTGGCCGTAGCGGTATCCGGAGGCGCGCTCGGCGTCGACGGCGACGGGGCCGGAGCCGGCGGCGAACGCGGAGATCACCTCGGTGAGGGAGGCCGCGTCGGCGATGACGGGCGGAATGCCCTCGCGGGGTTCGAGCAGCGGCGTCGGCGCCCCCGTCACAGAAGATCCGGCGTCGTCCGGAGGAGTGCCTCCGGTGGTGCGCAGGGAACTGTCTGCTGCGGTGTCTTGGGCGTCGGTCACCTGTCAAGGGTATCCGTGTATGGACCGCGCCCGTCGACGGAACGTTCCGTCGACGGGCGCGGGAGGGTCGTAAACCGGTCAGCCCGGCGGCGCGAACACCTCGCGCGGGTGAATCGGTCGCTGCGCCGAACGGCTCAGTGGATGATCCCGGTGCGCAGGGCCACGGCCACCATGCCGGCGCGGTCGCCCGTGCCCAGCTTGCGGGCGATGCGGGCGAGGTGGCTCTTGACGGTCAGGGCGGACAGGCCCATCGAGACGCCGATGGCCTTGTTGGACTGGCCCTCCGCGACCAGGCGCAGCACCTCGACCTCGCGGCCGGACAGCTCGCGGTAGCCACCCGGGTGACTCGGGGCACCCGGGGGGCGGCGGTGCATCCGGGCGGCGCCGAGGGGAGCGGCGCCGGGCCGGGCGGGCAGGCCGATGTTGGTACGGGTGCCGGTGACGACGTAGCCCTTGACGCCGCCGGCCAGCGCGTTGCGGACCGCGCCGATGTCGTCGGCCGCGGACAGCGCCAGCCCGTTGGGCCAGCCCGCGGCGCGGGTCTCGGACAGGAGGGTCAGGCCGGAGCCGTCGGGCAGGTGGACGTCGGCGACGCAGATGTCGCGGGGGTTGCCGATGCGGGGACGAGCCTCCGCGATGGACGAGGCCTCGATGACATCGCGCACGCCGAGCGCCCACAGGTGACGGGTGACGGTGGAGCGGACGCGCGGGTCGGCCACGACCACCATGGCGGTCGGCTTGTTCGGGCGGTAGGCGACCAGGCTTGCGGGCTGCTCGAGGAGAACGGACACCAGGCCTCCTGGGGTGGGGGGACGGGGCCGGCTTGTGGGGAATCAGCCGGGACGAACCGTGCTTTCTAGGTCACAGTCGTCTTCGGCAGCAAACTCGTCCGCCTTTAGAGAATGATCACGATCTAGTGAGTAACAATCTGTGCAATTCGGACACGCGATCGATCATCCGAAGATCAAGTCGGTTCGAGCGGATGCGATCCGGGTTCGAAAGTGGCCGTATCGACAAAGAGATGGTCAATGAGGCGTCCAAGCGGGGGACCCCCGGGAACCTTGCGATCATCTCACCGTGACTGCGGGCCCCTGCGCTGCGGCAGCGTGACCACCGAGGCGTCCCCCGGACCGGCCGGCGGCAGCCCCGCGACCTGCGCCAGCAGATCGCACCAGGAGGCCAGATGGGACGCCGTGTCCGGCACTCCGCCGAGGCCCTCGCGGGGCGTCCAGGAGGCCCGGATCTCGATCTGCGAGGCGGCCGGCCGCTCGGCCAGCCCGCCGAAGTAGTGCGAACTCGCGCGCGTGATCGTCCCGCTCGGCTCGCCGTAGCCCAGCCCGCGCGCCTGCAGCGCCCCGGTCAGCCACGACCAGCACACCTCCGGCAGCAGCGGATCGGCCGCCATCTCCGGCTCCAGCTCCGCGCGCACCAGCGTCACCAGCCGGAACGTCCCGCGCCAGGCGTCGTGCCCGGCCGGGTCGTGCAGCAGCACCAGCCGCCCGTCGGCCAGCTCCTGCTCGCCGTCGACCACCACGGCCTCCAGCGCGTACGCGTGCGGGGCCAGCCGCTGCGGCGCGGGAGTGGGCTCCACCTCGACCTGTGGCCGCAGCCGGCTGCTGCGCAGGGCGTCGACCGCGGCCCGGAAAGCCGGTGGGCCCGCGGTACCGGAGTGCCGGTCCGCCTCCTCGGTGTCCTTCACGTCGTCCATTCCGTCAGCGCTGTCCGACATTCGTCCCTGAGCCCCAGCCATGCGGGGAAGAGTAAGGGGAAGCGCGGCTGTGTGCAGGGCAAGACACCCCCTGAGGGCTGCGGCACTTCTCTCCTCGCGGCCGTGCGAGACTTGCCGTCGTGAGTGCCAACGGAGAGCCCCTGGGCCAGCAGCCGACAGCGACGTACGACAGCGCCTTCCTCAAGGCGTGCAGGCGTGAGCCCGTGCCGCACACGCCGGTGTGGTTCATGCGTCAGGCCGGCCGCTCGCTGCCCGAGTACCGCAAGGTCCGCGAGGGCGTTCCGATGCTCGAATCCTGCATGCGGCCCGAGCTGGCCGCCGAGATCACGCTCCAGCCGGTACGGCGCCATGGCGTGGACGCGGCGATCTACTTCAGCGACATCGTCGTCCCGCTCAAGGCCATCGGCCTCGACCTCGACATCAAGCCCGGCGTCGGCCCGGTCGTCGAGCAGCCGATCCGCACCCGCGCCGACCTCGCCCGGCTGCGCGACCTCACCCCCGAGGACGTCCCGTACGTCACCGAGACCATCGGTCTGCTCACCCGCGAGCTGGGCGCCACCCCGCTGATCGGTTTCGCCGGCGCGCCTTTCACCCTCGCGAGCTACCTGGTCGAGGGCGGTCCGTCGCGCACGTACGAGAACGCCAAGGCGATGATGTACGGCGACCCCGAGCTCTGGGCCGACCTGCTCGACCGGCTCGCGGACATCACGGCCGCGTTCCTCAAGGTCCAGATCGAGGCCGGCGTGAGCGCGGTCCAGCTCTTCGACTCCTGGGCCGGCGCGCTCGCCCCCGCCGACTACCGGAACTCGGCCATGCCCGCCTCGGCGAAGGTCTTCGACGCCGTCGCCGGGTACGGCATCCCGCGCATCCACTTCGGTGTCGGCACCGGTGAGCTGCTGAAGCTCATGGGCGAGGCCGGCGCGGACGTCGTCGGCGTCGACTGGCGCGTCCCGCTGGACGAGGCCGCCCGCCGCGTCGGCCCCGGCAAGGCGCTCCAGGGCAACATCGACCCGACGGTCCTGTTCACCGACAAGAACACCGTCGAGGCCAAGGCCCAGGAGGTGCTGGACGCCGCCGCCGGACTGGAGGGCCATGTCTTCAACCTCGGCCACGGAGTCATGCCGAACACCGACCCGGACGCGCTGACCAGGCTCGCGGAGTACGTCCACACGCGCACCGCCCGCTGACTCACCACGTGGAGCGGGGCCGCGCCCGTCTGCCGAACAGCAGGCCGCGCCGCTCCGGCGGGGGCGGGGTGCCGGGCTTGAGGGGCCAGGCGAGCAGCACGCCCGCGACGAAGCCGACCACGTGCGCCGCGTACGCGACGGTGCCGGCGCCGGAGACGCCGTGCCCCGAGGAGTACACGGCCTGGAGCACGAACCAGAAGCCCAGCACCAGCCAGGCCGGCAGCCGCAGCGGCAGGAAGACCAGGAACGGCACGAGCACCCAGACCCGCGCCCTCGGCCACAGCACGATGTACGCGCCGAGCACCCCGGCGATCGCCCCGGACGCCCCGATCAGCGGGTCGCCCGAGGAGGCGTTGAGCAGCGCGAAGCCGTATCCCGCCGCGTAGCCGCAGACGACGTAGAAGACGAAGAACCGGACATGGCCCATCCGGTCCTCGACGTTGTTGCCGAAGATCAGCAGGAACAGCATGTTCCCCAGCAGGTGCAGCCAGCTGCCGTGCAGGAACATCGCCGTGAACACCGACAGGGGCGGGGACTTGTCGTACGACGGCGGTCCCACGACACAGCCCGGCCCCCGCGGGCCCACGCCCGTCTGCCCCGTCGGCACCAGCCGCGGCAGCTGATGCTGGATCAGCTCCCTCGGCACCGCCGCGTAGTGGTCCATGAACGCCTGGAGATGGCACAGCCGCGCAAGATCGCCGCCGCCGGCCACGGAGCCCGCCATGCCGGGCGTGCGGAGGAACACGACGACGTTGGCCGCGATGAGCGCGTACGTCACCCAGGGAGTGCGGCGCACCGGGTTCACGTCATGGACGGGGATGACCACACAGGAGTACTGCCCGGGACGCGATGGGCGAATCGCTGAACGGCCGGGGCGGGCCGTGCGTATCTGTTCTCAACCGACGTGAGGACAGGCGATGACGAACGCTCCGCAGGTATCGGCGATGCATGCTCTGCCCGACGGTGAGGCGGAGATCTCCCTGGTGGTGCGGCTGCCCTGGGAGGACGTGGCAAGGCTCGGCCAGGAGGCCGGCCGGCTGGCCGCGCAGACGGGGCGGCCGGTGACGCTGGACGAGGCGGTCGGCCACCGCCTGCGCTCCACCCGGCCCGCGGCCACCCACGCGCGGCCCGCGGGCGAGCAGCCGGCCGCCGTCTCCGCCGGCGCGTCCGTGGCCTCGCTGCCGAGGATCAGCGGGACGGCCTAGGACACCGTACCCGCCGCGGTGGCCCGCACCTTCGCCGTCGCCTTTCTCGCCGCCACCAGGACCGGGTCCCACACCGGTGAGAAGGGCGGGGCGTAGCCCAGGTCCAGGGCCGTCATCTGCTCCACCGTCATCCGCGCGGTCAGCGCGACCGCCGCGATGTCGACCCGCTTCGCCGCCCCTTCCCTGCCGACGATCTGGACGCCCAGCAGCCGGCCCGTGCGGTGTTCGGCGAGCATCTTGACCGTCATGGGGGCGGCGCCGGGGTAGTAGCCGGCGCGGTTGGTGGACTCGATGGTGACGGTCTCGTAGCGCAGGCCCACCCGGTCGGCGTCCTTCTCGCGCAGGCCGGTGCGGGCGATCTCCAGGTCGCACACCTTGCTGACCGCCGTGCCGACCACCCCCGGGAACGTGGCGTAGCCGCCGCCGGCGTTCGTGCCGATGACCTGGCCGTGCTTGTTGGCGTGGGTGCCGAGCGGGGCGTACTGCTCCTGGCCGGAGACCAGGTTCAGCACCTCCACGCAGTCGCCGCCCGCCCAGATCTCCTCGTGGCCGCGCACCCGCATCCCGAGGTCGGTGAGCAGGCCGCCGTGCGCGCCGAGCGGGAGACCGGCGGCGCGGGCGAGCGCGGTCTCCGGGCGGACGCCGATGCCGAGGACCACCACGTCCGCCGGGTACTCGGCGTGCGCCGTGGCCACCGCGCGCGCATGGCCGTCGTCCCCGGTGCGGATCCCGGTGACCTCGGCGTCGTTCACCATGGTGATGCCGAGGCCCTCCATGGCCTTGTGCACCAGGCGGCCCATGTCCGCGTCGAGCGTCGACATGGGTTCCCTGCCGCGGTTGACGACGGTCACCTCGAAGCCGCGGTTGATCAGCGCCTCGGCCATCTCCACGCCGATGTAGCCCGCGCCCACGACCACGGCCCTGCGGCCACGCGCGCGTGCCAGCGTCTCCAGCAGGGTCTGGCCGTCGTCCAGGGTCTGCACGCCGTGCACCCCGGGAGCGTCCGCGCCGGGCAGGTCGGGGCGGACCGGGCGGGCGCCCGTGGCGATGACGAGCTTGTCGTACGCCGTCCAGGACTCGGCGCCGGAATCGACGTCACGTGCGCGTACCCGCCGCCCGGCCACGTCGATCTCCGTGACCTCCGTGCGCAGCCGCAGATCGATGTCCCGCGCGCGGTGCTCCTCGGGAGTGCGGGCGATCAGGTCGTCCCGCTCGGGGACGTCACCGCCCACCCAGTAGGGGATGCCGCACGCCGAGAAGGAGGTGAAGTGGCCCCGCTCGAAGGCCACGATCTCCAGCTCGGCGGGCCCTTTCAGCCGGCGTGCCTGGGACGCCGCGGACATGCCCGCGGCGTCACCGCCGATCACGACCAGCCGTTCCGTGCCGCCCCGCCCATCGCTCATGGTCATGGGAACACGCTACGGGGCTGCGTCAGGTCAGTCCCGGCCGGTCCCGCGCGCGTCAGGGCGGGAGTCCGGGTCCGGTACCGGGCGCGTGGACGGCAGCGGGCCCAGCGCCGTCGGCACGGGAACGGGCGCGGGCTTCGCGCGCCGCGGCAGCCGGGGCCGTACGATCCGCAGCCACACCAGTGCCGTGAGGGCCGCGCAGGCCGCGAACGGCAGGGCGGCGCCGAGCGCGAGGGCGATCCAGCGCAGCATCGTGACGAACACGTGCCAGCCGCCCGACACGGCGTCCACGACGCCCGGAGAGCGGTCCGGGGCGGCCTTGCGCACGGGCTTCTCGGACAGCGACAGGGCGATGGTCGCGAGGCTCGTGCGGTCCTTCAGGGACGCCTGCTGCGCCAGCAGGGCCTCCAGGTCGGCCTCGCGGCTGCTCAACTCGCCCTCCAGGGACACGACATCGCTCAGCCCGTCCGCCCGGCCCATCAGCGCGCGGATCCGGTCCACGCTGGCCCGCTGCGACCGCACCCGGCTGTCCACGTCCACGACCTGGTCGGTGACGTCGACCGCCTTCGCGGTGCGCTCGACGAGCCTGCCGGTGCCCTGGAGGGTGGCGAGGACCTCGTCGTACCGCGCGCTCGGCACCCGCAGGACGACCCGGGTCCGCTCGTGGCCGTCGGCGTCCCGGTCGGTGTTCTCCTCGCCGACGTAGCCGCCCGCGCCCTTGGCGGTCGCCCGGGCCGCGGCCAGGGCCCTGGCGGCGTCCTTGACCTCGACGGTCAGGGAGGCGGTGCGGACGACGGCCTCCGGAGCGAGGCTCGGCGTCCGGCGCGCGGACCCCGTGGCGCCCGAAGTGCCCTGGCCGGGCGCGCCGTTGACGCCCGTGACCGGCTGCCGGGCCGCGTCCCCCGCGGCGGACTTCGCCGAGGCGTTGCCCTGGTCGGCGGCGGCGCCGCAGCCGGCGAGGGCGAGACAGGCGGCGAGCAGCAGCCCGGCGAGCGGCCGGACGGGGCGGCCTGAAGAACGTGGTGTGCGCATGGGCGGTACCCCCTGGGGACGGCGATCTGCGATGTCGATGACGGCCCTACGACGGCCGGGCGGGCGCAGACGTTTGACGGCGCGGGTTCCGATGCGGTCACGGTCCGGACGCGTCGCGATCACCGGGGCACGGCGGAGAGGACCTTCGGGCCCTGGCGGGAGTGTCAGAGGGGTCTGAGAGAGTGGAGGGCATGAGCGCAACGGGTACGCGTACGGGGCATGTCGTCGTCATCGGAGCCGGGATCGCCGGGCTGGCCGCCGCCCACCGGCTGCTGGGCCGCGGCGCGCGCGTGACCGTGCTGGAGGCCGCGGACCGGGTCGGCGGCAAGCTGTTGCCCGGCGAGATCGCGGGCGTGCGGGTCGACCTGGGCGCCGAGTCGATGCTCGCCCGCCGCCCCGAGGCGGTGGCCCTCGCGCGCGAGGTCGGGCTCGACGAGCGCCTGCAGCCGCCCGCCACCGCGACCGCCTCGATCTGGACCCGGGGCGCCCTGCGGCCCATGCCCAAGGGCCATGTGATGGGCGTGCCCGGCACCGCCGCCGCGCTCACCCGCGTGCTGTCCGCCGACGGCCT
Organism: Streptomyces sp. NPDC025793; assembly: GCF_055558375.1. NCBI lineage: Bacteria > Bacillati > Actinomycetota > Actinomycetes > Kitasatosporales > Streptomycetaceae > Streptomyces > Streptomyces sp. NPDC025793. The sequence continues at coordinate 260,237 of NZ_JBVHMR010000005.1, read as the reverse complement.
CGCCCGCATCGAGCGCGACGCCGACCTGCCGCGCACCGAGGTCGGCGACGACGTGGCCGTGGGGGAGTACGTCGCCGCCCGGCTCGGCCGCGAGGTCGTCGACCGCCTGGTCGAGCCCCTGCTCGGCGGGGTCTACGCGGGCGACGCGTACCGCATCTCGATGCGCTCGGCCGTCCCCCAGCTCTTCCAGGCGGCCCGCAGCCACACCTCGCTCACCGAAGGAGTCCGCGAGATCCAGGCCAGGGCGGCCGCCGACCGGCAGACCGGCCCGGTCTTCATGGGCATCGAGGGCGGTGTGGGCACGCTGCCGCTCGCGGTCGCCGACGCCGTCCGCGCGCGGGGCGGCGAGATCCGCACCGGGGCGCCCGTGAGCGAGCTGCGCCGGGAGGCCGACGGCGGCTGGCGGGTGGTCGCCGGGGAGCGGGTGCTGCGCGCCGACGCGGTCGTCCTCGCCGTACCGGCCGCCACGGCCGCCGGGCTGCTGGGCGCAGAGTCCCCGGCGGCCGCCGCCGAACTGCGCGCGATCGAGTACGCGTCGATGGCCCTGGTCACGCTCGCCTACCGGCGCGCCGGACTGAGGCTTCCCGAGGGCAGCGGCTTCCTGGTCCCGCCGGTCGACGGCCGCACCATCAAGGCGTCCACGTTCGCCTCCCACAAGTGGGGCTGGATCGCGAAGGAGGACCCGGACGTGGTCGTGCTGCGCACGTCCGTGGGCCGGTACGGCGAGACGGAGATCCTCCAGCGCGACGACGCCGCCCTGGTCGAGGTCTCCCGGCACGACCTGCGCGAGGCCACCGGCCTGGACGCCGAGCCCCTCCGGACCAGGGTCACCCGCTGGACCGACGGCCTGCCGCAGTACCCGGTCGGGCACCACGCGCGCGTGGCCCGCATCCGCGAGCACGTGGCGAAGCTGCCGGGCCTCGCGGTGTGCGGCGCGCCGTACGACGGCGTCGGCATCCCGGCCTGCATCGCGAGCGCCCACGCCGCCGTCGACCGGCTCGGCGGCGATCCGACCGGAATCCGGGAGCTGGCGGCCAACCCGGTGCAAAGCCTCCACGGCGGAGCGGGAGAATAGGAACCATGAGCGACGACGCCCCCACCACCGAGCCCGGCAGGATCCCGAACAAGGGCAAGCTGGCCAAGGACCTCAACGAGGTCATCCGTTACACCCTGTGGTCGGTCTTCAAGCTGAAGGACGTGCTGCCCGAGGACCGCGCGGGTTACGCCGACGAGGTCCAGGAGCTGTTCGACCAGCTCGCCGCCAAGGACGTCACGGTCCGTGGCACCTACGACGTCTCCGGCCTGCGCGCCGACGCCGACCTCATGATCTGGTGGCACGCCGAGACCAGCGACCAGCTCCAGGAGGCGTACAACCTCTTCCGGCGCACGAAGCTCGGCCGCGCCCTGGAGCCCGTGTGGTCCAACATGGCGCTGCACCGCCCGGCCGAGTTCAACCGCTCGCACATCCCGGCGTTCCTCGCCGACGAGACGCCGCGCAACTACGTGAGCGTCTACCCCTTCGTGCGCTCCTACGACTGGTACCTGCTGCCCGACGAGGACCGTCGCCGCATGCTCGCCGACCACGGCAAGATGGCCCGCGGCTACCCCGACGTGCGCGCCAACACGGTCGCCTCGTTCTCCCTCGGCGACTACGAGTGGGTCCTGGCCTTCGAGGCCGACGAGCTGTACCGCATCGTCGACCTCATGCGCCATCTGCGCGGCTCCGAGGCCCGCCGGCACGTCCGCGAGGAGATCCCGTTCTACACGGGCCGCCGCAAGGACGTCGCGGACCTGGTGGCGGGCCTGGCCTGACCCCGCGGGGACTTCGTGCCCTTGCCGGCCGAAGCGGTCGGCCGGGGCTCCTGGTGTGCTGCGCACGACGCGTGCCGCCCGGGGACCCGGCCGTCCAGCAGGTACGCCCAGAAGTGGTCGTTGACGCACGCGTTGGCGCCGCCCGCGATGCCGTGCGTGCCCGCGTCCCGCTCGGTCACCAGGACCGAACCGGCCAGCCGCCGGTTCATCTCCAGCGCCCCCGTGTACGGCGCCGCCGCGTCCCGCTCGGCCGCCAGGATCAGCACCGGCGGCAGCTCACCGGGCCGGGTCCGCACGTCCAGCGGCTTCTGCCGCGGCGCCGGCCAGTAGGCGCACGGCAGGTTCATCCACGCGTTGTCCCAGGTCTCGAACGGCGCCACGCGGGCGAGCCGGGTGTTGTCCCGGTCCCATGTCCTCCAGTCGGTCGGCCAGGGGGCGTCGTTGCACTCCACCGCCGTGTACACCGCGTTGCTGTTCTCCGCCGCCGCCCGCGCGGCCGGGTCCGGCCCTGCCGCGGCCAGCCGGACCAGCGGCTTCGGGTCGCCCTTGAGGTAGGCCGAGAGCGCGGCCGCCCGGCTCGGCCAGTCGTCGTCGTAGTACCCGGCGCCCAGGAACGCGTCCTGGAGCTGGCTGGGGCCGACCTTCCCGCCCGCCGCCTTCCGGGCCAGGCGCTCGCGCGCGGTGTCGTAGCCGCGCTGTACCTTCCCGGCGGTGTTCCCGAGCCCGTAGACGTCGTCGTGGCGAGCGATCCAGCCCTTGAAGTCCGCCCAGCGCCGCTCGAACGCGGCCGACTGGTCCAGGTTGGAGCGGTACCAGATGTTCTGCGGATCCGGGTTCACCGGTGCGTCCAGCACCATGCGCCGCAGGTGCGAGGGGAACATCGAGGCGTACAACGCCCCGAAGTACGTGCCGTACGACGCCCCCACGAACGTCAGCCGGTCCTCGCCCAGCGCGGCCCGCAGGACGTCCAGGTCACGGGCGTTGTTCAGCGAGGTGTAGTGACGCAGCCCGCTGCCGGAGCGCCGGGCGCAGCCGCGCGCGTACGCCTTCGCCCGGGCGATCCGCTCCCGCTTGTAGGCCGCCGACGGGTGCACCGGCGCCGCGCCGGGCGCGGTGGCGAGGCGCCGGGGGTCCTCGCAGGACAGCGGCGCCGAGCGGCCCACACCGCGCGGGGCGTAGCCGACGAGGTCGTACGCGGCGGCGACCTGCTTCCACTGCGGGACGGCGCCGATCAGCGGGAAGAGCATGCTGGAGGCGCCCGGGCCGCCCGGGTTGTAGACGAGGGCGCCCTGCCGGGGTACCCGCCGCTCGCCGTCGCTCGGGTCCTTCTGCGTCGCCTCGGCCCGGCTGACGGTCAGCTTGATCTGCGGCCCGTTCGGGTGGGCGTAGTCCAGCGGGACGCTCACCGTGCCGCACCGCACGGTGCCCGCCGCCGCGGGGATGTCGGCGCGCGAGCACGCGCCGAAGTCGATGCCCCGCGCGCGGGCGCGGGCCGCGGCCACGGCGGTGCCGCGCAGCTCGGCCGCGCCGGGCACACCGGGCGCGCCGGGCAGTGCGCGCCCGGCGTCGAGAGCGTGTCCCGCCGGGGCGGCGGCCAGGGTGGTCAGGAGCAGGGTCCCGGCGGCCGAGTACAGGGCGGCAGCTCTCATCGCGTATCCCTTCGGTGCGGCGACGGCGATGGCACGACTGCCACGCCCCGGCGACATCACAAGGGATGTTTCGTTCGGCCGTGGGGGAAGGCAAGCACCACCCGGCCGGTGTCGGCCCCAATGCCCCCGATGCGCCCCCTTCAGCCGCCCTCACTCCCGCCAGGGCTGGTCGCGATGGGTGAAGGCCGCGCGCAGTTCCGGCTCGCCGATCGCCCGGATCCCGCGCACGGCGACGGAGGTGAGGAACGACCGCTCGTCCCCGGCCGGCCTGCGGGTCAGTCCGTCCAGCAGCCGCAGCCCGGCGGGCGAGGCCCAGCGGGAGTACGGCTGCACCTCGAACCGGGTGATGGCGAGGCAGCTCAGGGAGAGTATGAGCGGCAGGGCGAACCACAGGCCGACCAGCAGCCGCGGGGTCCCGGTGTGCAGGGGCAGCAGCAGCGCGCTCACGCCGAGCGCCGCCACGGCCAGCGCGCCCGCCCGTACCTGGCGCACGGCCGCCGCGACGGTCGTGCCGGCACCGTCGGGGACGGCGAGCCCGGCGCGTTCCAGCCGGTCGGCGAGCCGCCGTACGGCCTCGGCGCCGGCCGCGCGGGCCCGTACGGGCTGGATCCGGGACTGGCCCTGCGGCCCGATGGCGCCGATGACGGACTGCTCGATCTCGTCGTGCCCGCGCGGGTCCACCACCGTGGCCCAGCCGGTGTGCGCGAGCAGCAGGCGCCGCTGCCGGGCCATCGAGACCATCGTCACATCGGCGACCCGGGCGGGACCGCCGGAGAGGAAGGCCGCCTCGTACAGCGTCAACGCGTGAGCGCGTTCCTGGTCCACCGCGGCACCGGCCGCGTCCGGTGCCGCCGCGTGTACGGCCGCAAGACACAGCCGGGTGCACGCCGTACCGGCGAAAGCCCAGGCCAGGAGCAGGAGAAGAACCCAGAACATGACAAGTTTCTATGCCGACGGCCTGGGTGAACGCCATGCCCTTTTCACCATCCGGACACAGTGTGGCCGGTATGTGACGTTCCGTTCCGGGCGGCCGGCACGGTCAGGGGGTGCTCGGCGCGGCGGTGGCGGGCGGCAGGGAGTACGACGGGGCCGGCGACGGCGTCAGCGGGACGGCGGCGCTCGGGGCGACCGCCGGCGGGGTCGGCACCGGGGTGGGGGAGGCCGCCAGCTCCCTGGCGAGCGTGGCGAAGTCGACGTACCCCGTCGCCTCCAGGACCTTGATGTGGTCGAGGACGGTCGCGTTGGCGTCGTCGGCGAGATCGCGGACCAGGGAGTTCTGGGTGTCGGCCCGGACCTGGGCGGCCAGCGCGTACACCCGGCCGTGCGCGAGGCGCAGCACGGCGGCGAAGTCGCGGTCGAAGTCCTCGCCCTGCGCGCCGTTCAGGGTCGCGAGCCACTGCTTCTGCTGGGCGTTCGGCTCGTTCGGCAGGGGAACGCCGAGCTGGCCGGCGACCGTGCGGAGGTGCGCGTCCAGCGAGGTGTGCCCGTCGACCAGGTGCTGGCCCGCGGTGCGGACGGCCGTCGTGGTGCCCTTCTGCTCCGCCAGCTCGCCGGCGGGCAGCTCCCAGAGCCCCGCGAGCCGGACCTTGGTGATGAAGTCCTTGTCCTGGGCCGACAGCGGGCCGTAGGGGGTGGTGACGGTCTGCGTGCTCAGCGTGCTCGCGTCGGCCGTGTCCTGCCGGTCGGCGTAGGACCAGATCGGGTAGAGCAGTGCCGCCGCGGTGGTCGCGAGTGCCGCGATGACCAGCCCGGTGCCGCTGAATATGCCTCGGCCCTTGATCGGGGGTCGGGGTCGCATGGCGCCTCCTGTAGCGCACCGCACGCGTGTGCAGGGGGATGTGGTGCGGCTTGGCATATTACTGGCGCCGGTTCTCTGCGGGGCCTGGGCCAGGAGCGCGCATGATCGCCGTTTCCGCGCCGTGCGTCGGCGACTGCCGGCGCGTTGTGGCTGGTCACGGCCGCGCGGCGGGGCCGCACATGGGTACGGCCCCGTGCCCCTTTGGGGCGCTTGCACCGGGTCGGTGCCGGTGAGCGACCTCACTCCCCGCTCAGCCCCGGTGGCCCGGCAGCACCTTCCGGGCCATCCTGGCCACCCGCCCGCCGGACCGCCTCGGCGCCGGCCCCGACCGGTCCAGCCACCACTCCCGCAGCTCCCGGCGTGCCCCCGCCTCCCGCGGGCGGCCGGCGTGCAGCAGGCGGCCGGCGAAGGTCAGGGCGTCTCGGCGGTACCCCCCGCTCATCGGCTGCTCGCGCGCGTACTCCAGGAACAGCTCCCGGTACCCCGCGCCGAGGATCACCGGCAGCTCCGGAGCCACCTTGGCCACCACGTCGGCCCGCTTCGCCGCGAGGGCCCGGGCCTGGACCCGCATCCGGGCCCGGTCGAACCCCTCGGGCACCGGAGTCCCGGCCACCAGCGAGGACAGTACGGCGGCCTGGGCGACGCCGACCCGCTCACGCGCGGCCTCCACGGGCCGCGCGAGCACGGCGACGCCGCCCCCGTCCGCCCGCGAGGCACCGACGGCGGCGCTGCCCGTACCGCCGGCGTCACCCGCGCCCGAGGTGGGGGCACCGATGGCGGCCCCCGTGCCGCCACCGGTGCCGGCTCGTTCCCGCCCGGCCGTCACCGCGTCCCGGATCAGGGTCAACTCCCTTTCCAGTTCGGCTGGTTCGGGGAAGTTCTCGTCGCGCTCCAGCAGCACTCCGGGCGGCGTGGTCCGGGCGGCGAGGTCGGTCAGGATGTCCAGGACCGGGCGCGGCACGGGGTGGGCGTGGCTGTCGTGCCACACCCCGTCGCGCTCGAAGCCGCCCGCGACATGGACGTAGGCGAGCGCCTCCAGCGGCAGACCGGCCAGCGCCCGGACCGGGTCCTCGCCCCGGTTGACGTGGTTGGTGTGCAGGTTGGCCACGTCGATCAGCAGCCGTACGCCGGTGCGCTCGACCAGCTCGGACAGGAACTGCGCCTCGGTCAGCTCCTCGCCCGGCCAGGAGAACAGCGCGGCGATGTTCTCCAGCGCCAGCGGCACCGGCAGGGCGTCCTGCGCGATGCGGACGTTCTCGCACAGCATGTCCAGGGCGTCCCGGGTGCGCGGCACCGGCAGCAGATGCCCGGCCTCCAGCAGGGGGGACGCGGTGAGCGCCCCGCCCGCCCGCACGAACGCGATGTGCTCGGTGACCAGCGGGGAACCGAGGGCCTCCGCCCGCTCCGCCAGCGCCGCCAGCCGCCCCTCGTCCGGGCGGTCGGCATCGCCGAGCCCCAGGGAGACCCCGTGCGGGATCACGGTCACGCCGCGCTCGCGCAGCCGCAGCAGCGACTGAGGGAGGTGCCCCGGGCAGACGTTCTCCGCCACGACCTCCACCCAGTCGATCCCCGGCATCCGCTCCACGGCGTCCGCGATCTCCGGCCGCCAGCCGATCCCCGCGCCCAGCCGCCCCATGGCCTCTCCCCGCATCGCCCCTCCCGGCATGGTCCCTCCCCGCATGACCCCTCCCCTCGTGTCCCCTCGTGCGAATGACGGAGGTATCGCCCCGGCGGGCGGTGCCGAATCCCGTTCCTGTCGCGTTCAGAGCAACATTTGAGGTTCAGCCCCGCACGGGCCACCGCTCGGGGACGCGGCCCAGCACGCGCAGGATCTCCTCCAACGCGCCGGAGCCCTCGGCCACCGCCAGGGACGGGGCGAACGCGAAGCCCGGGCCGCGCCGGGCGGGGTCGGCCGGTACCGCGCGGGCCACGGCGAGGGCGGCGGCGAGGACGTGCGCGGGGAACCGCACGGGGACGCCGAGGGTGGCTGCCACGTCCCAGGCGTGGACGACGTAGTCGATGAAGTGGAAGCCGACCGCTCGGCCGCCGGGGAAGTCACCGCCCAGCTCCGGCAGGGTGAACTCCCGTCCCTGTACGTCCGGTTCGGCGAACGCCGCGAGCACCGAGGCGGCGGCCGAGCGGTGGGTCCGGGCGGGCTCGCTCATGTCCTCGGGCTCCCGCCAGTGCTCCGGCTGCCGCCCCGCGCCGCGCGCCGCGGCGGCGAACCCGAAATGCTGTGCGGTCATGTGGGCGACGAGCCGGCGCAGGTCCCAGCCGGCGCAGGGGGTGTCCCGCGTCCAGTCCGCGGGCGTGGCCAGGTCCACCACGCGCACGGCCTCCTGGACGGCGATCCGGTCGAGTTCCACGAAGTCCGGTCCGGTCACAGTCATGGCCCGAGCATAAAACAAAGCGAACGGTCGTGCTCTTTTTTCGGGAAACCCGATCCAGGCTCCAACCGGGTGCCGGATCACGGGACTTGAGGGAGCGGGACGCCGTCCACGGCCATGTCCCGCAGCCGCGCCGCGACGGCCACCCGTGCCCTGCGGTACACGATCTCCTCGTCGTGCAGGACGGACAGGGCGTTCGCCGTCTCCAGCAACGCCACGACCTCGAAGGCGAGTTGCGGGACGTCCGTGTCCGCGCGCAGCTCACCCGCCGTACGGGCCTCGTCGATCGTGCGCTCCACGTGGGCCGACCAGTCGCGCTGGGCGCGGACCGCGGCGTCGTGCAGCGGCCCGGTCCGTGCGTCGTACTCCGCCATGACGCCGTAGAAGAAGCAGCCGCCGGGGAACACCCGGCCGCGTGAGTACTCCAGCCACAGCTCGCACAGCCGCCACACCCGCCCCACCCCGGCCGGGGTCTGCGCCGTGGGCCGGAGCACCCGCTCGGTGAAGATCCGCGCGGCCTCCCGCACGGTGGCCAGCTGAAGTTCCTGCTTGGAGCCGAACAGCGCGAACACCCCGCTCTTGCTCAGCTCCAGCTCGGTGGCGAGCCGTCCGACGGTGAGCGCCTCCAGGCCCTCCACCGAGGCGATCTCCACCGTGCGGCGCAGCACCAACTGCCGGGTGCGGTTGCCCCGTTCGACCCGGCCGTCGACCCGCGTCATCGCGCCGGCCCCTGCTAGCGCAGTGCCGGGTGATCGGCGACGACCGTGCACGAGCCCGGCGCGATCTCGGTGAAGCCGGCGTCACGCACCACCGGCAGCCCGCTGCCGGTCAGCCGCGCCCAGTCGGTGGGGCCGGCGGTGCGGACGGCGAGCGCGAAGCCCGCGTCCCGCCAGGCCGCGCGCTCCGCCTCCGGCAGCGCCCACCAGGCCAGTTGCGCGCCGTGCCCCGCCTGGGCCATGGCCTTGCCGGCCGACATCTCCAGCTCCGGGTTCAGCCACAGCACGGGCTGGGCCGGATCGGGCGCGGCGGGCGGCTCCGGGTCGTCCAGCTCGGTGCCCGACACCTGGAGTCTGGCCAGGTCCTTGGGCCAGCCGTCGAGCGGGACCGGCGGGAACACCCGTACCTCGGCCGACTTGCCGGTCACCGTGATCCCGGGCAGCGCCTCGGCCCGCCGCCACTCGGCCCCACGGGCCCGCCGGACCACCTTGCGGATCCGCGCGTCCTCCCAGTCGCGTACCGCCTCGGCCCACGCGCCGTCGCCGTGCGCCCGCTCGTCCCCGAGCAGCACGAGCACGGCCCGGGCGGCCGTCTCCAGCGCGTCGGCACGGGCGGGCGGCGCGGCGCGCTCCAGCCGTACGACGAGGGGGAGGACGAACTGGGGCGCTTCGTCACGCGTGTCGGTCGCGGGCTCGGTCGGGGGCATGGCATCAGGGCTCACAACAGCCCACCTTAAACGGCACACGGCACGGCGTGACCGGCCCACGGACCGGACAGGGCAGCGGTCCCCGCGGCACGACCGACCACAATGACCGCATGCAATGTGCCTTACGACTGTCCGCCGTAGGCCGCCGCTACGGCATCCGCGGCCCCTGGGTGCTTCGAGGCGTCGACCTCACCATCGCGCCCGGCACCCTCACCCGCATAGAAGGAGCGAACGGCACCGGAAAGTCCACCCTGCTGCGTCTCCTCGCCCGCCTGGACGCGCCGACCGAGGGCCGTGTCACCGGCCGCCCGCGCACGGCGTACGTCCCCGAACGCTTCCCCTCGGCGCTCCCCTTCACCCCCCTCGGCTACCTCACCCACCTCGGCACGGTGCACGGCCTGAGCCGCGCGACGGCACGGCGCGCCGCACGCACCTGGCTGGAGCGGTTCGGCGCCGGCGGCCACGCCGACACCCCGATGGCGCGGCTGTCCAAGGGCAGCAGTCAGAAGGTCGCCGTCGCCCAGTCCCTGCTCGGCGAGCCGGAGCTGCTGGTGCTGGACGAGGCCTGGACCGGGCTGGACGCGGCGGCGCGGGCCGAGCTGGAGCGGGCGGTGGCCGAGCGGACCGCCGCCGGGGGCGCCGTGGTGTTCGTCGACCACGACCCGCGCCGGCTGGCCGGAACACCGGACGCGACGTACACCGTGCTCGACGGCGGGCTCAAGCCCCGTACGGACGGCGGGAGTTCACCGGCCGGGCCGCTCGCCCTGATCGTCGCGCAGGGGCCGGCCGGCGGGGCGCTGCCGCCCGAGGCGGCACGGACCGGCGTCACCGTCGAGGAGACGGTTCCCGGCGGCTACCGCCTCACCGTCCCCGCCTCCCGCTCGGACATCCTGCTGCGCGCCCTGCTCACGGCCCGCCCGCCGTGGCACGTCGTGCGCGTCACCCCGCCCCCGGACCACGCACCGGCCCCCGACGACCTCGCGCCACCCCCCGATCCAGGAAGCCGCCCATGACCGCACTCCTGCGCTACCAGCTGGACCTGCTGGTGCGCTCCCAGCGCTGGCTGCCGCCGGTGCTCCTCTACGCCGCGTACCTGGGAATCGGGGTGCAGAGCGGCCAGCCCGTCCTCGACTCGCTCGGCTACACGGCCGGCGGTCTGCTACCGGTCGCGGCCTGGCTGGTGCGGATCTGTGCCACCGGCGAGCCGGACGCGGCCCGCGCCTGTGCCGCCGCCGCGCGCGGCCCCGCCCGCGCCCACCTCGCCGCCCTGCTGACCGCGCTGCTCACGGCGGCGGCGCTCGGGGTGGTGGCGACCTCGGTGGTGACGCTGATCAGCGCCCCGGCGGACAACGGCCACCAGATCCGCGTACCCCTGCTGAGGGCGGGCGCGGCCGGACTGCCGGCCACGCTCGCCTGCGCTCTGATCGGCGCGGCCGTCGGCGCGCTCACCAACCGGCCGGTGCTGCGCTCCACCGGCCGCGCGGTGCCCGCGATGCTGCTGGGCGCGCTGCTGTCCGTGGTGCTCACCGGCTCCCCGGCGCAGGCCGCGGTGAGCGGTCTGGTCACCGGTTCGCAAACCGGCCGGATCACGGTGCCGCTGCTGCCGCTGGCCGCGGCGCTCCTGCTCGCCGCCGCCGCCTTCGCCGCGGCCGCCTGGCTCAGCTCCCGCCGCTCACCCTGACCGGTGGCCGTCGCTCTGCGCGATCAGTTCGGAGACCTTCACGAACCGGTAGCCGCGCCTGCGCAGTTCCGGTACGACCGTGCGGACGGCCCGCTCGGTGGCCGGGGCGGCGCTGCGGGTGCAGTGCATGACGACCACCGAGCCGGGCCGCACCCCGTCCAGCACCTGCCGGGCGACGGCGCCGGCATCCGTCGCGAACGCGTCGCCGCTCACCACGTCCCACTGCACCGCCGTCACCCCGAGCCCGCTGAGCGCGCGCAGCGACCGCTCGTCGTGACAGCCGCCGGGGAAGCGGAAGTACGGCATCGGGTGTGCCACGCCCGCCTTCTTCAGGGAGGCGTACGCGCGCTCCACGTCCGCGCGCATCCTGTCGGCCGGCAGGGCCGGCAGGCCGTGGCAGTCGGCGGTGAACGCGTCGTGGCCGTAGGAGTGGTTGGCGACCTCGAAACGCGGGTCGTGGCCGAGAGCGCGGGCCTGCGCCGGGTACTCCTCGGCCCACCGGCCGGTCATGAAGACGGTCGCCGGCACCTTCAGCGCGCGCAGGGCGCTGATGAGTCCGGGGTTGTCGAAGTGCTCGCCGGCGGCCGCGCGGCGCCCCTCGTCGGCGGTCATGTCGGCGTCGAAGGTCAGCGCGACCGCCTTGCCCCGCGTGCGCGGGCCGTGCTCGAAGACCGGGGTCAGCCCGCCGGGCCCCGGCGCGAGCACGGGCGGCCGTACGACGGGAGGGACGATGGAGACGGGTACGGCGGACCTGCCCGGGCCCTGACCGCCACCGCCCGCACCGCCGCAGGCGGCGAGCGCCGCGCCCAGGACACAGACCGCGGTGATCCGGCATGCTCGTGCGATCATCATGCGAACGTACGGGGAGATCTTCGCTCGTATACCGAAACACCGGACGGCGCGGCGGCACGGTCACCCGGTCGGCGGGCTCAGCGGCCGTAGCGGCCGGTGAGGGTTCCCTCGGCGAGCGTGTGGCCGGTCAGAGCCTTCTGGAGGTCGGCCGGGGCGGCGTCCGGGGAAAGTGCCGGGCGGCGGTCGGTGGCGTACACCGTGAGGACGTAGCGGTGCGGGCGGTCGCCGCGGGGCGGGCAGGGGCCGCCGTAGCCGGTCCTCCCGAAGCCGTTGCGGCCCTGCGTCGCGCCCGGCGGGCGCTCTCCCGCGGCGAGACGCGCGGTGCCGCGCCCGATGCCCCACGCCAGCCAGTGCGTGAACGTGCCGTGCGGGGCGTCCAGGTCCTGTAGGACCAGGGCCAGGGACGCCGTGCGGGCGGGTACGCCGGTGACGGCGAGCGGAGGGGAGATGTCGGCTCCGTCGCAGGTGAAGCGGCGCGGGATCGTGCCGCCCTCGGCGTACGCGCTGCTCGTGACCGTGATGCGGGCGGCGGCGGTCGTGGGCGAGTGGGTGCGGGCGCCCGGGTCGCCCGTGCGGCCCGCACCGCCGCACCCCGCGACGCAGCCCAGCACGGCCGCCAGGACCGCCGGTGCCACCACGCTCTCACGCATGCCCGGCACGCTAGCCCGACCGCCCCCCGCCGTCACCGTCCGGCGCGCCGGACGCCGTGTCGGCGTCCGGCACGTGCTGCGTACTCTCGCCGTCCAGGGCGCGCTGTGTGCCGGTGCCGTCCGGTGCCCGCAGCGCCCGGTCGCCGTCGGGTGCCCCCACTGCTCTGTCGCCTTCCCGCGTCTTCGGGGCGGTGTCACCGTTCGGCGCCTGCTGCGGGTTGTTGCCCCGCTCCAGGAAGTGCAGCAGCTCCACCGGGATGGGCAGCACCAGTGTGGAGTTCTTCTCGGCCGACACCGCCATCACCGTCTGGAGCAGCCTCAGTTGGAGCGCGGCAGGGGTGTCGGCCATCTGCTGGGCGGCCTCGGCGAGCTTCTTGGAGGCCTGGAGCTCGGCGTCGGCGTTGATGATCCGGGCCCGGCGCTCGCGGTCCGCCTCGGCCTGGCGGGCCATGGACCGCTTCATCGTGTCGGGCAGGGAGACGTCCTTGATCTCGACCCGGTCGACCTGGATGCCCCAGCCGACGGCGGGGCTGTCGATCATCAGCTCCAGCCCCTGGTTGAGCTTCTCGCGGTTGGACAGCAGGTCGTCCAGGTCGCTCTTGCCGATGATCGACCTGAGCGACGTCTGGGCCATCTGCGACACCGCGAACTTGTAGTCCTCGACCTTCACCAGGGCGCTCTCCGGGTCGACCACCCTGAAGTAGACGACCGCGTCCACCCGGACGGTGACGTTGTCGCGGGTGATGCCCTCCTGGGCCGGGATCGGCATCGTCACGATCTGCATGTTGACCTTCTGCAGCCGGTCCACGAAGGGGATGACCAGCGTGAAGCCCGGCGCCCGTGCCTCACCGCTGACGCGCCCGAGCCGGAACAGCACACCGCGTTCGTACTGCTTGACCACCCGGGCCGCCATCGCCAGGTAGACCAGACCGGCGGAACCTGCCGCCGCGATGGCGCCCAGCAGTTCCTGGAGCATGGTGACCTCCTCACGGAGAGGTCTGCTTTTGTCCGCTGCTGTCACCATAAGCCGGTTGGGCCGCTCTGCAAGGGGTCCCGGCGGACCGGTGCACTCAGCGAGGACCGGGCCGGGATGCCGAGGGGCGTCGGCATCCCGGCCCGGGGTCAGCGGCCGTCGGGGCGGCCCGGGCGGTGACCGGTCAGACGGCCTGCGCCGCCGTGACGCGCACCGGTTCCGTCCCGGCCGCGCTGTGGCGTTCGGCCCAGTTCTCCAGGGCCGTACGACAGGCGTGGTCGAGGTGGTGCAGGCCGGTCAGGTCCAGGCGGACCGGGCGGTCCTGGGGGAGGGACTCCAGGCTGTCGAGGATCTTCGGCAGCCGCAGGAAAGTCGCATTGCCCGACAGGTGGACCTCGACCGGGCCCGCGCCCTTGTCGACCACCTCCAGCCTGACGTGCGAGGCCTCCCAGGCCGTCTTGACCACCGCGAGCGCCAGGCCGATCAGCACGCCCTCGAACATGCTGACCGCCACGATCGAGACCGCCGTCACGGCCAGGATCAGGGCCTCGCCCCGGTGCTCGCGCCACAGCCCCACGAGGGCCCGGACCGGCACCAGCTTGGCGCCCGAGTGGATCAGGATGCCGGCGAGCGCCGGGATCGGGATGTACGCCAGCACACCGGGCAGCAGCGCGGCGAAGAGCAGCAGCCACACGCCGTGCAGCACCCGGGAGGCCTTGGTACGGGCGCCCGCCTGGACGTTGGCCGCGCTGCGCACGATCACCGCGGTCATCGGCAGCGCGCCGAGCAGCCCGCAGATCGCGTTGCCGGTGCCCTGGGCGACCAGCTCCTTGTCGTACGCGGTGCGCGGCCCGGAGTGCAGCCGGTCCACGGCCGCCGCGCTGAACAGCGACTCGGCGGACGCGATCAGGGTGAAGGCGACGACCGTGCCGAGCACCCCGACGCCCGCCAGCTCGCCGAAGGCGCTCAGCGGCGGCGGCTGGACGGCGCCCAGCAGCCCCCGCACCTCGACGGTGGCCACCGGCAGGTCCAGTGCGAACGCGGCCAGCGTGGCGAGACCGACCGCGGCCAGCGGGCCGGGGACCGTGCGCGCCTTCGCCGGGACGTGCTTCCACAGCAGCAGGACCGCGACCGTGCCCGCCGCGACGGCGAGCGAGGCCAGGGCCGTGCCGTCGCCGAAGGCGGCCCAGAACGCCCCGGGCAGCCCGGCGATCTTGCCCGGCCCGGAGTCGGGGGCCTTGGCCGCCAGCGCCGGATACAGCTGCCCGGCGACGAGGACCAGGCCGATTCCGGCCAGCATGCCCTCGACGACGGAGACCGAGATGGCACGGAAGTAACGGCCCAGCCTCAGCAGGCCCATGACGATCTGGATCGCTCCGGCGGTGAGCACGATCACGCCGAGCACCGGCAGGCCGTGCTCCTTGACCGCCTCGAAGACGAGCACGGTCAGGCCGGCGGCGGGCCCCGACACCTGGAGGCTGCTGCCGCGCATCAGCCCGGTGACGAGGCCGCCCACGATGCCGGTGACCAGGCCGAGTTCGGCCGGGACACCGGAGGCGACGGCCACGCCGACACACAGCGGCAGCGCGACCAGGAAGACGACGAGGGACGCGGCGAAGTCCTGCCGCGCGTGGGGGAGACGGGGTATCCGGGATATGAGGGGGTTCTTGCCGGTCGTCGGCTTGGCGTCGGTCATCGATGCGCTCACAGGGACTCGAAGGTGTCGGTCTGCGGGCGGTGCGCCCGTACGGAGCCCGTGTGCACCTCGTAGTACCAGGCGTGCAGGCTGAGTTGACCCTGTGTCAGCTTGCGCGCGACGCAGGGGTACGAGCGCAGCCGCAGTAGCTGGGTCAGGACGTGGGCCTGCACGCCCTGGGCGACCTCCGGGTCCTCGGCCTGGCCGGCCGGGCGCGGAGTGGCGGCGTGTGCCAGCCAGTCGCGCACGGCCGGTACGGCGGTCAGGTCGTCGCCGCGCACCAGCGCGCCGACGGCCCCGCAGTGCGAGTGGCCGCAGACGACGATGTCGCGGACGCCGAGCACCTCCACGGCGTACTCGATGGTGGCGGCCTCGCTGGTCGGGTGCTGTGAGGTGTGGGGCGGGACGATGTTGCCCGCGGTGCGCAGCTCGAAGAGCTGGCCGGGGCGGGCGCCGGTGATCAGGGCCGGGACGACGCGGGAGTCGGAGCAGGTGATGAAGAGCACCTGCGGTGACTGGCCTTCGGCGAGTCCGGCGAACTCCTCAGGGCGCTGTCCGAAGCTACGGGCGTTGTCGATGAGGGGCTGCATGTGTGTGGTTCCTCCTGGCGCGCCTGCACGGGCGCGTCGGTGTTGAACGATGATGGTGGGGGGAGCGAGAGGGCCCGGTGGGGCCGCGCCGGCGTCGGCCGGCTGTCAGCAGGGGAAGGCCTGAAGTGCCGCCGGGGTGTGGGGTCTTGAGGCCTTCGGGGCGCGCGGCTCCACGGCTCCGGGGATGCCCGGGGCGTCGGTGCCGGCGGCCCGGCCGGCTATGAGCGGGTGCTCCTGCGCGCACGCGGCGGAGCTCGCGCCGTCACGTACCGCCCCGGCGGGGGAGGTGATTCCGGGCTCGGCGTCGGCCTGTGCCTGACTGGGCGTGTGCGCGGGTGCGAAGGATCCCGCGAGGGTGAAGAACGGGAACGCGAGCAGTGTGACGGCGAGGAGGACGAACGGGGTCCGGGGCGTCGTACCTCGGAACATGCGCCCCCCCTTCCGTGCGCTCACGCGTCTCGTACGCACCAAACATTGGTCAATGCTTGGTCAAGAAACACGTTAACCCTGCAAAGTCCTTTGCAGGGTTAACAGCGCGTTACGAGCACGAGAGAGCGTGAAAAGTGCCGGTCGGGTGGCGAGATCTGGCTCTTGACTACGGGGTGACGAGCCCCTTGGCGTCCCGGGCCAGCGCGGTGAGCCGCGATATCGCGCGGAAGTACTTCTTGCGGTAGCCGCCGTTCAGCATCTCCTCGCTGAACAGCCGGTCGAAGGGCAGCCCCGAGGCCAGCACCGGCACCTCGCGGTCGTAGAGCCGGTCCGCGAGCACCACGAGCCGCAGCGCCGTCGACTGGTCCGGCACCGGCCGCACCCCGGTCAGGCACACGGCCGTGACTCCGTCGGTCAGCGCGCCGTACCGGCTCGGGTGGACCTTCGCCAGGTGCTCCAGCAGATGCGGGAAGTCGTCCAGTGAGGCGCCCTCGCTGGCGTACGCCGCCTTCGTCACCTCTTCGTCGGAGAACGGCCGGGGGGCCTTGGGCAGACCGCGGTGCCGGTAGTCCTCGCCGTCGATGCGCAGGGCGCGGAAGTGGGCGGACAGCCCCTGTATCTCGCGCAGGAAGTCGGCGGCGGCGAACCGGCCCTCACCCAGTTTGCCGGGCAGCGTGTTGGAGGTGGCGGCCAGCGCGACGCCCGCCTCGACCAGCTTGCCGAGCAGGGTCGACACCAGCACCGTGTCGCCCGGGTCGTCCAGCTCGAACTCGTCGATGCACAGCAGGCTGTGCCCGGACAGGGTCTGCACCGTCTGCTGGAAGCCGAGGGCGCCGACCAGGTTCGTCAGCTCCACGAAGGTGCCGAACGCCTTGCGGGCGGGCTCGGCGGGGGTGGCGTGCCACAGGGAGGCGAGCAGGTGGGTCTTGCCGACGCCGTAGCCGCCGTCCAGGTAGACCCCGCGCGGGCCGGCCGGGGCCTTGGGCGCCCTGGCCCGGCCGAAGCCGAAGAAGCCGCGCCTGCCGGCGCCGGAGGCGTGCGCCCCGCCCAGCCCGGCGGCGAAGCCCTCAAGGACCGTCACGGCCTCGGTCTGGCTGGGCTGGTTCGGGTCCGGGATGTACGTCGAGAAGCGCACCGAGTCGAAGCGCGGCGGCGGCACCATCTCGGCGACGAGCCGGTCCGCGGGGACGTGCGGCTCGCGGGCGCACAGGGAGAGGGGGCCCGCTTCGATCACGGGGCTGGAACCGGGGGCGGCGGTGGAGGACGACACGATTACCCATGCTAAGCGCCGTGTCACACTGCACGACATGCGACGCCTGTTCCCTGTGACCGACGAAACAGCAGCCCAGGACCGTACGGCGGCGCTCGCCGACCGTGAGTGGAGCCTCGCCGAGCTGGCCGCCGCCTACGCCTACCCGGAGCCGGAGCCGGAGCCGGGGGAGTCGCGGCCGTGGCTGCGGGCCAACATGGTCTCCACGCTGGACGGCGCGGCCCAGCACGACGGGCGCTCGCAGCCCATCTCCTGCGCCGCCGACATGCGGATCTTCGGCACGCTGCGGGCGCTCGCGGACGTCGTGGTCGTGGGCGCGGAAACGGTACGCCAGGAGGGGTACCGCCCGGCACGCGCGCGTGCCGAGTTCGCCGGGGCCCGTGCGGCCGCCGGACAGGGCCCGGCGCCGGCCGTCGCGGTCGTCACCGCGAGCCTGGACCTGGACCTCTCGCTCCCGCTGTTCACGTCGCCCCTCGTGCCCACGCTGATCCTGACCGGAGCCGCGGCCGCCCCGGACCGGGTCGCCGCCGCCGAGAAGGCCGGCGCGCGGGTGGTGGTCGCGGGCGACGGCGCGGGCATCGACCCGGCCCGCGCGGTACGCGCCCTCGCCGGTCTCGGCCACACCCGGCTGCTCACCGAGGGCGGGCCCCGGCTGCTCGGCCAGTTCATCGCCGCGGGCGTGCTGGACGAGATGTGCCTGACGCTCTCGCCCATGCTCGCCGCGGGGGAGGCACAGCGCATCGCCGGGGGTCCGTCGGTCGCCGTGCCGCGCCGCTTCGCGCTCGTGTCCCTCCTTGAGGAGGCCGGATTTCTGTTCGGTCGCTACCGTCGGTCCTGAAATCAGCGGAATATGCCGTTCCGTTTAGCTTCCGGAGGGCAGACTTAGACCGGCAGAACCCGTGGGAGCACGGGGCAGGATGGTTTCCGCAGCGGCCCTGCCGGGCCACGGAGGAGAAGAGGCGTCCGGTGTTCACAAGCGTTCTGATGATCGAGAAGGCCTTGACGTCCGCCGACGTGGAGTTCGTCACGACCTTGCACGGAGACGAGCCGGTCACCTTCCACGTGCTCCTCCAGCCGCGCGGCGACCAGGCGGACCGCCTGCTGCGGGCCATCGACGACATCGCGCTCGGCGAACTCGACGAGGCGGTGCGGGAGCGGGACACGCCGGAGGGGACGGCGGCGAAGGGGGTCGGACAGCAGGCCCTCGACGTCTCGGTGCAGGCGCTGCACGCGGCGGGGAGCACGGCGCAGGGGCGGTTGGTCGAGGACCATCCGCTGGAGGCGCTGAAGGCCCTGGTGGCGGAGGTGTCGGCGGACGAGGTGATCGTGCTGACCGATCCGCACTATGTGGAGGAGTTCTTCCACCGGGACTGGGCCTCGCGGGCGCGGCACAAGGTGGGGGTGCCGGTGCTGAAGCTGTTCTCGCACAGCAAGGCGTGAGCGCCGCGTCCCCCGGGCCGGACCGGTGACCCCTTGTTGCAGAGGGCCCGGCGCTTGAGCACATAGGCTAGGGCCCGCTCAGCCTCGTACCGGAGATTTTGGGGAGAACCACATGGCACCCGGCCTTCCTGCCGCCATGGACCGACCGCACTTCATCGGCATCGGCGGCGCCGGGATGTCGGGGATCGCGAAGATCCTCGCCCAGCGCGGGGCCGCGGTGGCCGGCAGCGACGCCAAGGAGTCGGCGACCGTCGAGGCGCTGCGCGCGGCCGGTGCCACCGTGCACATCGGGCACGCGGCCGGGCACCTCGCCGACGACGCGAGCTGTGTCGTCGTCTCCTCGGCGATCCGGCAGGACAACCCCGAGCTGGCCCGCGCCGCCGAGCTGGGCATCCCGGTGGTGCACCGCTCCGACGCGCTCGCCGCGCTGATGGAGGGGCTGCGCCCGATCGCCGTGGCGGGGACGCACGGCAAGACCACGACGACCTCGATGCTGGCCGTCTCGCTCACCGAGCTGGGCCTGAAGCCGTCGTACGCCATCGGCGGCGACCTGGACGCGCCCGGCTCCAACGCGCTGCACGGCACGGGCGACATCTTCGTCGCCGAGGCGGACGAGTCGGACCGCAGCTTCCACACGTACGCCCCCGAGGTCGCCATCGTCCTCAACGTCGAGCTGGACCACCACGCCAACTACGCCTCGATGGACGAGATCTACGAGTCCTTCGAGACCTTCGCCGGGAAGATCGTGCCCGGTGGCACGCTGGTGATCTCCGCCGACCACGAGGGGGCGCGGGAGCTGACCCGGCGGCTGGCCGGGTCGGTGCGGACGGTGACGTACGGCGAGGCCGAGGACGCCGACGTACGCGTGCTGTCGATCGTCCCGCAGGGGCTGAAGAGCCGGGTCACCGCGGTGCTCGACGGGCAGGAGCTGACCTTCGCCGTCTCCGTGCCCGGCCGGCACTACGCCCTCAACGCCGTCGCCGCGCTCGCCGCCGGCGCGGCCCTCGGCATCCCCGCCGCGGAGCTGGCGCCCGCGCTCGCCGCCTACACCGGGGTCAAGCGGCGCCTCCAGCTCAAGGGCGAGGCGGCCGGCGTCCAGGTGATCGACTCCTACGCCCACCACCCGACCGAGATGACCGCCGACCTGGAGGCCATGCGCGCCGCCGCCGGCGACTCCCGGATCCTCGTCCTCTTCCAGCCGCACCTGTTCTCCCGCACCCAGGAACTGGGCAAGGAGATGGGCGACGCCCTGGCCCTCGCGGACGCGTCGGTCGTCCTCGACATCTACCCGGCGCGCGAGGACCCGGTCCCGGGCGTGACCAGCGAGCTGATCATCGAGGCCGCGCGGGCCGCCGGCGCCGACGTCACCGCCGTGCACGACAAGGCGGAGAGTCCCGCCGTGATCGCGGGAATGGCGAGGCCCGGTGATCTCGTTCTCACCATGGGCGCGGGCGACGTGACCGACCTGGGCCCGCTGATCCTGGACCGCCTGTCGCAGCAGTAAAGGGGCTGAGGCTCATGTCGTACGACGTCGAGAAGCCGGACGAGCAGTGGAGGGCGGAGCTGACCCCGGCCGAGTACGCCGTGCTGCGCCAGGCCGCCACCGAGCCGGCGTTCACCGGTGAGTACACGGACACCAAGACCCGGGGCGTCTACTCCTGCCGGGCCTGCGGTGCCGAACTGTTCACCTCGGACACGAAGTTCGAGTCGCACTGCGGCTGGCCCTCCTTCTTCGACCCGAAGGACACGGACGCCGTCGAGCTGATCGAGGACCGCTCGCACGGGATGGTGCGCACCGAGGTGCGCTGCGCGCGGTGCGGCTCGCACCTCGGGCACGTCTTCGCCGGCGAGGGCTACCCGACCCCGACGGACCAGCGGTACTGCATCAACTCCATCTCGCTGCGCCTGGCTACCGAGGAGAGCTGAGGACGGTCGGCCTCCGTCTCTGGCGATCTCGTGGAGGCCCGGCATGAAGCGGATCAACGGACACGCCGAATCTGGCAAAAGGAGTGTCCGAAACGCTTCGGCCGGTCGAAAATGAGCACCACCGGACACGGGGCGGGAGTGAGAAACGGGGTCCCGCGCGGGGCTGCCGGGTCTGACGGGGGCAACGGTACGAATGTGATGCATGAGGCCGATGCCCTGCTCGCCCCGGTTTGAGATTCTGTGAGGGTGTTGGGTGTGGCGCGCTGGATCCAGTCCCGTCGCAGGTCGTGGCCTGCCGACAGCGGCCATCGTCGCGCCGACGCCGACGCCGACGCCGACGCCGACGCCGACGCCGACGCCCACGCCGACGACCAGGCGCCGTCGGCGTCCACGCGGACCGCGGCGGCCGCGCAGGCCGTGCCGGCCGCCGACGTCGCCGCGGCCGGCGCGCGGCTCGCCCTCCTGCGCGACGCCCTGGCCGGCATCGGCAGCACCCTCGTCGAGTCCACCACCTGTGCCGAGTTGACCGAGGCCGCCGTACGGCTGGCCGGTGGGACCGCCGCCGTGCTGCGCCGGACCGGGAAGACGATCTCCGGGTACGAGGAGATCAACGGGGACGCCGATGTGCTGCCCGACGTCCGCTGGGCCACCGCGGTCGCCCGGGAAGCGGTCGCACCGGCGCTCGACACGACGGCCGAGCCCTGGCTGGAACACGCCGGCGCGCCCAGCACCCGGGCCGCCCTGTGCCTCTCGCTGACCAGCGGGGACGACGTGTACGGCGTCCTGGTGTGGGCTCGCTCCGGGGAGCCGCTGCGCCCCCTGGAGGCTGAGCTGCTGAGCCTGCTCGCCGAGCGCGCCGCCTCCCACATCCGCCACGCCCGCGCCTACGAACACGTCAACCGCACCGCCGGCGACCTGCAACGCGCCCTGCTGGAAGAGCCCGGCCGCCCGCACCCCAATCTCGACGTCGCCATCCGCTACCTCCCGGCCGGCCGGCACGCCGTCGTCGGCGGCGACTGGTGCGAGACCGTGCGGCTGCACTTCGGGCGGACCCTGCTGGTCGTCGGCGACGTCATGGGGCACGGCCTGGAGGCCGCCGTCGACATGAACGCCTACCGCTCCTCGCTGCGCTACATAGCCTCCGCCGACCTGCCCCCGCACCGGGTGCTGCGGCAGATCGACGAGATCTCCTCCCGGGAGGCCGAACGCCGGCCCGCGACCTGTCTGCTGGCCGGCGTCGACCCCGGCCGGGGCCAGGTCACGCTCGCCAGCGCCGGGCATCTGCCACCGGTGCTCGTCGAACCGGACGGCTCGGCCAGGCTGCTGACGGTGCCCGTGGGGCCGCCGCTGGGCACGGGGCTCGGCGGGTACGAGTCGGCCACGCATCCGCTGGCGCCGGGGCAGACCCTGGTGCTGTTCACCGACGGGCTGGTGGAGCGGCGGGGCGAGGACATCGACCAGTCGCTGGCGCGGCTGTCCGCCGTCCGCTTCCCCACGGGGGACGGGCTGGACGACGTACTGGACACGATCCTCGCGCGGCTGGACGCGCGGCACGCGGAGGACGATGTCGCGGCGCTGGCCGCGCGGCCGCACAACAGGCGAGCGGTCTCGCCGTAGGGTACGGGTCCATGGCCGGCGTCGACAACGCCCCGCGCCCCTCAGGGAGTTGCAGACACCGGCAACCGGACCGTGAACACCGTCAGCCCCTCCTCCCGACCCAGCCCCAGACTCCCTGCGTGCGCCGTCACCAGCGCCCGCGCCACCGACAGGCCCAGGCCGCTGCCGCCCCGGTCGCGGCTGCGGGCCTTGTCGACGCGGTAGAAGCGGTCGAAGATCCGCTCCCGGTCGGCGACGGGGACGCCGGGGCCGGCGTCGGCGACCCGGACGCACACGCCGGACGCCCCGGCCGTGACCGTCACGGACACCCGCGTCCCGGGCGGGGTGTGCACGGCCGCGTTGGTCAGCAGGTTGTCCAGCACCTGGCGGATCCGCACCGGGTCCAGACGCAGCCGGATCGGTGCCGGGCCGGGGTCCACGACCAGCGGGTGGCCGGGGTGAGCCGCGCGGAAGGCGTCCGCGGCCTCGCCGACCAGTTCCACGAGGTCGGTGTCCGCGCAGCGCAGCGGGCTCTCGACCTCGGCCGCGTCCAGCCGGGCGAGCAGCAGCAGATCGTCCAGCAGGACGCCCATGCGCGCGGCCTCGGCCCGCAGGCGGGCCAGGTGGCGGTCGCGTTCGGCGGGTTCGTTGGCCGCCGCGTACTGGAAGAGGTCGGCGTAGCCGCGCACCGACATCAGCGGGGTACGCAGCTCGTGCGAGGCGTCCGCGACGAACCGGCGCAGCCGCTGCTCGGCCTCCGCGCGCACCGCGAGCGAGTCGTCGATGTGCTCCAGCATGGTGTTGAAGGCGGTGCGCAGCTCCTCCACCTCCGGGCCGCCGCCCTTGCGGTCGGCGCGCAGCGGCAGCCGGGCCGCTGGGTCGGTCAGATCGTGCGAGGCGATCCCGTGGGCGGTGTGCGCCATGTCGCTGAGCGGCTTCAGGCCCCGGCGCAGCATCCTGCGGCCGATGACCACGAACGCCAGCAGGGCCAGCGTGAACGCCACCGCCTGGACCGTGACCAGCTGCCGTACGGTCGCCTCGACGTCCGCCATGGGCGCCGCGCTCACCAGCACCACCCCGGGCTCCACCTCGCAGGCGCGCAGCCGGTAGGTGCCCTCCCCGGCGATGGTCACGGTGCGGAAGAGCTCCGTCGAGGAGCGGGCCCGGGTCTCGGCGAGCGCGGTGAGCGGGGCGGTGTCGGCGGGCACGACGGCGGGGCTGCGCAGGCGCGCCGAGCCGCCGGAGACGTCGTAGACGGCCGTGTACCAGCCGTAGTACGGCTGACGCTCCACCGTGCCGTGCGCGGAGGCGTCCTTGGTCTGGCCGACCTGCACGAGCCGCAGCTGGTCGCCCAGCTGCCGTTCCAGATAGCCGCGCATGTACGCGGTCAGGGCCGTGCCGACCACCGCGAACACGACCAGGGACAGCGCGCCGAGACTCAGCGCCAGCCGGGTGCCGAGCCTCAGCCTGCCGTACGCGCCGCGCAGCGGGCCGATCACCTGGCCGCCCGCCGGACCACGTATCCGAAGCCGCGCACCGTGTGGAGCAGCGGCTCCTCGTCCGGCCCGTCCAGCTTGCGGCGCAGCCGGCTGACCACCAGCTCCACCACGTTCGAGCGGCCGCCGAAGCCGTACTCCCACACATGGTCGAGGATCTGCGCCTTGGTCATCACCGACGGCGACCTGCGCATCAGATAGCGCAGCACCTCGAACTCGGTCGGGGTGAGCTGCAGCAGCCGCTCGCCGCGCCGCACGTCGCGGGTGTCCTCGTCCAGCGTGAGATCGGCGACCCGCAGCACGGACCGGCGGAAGCCGGGCCCGGCGCTGCGCCGCAGCACCGTGCGCAGCCGGGCCATCAGCTCCTCCACCGCGAACGGCTTGACCAGGTAGTCGTCCCCGCCCCGGGTCAGACCCGCGACCCGGTCGGCGACGCCGTCGCGCGCGGTGAGGAAGACCACCGGCACCATCGTCCCCGAGCTGCGCAGCCGGTCCAGGACGCCGAAGCCGTCCACGTCGGGCAGCATCAGGTCCAGGACCACGATGTCCGGCCGGAACGCGGCGGCCTGGCGCAGCGCGTCCTCGCCCGAGTGGACGGCGGTCGCCTCCCAGCCCTCGTAGCGGGCGACGGTGGCGACCAGGTCGGCGATCGGCGGGTCGTCGTCCACGACCAGAAGGCGTACTTTCTCCACCCGCCCATCGTGCGTCACCCGTCCGGCCCTGCCAGAGCTGCCCGCCGTGACCGGCCGTATCGATACTCAAGTGACAGTCGTCCGACAGGAGAACGACAGCATCGGCGGGCGAAGCTCGTCACCCAGGACCCGATCAAGGAGCTGCCGTCCGTGACGACCCTCCAGAGCCGTCCCGCGCCCCCCGCGGCGATCCGTCCCCGGGCCGTGGCCCGGACCGGGCTGTACACCCTGCTGGCCGCCAACGCGGCCGTTGTCGCCCGGTTCTTCGTCCAGGCCGGCTTCGCCTCGAACACGCTGATCGTGCTCGGCCGCCTCTGCGGCCTGTACGGCGCCCTCCTCATGGCCTTCCAACTGCTGCTGGTGGCCCGGCTGCCCTGGCTGGACCGCAGGATCGGCATGGACCGGCTGACCTCCTGGCACCGCTGGACCGGCTTCGGCGTGCTGTGGACCCTGCTCACGCACGTCGTGTTCATCACCTTCGGCTACGCCCGGGCGTCCTCGATGGACCCGGTGAACCAGCTGGTGAATCTCGCCGAGACCACCGAGGGCGTGCTGCGGGCGGTCGTCGCGCTGTCGCTGATCGTCGTGGTCGGCGCGGTCTCCGCCCGCTGGGCCCGGCGCCGGCTCGCCTACGAGACCTGGCACTTCATCCACCTGTACACCTACGTCGCGGTGGTCCTCGCCTTCACCCACCAGGTCGCGGCCGGTACGACGTTCACCTCCTCGCCCGTCGCGCGGACGTACTGGTACACGCTGTGGGGCGGCGCCCTCGGATCGGTGGTCGCGGGCCGGATGGTGCTCCCGCTGTGGCGCAATCTGCGGCATCGGCTGCGCGTCGAGGCCGTCGTCCCCGAGTCCGACGACGTGGTCTCCGTCTACGTCACCGGCCGCGGCCTGGACCGGCTGCCCGCCCGGGCCGGCCAGTTCTTCCTGTGGCGCTTCCTCACCAGGGACCGCTGGTGGCAGGCCAACCCGTTCTCCCTGTCGGCCGCCCCCGACGGCCGCACCCTGCGCCTGACCGCCAAGGCGGCCGGTGCCGGCAGCGCCGCCCTGCGCCGGCTGAAGCCCGGCACCCGTGTCTTCGCCGAGGGCCCGTACGGCGCCTTCACCGCGCTGCACCGCACCCGCCCGGAGTCCGTGCTGATCGCCGGCGGCGTCGGCGTCACCCCCATCCGGGCGCTGCTGGAGGAACTGGAGGGCCACGCCGTGGTCATCTACCGGGTCGCGGCCGACCGGGACGCCGTCCTCCACGACGAGCTGCGCGACCTCGCCCTCGCCAAGGGCGCCGAACTGCACCTGGTGACCGGGCCCGTCGTTCCCGACCGGCTCGCCCCGCGCGAACTGGCCCGGCTGGTCCCGGACATCGCCGACCGCGACGTCTTCCTGTGCGGGCCGCCCGGGATGATGACCGCCGTGCTGCGCAGCCTGGCGGACCTGGGCGTGCCCAGGAAGCAGATCCACTTCGAGCGTTTCAGTCTCGCGGGCTGAGAGAGGCGTCCCACCGTGAAGCGAGCCGTTCCCGTCTTCCTCCTGACCGTCGCGGGTCTGATCCCCGTCTGGCGCTACCAGCCCTCGACCGGGACCGCCGACATCGCCCGGCCCGCGTCGACGCCGGCCGCCGTGCCGTCCTCCTCCTCGTCCTCCTCGCCGTCGTCCCCTTCATCCGCTTCATCCCCTTCGTCGTCGAAGGTCGTCCCCGGCACCGCGGTGGACACCGTGAAGGGCGTCTTCCAGGTGGAGGTGACGTTCCGCGGCGACCGGATCGCCGCCGTACGGATGCTGCAGGCGCCGCACCATCCGCAGACCAAGTGGGCCGTACCGGAGCTGGTCGCGGAGACCCTGAAGGCGCAGAGCGCCCACATCGACTCGGTGTCCGGGGCCACGATCACGAGCCAGGGATACAAGGAGTCCCTCCAGGCCGCCATCGACGCCAAGGGCTCCTGACGTGCGGCGTGTCGAACACGTCATGGGCTTCCCGGTCTCGCTGCGCATCGACGACGAGGGGGACTTCGGTGCGAGCGCCGACGCCGTCTTCGGGTGGCTGCGCGAGGTGGACGCCCGGTTCAGCCCGTTCCTGCCGCGCAGCGAGGTGTCCCGGTACGGGCGGGGCGAGGTGGAGTTCGGCGCGCTGAGCGCGGACCTCACGGAGGTGCTCGGCCTGTGCGAGGAGTACCGGGCCGCGACCGGCGGCGCCTTCGACGTACGGCTGCCCGGGCGGGAGTTCGACCCCTGCGCGGTGGTCAAGGGCTGGTCGGTGCAGCGGGCGGCCGGTCTGCTGACGGCGGCCGGGGCGCGCCGGTTCTGTCTCAACGCCGGGGGCGACGTGGTCGCCGCGGGCGGGCCGTGGCGGGTCGGGATACGGCACCCGGAACGGGCCGACCAGGTGTGCGCCGTGCTGGCGGTCACCGACGCGGCGGTGGCCACCTCCGGGCGGTACGAGCGCGGTGACCACATCCTCGACGGCCGCACCGGCCGCCCCGTGACCGGACTGCTCAGCCTCACCGTGCTGGCCCCGACGCTGACCGAGGCGGACGCGACCGCCACGGCCGCCTTCGCGCTCGGCGCCGAGGGGCCGGCCTGGGCCGCCGCCCGCCCGGGCTGCGAGGTGTTCGCGGTCGACGCCGGCCGGAGCGTGCTCCGTACCCCCGGGCTGCCCCTGGCCTGACCGGCCACGCTCCTGCCAAAGCGCCGAAACACTCGCGGTCTAGACTCTCCCCGCAACGGCCTGCGCACGACGACCCTGGCCGAAAAACGGGCGGAAATCTGCCAAACCCGAAGGGTATTCGGCGTTTTGATACGGATAGATTCAGTCACGAAGCGGTATCCGGACGGCACGGTCGCGGTCGACCGGCTGTCGCTGGAGATACCGGACCGCGCGATCACCGTCCTCGTCGGGCCCTCGGGCTGCGGCAAGACGACGACGCTGCGGATGATCAACCGCATGGTGGAGCCCACCGAGGGCAGCATCGTCCTCGACGGCACGGACATCCGGCAGCAGCCGGTCAACACCCTGCGCCGCTCGATGGGTTACGTCATCCAGAACGCCGGTCTCTTCCAGCACCGCACCATCCTCGACAACATCGCCACCGTGCCCCGGCTGCTCGGCACCCCCAAGAAGGAGGCCCGGGCCCGCGCCGCCGAGCTGATGGAGCGGGTCGGGCTCGACGCCACGCTGGCCAAGCGCTACCCGTACCAGCTCTCCGGCGGCCAGCAGCAGCGCGTCGGCGTCGCCCGGGCGCTCGCCGCCGATCCGCCGGTGCTGCTGATGGACGAGCCGTTCTCCGCCGTCGACCCCGTGGTGCGCAAGGGGCTCCAGGACGAACTGCTCCGCATCCAGGACGAGTTGGGCAAGACCATCGTCTTCGTCACACACGACATCGACGAGGCGATCAAGCTGGGCACGATGGTCGCCGTACTGCGCACCGGCGGCCGGCTCGCCCAGTTCGCCCCGCCCGCCGAGCTGCTCAGCGCGCCCGCCGACGCCTTCGTGGAGGACTTCCTCGGCGCCGACCGCGGCATCCGCCGGCTGTCCTTCTTCCCCTCCGCGGACCTGGAGTTGGAGACCGAGCCGATCGTGGCCGCCGACGCCGACGCCGAGACGATCGCCGCACGCTCCGCCGCCCCCTATCTCCTCGTCACCGACGCGGAGGGCAGGCCGCTCGGCTGGAGCGAGCCGGGCCGGCTCACCGCCGGAGCCGTCGACCCGGATCAACTCCTCGACCACGGGCGCCCGTTCGCGCCCGGCACCGACTCGCTGCGCACCGCGCTCGACGGCGCCGTGCTCTCGCCCACCGGCCGGGCCGTCGCCGTGGACGGCGAGGGGCGCGCCGTCGGCGTCGTCTCGCAGCAGGTCATCGGCGAGGCCATCCGCGCCGCCCACAGCCGGGCCGCCGGCGCCGTGGACCCAGCCGGTGCCGCCGACGCCGAGGCCGTCCGGTGAACGGCTTCTTCGACCTGCCGAGCGACCTGCAGTACAGCTACCTCGGTCTCGTCGCCCTGCACCTGCGCGAAGGGCTGCTGCCGGTGCTGGCCGGGCTGCTCCTCGCGCTGCCGGTGGCCCAGCTGTGTGTCCGCTTCCGCTGGGTCTACCCGCCCGTCCTCGGCGTCACGACCGTGCTCTACTCCATCCCCTCGCTGGCCTTCTTCGTCGTCCTCATCGACTACTTCGGGCAGAGCGAGACCACGGTGATGATCCCGCTCGCGATCTACAGCCTGGTGGTGCTGGTCCCGGCGATCGTCGACGGCGTCCGCTCCGTGCCGCCCGAGACCCTCGCCGCCGCGCAGGCCATGGGCTTCGGGCCGGTGCGCCGCTATCTCCAGGTCCAACTGCCCATCGCCGTACCGGCGATCATCGCGGGCCTCAGGGTGGCCACCGTCTCCAGTCTCTCCCTGGTCAGCGTCGGCATGCTCATCGGCAACCAGGGCGCCCTCGGCAACATGCTCTACGCCGCCACCACGTACCACCGCCCCGCCCTGGCCGTGAACTCCGTACTGACCACGGCCGTGTTGGGCATCCTCGCCGACGCGACGCTCGTCCTCGTCCGCCGGCTGCTCACCCCCTGGATGCCGACGAAGGGTGCCGTCCGGTGAACGTCCTGAACTTCGCGCACGCCTTCTTCGGCGACAGCGCCCACTGGCACGGCTACGACGGCATCCCCACCCGGCTCGTCGAACACGTCACGTACGCGCTGGAGGCGCTGCTGTACGCCGCCGTGATCGGCCTGCCCATCGGCCTGGTCACCGGGCACTACGGCCGCGGCGGCAACGCCCTCGCGCTGATCGCCACCGCCGGCCGGGCCCTGCCCAGCTTCGGGCTGCTCGTGCTGATGTTCATCTGGATCGGCTTCGGTCTGCTGCCGGTGATGATCCCGCTGGTCGTGCTCGCCGTACCGCCGATCCTGGTCACCACCTACGAGGCGATCCGCTCCGTCGACCCCTCGCCGGTGGACGCCGCCCGGGGCATGGGCATGCCCGAGGCGCGGGTGCTGTTCCAGGTGGAGGCGCCGGTCGCGCTCCCGCTCATCCTGAGCGGCCTGCGCACGGCGGCCATCCAGATCGTCTCCACCGCCACCATCGCGGCCTACGTCAGCCTCGGCGGCCTCGGCCGCTACATCATCGACGGCCTCTACCAGAAGAACTACGAGAAGGTCGTCGGCGGCGCCACCCTGGTCGCCGGACTCGCCCTCGCCACCCTGCTGGTGTTCTGGGCACTGTCCCGGATCACGGTCTCGGCGGGGGTGCGGCGCAGCGGCTGACTCCCGCTACGACTCGGTGCGGGCCAGCGCCAGTTCGAGCACGACGAGCAGCGCGTCCCGCACCGAGCCCCGCTCCCGGGCGTCGAACACCACGACCGGCACCCCGTCGGAGACGTCCAGCGCCCAGCGGACCTCGTCCAGGGTGTGCTCCACCCTGCCGTCGAAGGCGTTGACGGCGACGGCGAACGGGATGTCCCGGTGCTCGAAGTAGTCGACGGCCGCGTAGCAGTCGTCCAGGCGGCGGGTGTCGACGATGACGAGCCCGCCGACCGCGCCCTCGACGATGTCGTCCCACATGAACCCGAACCGCTCCTGCCCGGGCGTGCCGAACACATACAGCTTCAGCGTCGGGTCGATGGTCAGGCATCCGAAGTCCATCGCCACCGTGGTCGTGGTCTTGCGCGGGGTGTGCGTGAGGTCGTCCACGCCCGCCGCGACCTCGGTGATCGACGCCTCGGTGGTCAGCGGCTCGATCTCCGAGATCGAGCCGACCGCGGTGGTCTTGCCCACGCCGAAGCCGCCCGCGACCACCATCTTCACCGGTAGCGGCGGCCGTACGGCGGCGGGTGCGGCCGCGCCGAGCACGAGCGGTTCAGTCGGTGTCACTCGGTACCTCTCGGGAGTCGGGGACGGCCCTGAGGCCATAGATGAGCCTGCGCAGGACGGACGCGTCGCGGGTGGCGCCGGCGTCCGGCACGTACACCGCCAACAGCCCGGCCTCGCGAAGGTCTTCGGCCAGGACGCGGACCACGTTGAGGTGCAGGCGCAGCCGGGCGGCGAGTTCCGCGAGGGACTGCGGCAGCCGGCAGGCGGCCACGATGTCGTACTGCTCGAACGAGAGCCCGGCGAGCGCCGCCAGCCCCTCGGCGGTGGCCACCACCTGGGTCTCCAGGGGCAGCGCCCGGCCGGAGCCGTCGTCCGCGATCCGGCCGGCGGTCACCAGGAACGGACGTACGGCGGGGGCGGGGCCGACCGGGTCGGGGCCCGTCGTGCCGTCCGCCATGACCATCTGCTCCCTCTCCGTGCGCGGACGCTCAGCGGGCGGACGCGGCGGCGACGTTGTTCTTGAGCTCCAGCACCAGCTGCGGGCTCAGCGCGGCACCGGCGCGGTTGGCGAACAGGGTCATCTCGTAGGCGATGTTGCCGAGCTTCGCCTCCTTGTCGGTGACGACACCGAGCACGGCGCCGGAGCCGATCGCGGAGACGATCACATGGCCGCCCTCCAGATCGATGATGACCTTGTTCAGGCCGCCCAGACCGTAGTTGCCGGAGGCGCCCGCGGCCAGGCTGGTGATGCCCGACACGATCGCCGCGAGCCGCTCGGAGTCGGCGGGCTCGCGCAGCTCGGACACCGCGATCAGCAGGCCGTCGGAGGACACGGCGATCGCGTCCACGACCCCGGCGGTCTCGGTGGCGAAGCGGTTCAGCAGCCAGGTGAAGTCGGCCGCGGCCGCCTGGAGATCGGCCGGCGCGGCGCCGCCCGTCGGGGTGTCACCTGTCGACGTGCTCAACTGTCGGCTCCTTCGGGAAGCTGGATCTGGTCGTGCGGTGCGGTGGAGTGGACTGCGGGTACGGCACCTTCAAGGGGGGTGCGGGGGGTGCCGGGGCCGTGCGCGGGGTTCTCGGCCGAGCCGCGGTCGGGTGCTTCGGCGGGGGTGCGGTGGGCGTGCGCCGGGACTTCGGCCGGGGTGCCGCCGTGGCCGCGTGCGGAGTCCGCTGCCGGTGAGCCGGTGTGCGTCCGCTCCTCGGCCGAGGCGTCGACGGCGCGCGCGTCCGCGTCGCCGTGTGCCTCGACAGCGCCGGCCTGCGCCTCCCCATCGACGTGCGCCTCCCCGTCGATGTGCGGCTCGCCGTCGGTCTGTGCTGCCGTGTCGGTGAGCGTCCCGGCGTCGGCGTGCGATCTCGTGTGGGCCGGTGCGTCTGCGGCGGCGCGTGTCCCCGTGTCCGTCAGTGGCGCGGTGTCGGGGCGGGGGTGGTTGCCCGTGTCGCTGTCGCGGTGGGCGCGTTCGACGGCGGCCTCGAACTCCTCCAGCGCGCTGCGCTCGGCCTCGGCGTCGCGGGGCCGGGCCGACGCGGGGAGTGACTGGGCGGCACCCGCGGTCGTGTGCAGCGTGGCGCCACGGACCCGGCGGCGCAGGGGGCGGGAGCCCGTGGGGGCCTGCTCCGGAGCCTGCGGCTCGCGGCGGGGGAGCCGGCGGGGCAGCGGGCCGGCGGGCTCGATGCCGTCGGCGTCGGCGTCGGCGTCGGCGTCCCGGGACCGGGCGGAGGAGGGGCCCTGCGCGGACTCGGCGGGCCGCACGGTGCTCTTCGACCGCTCCGGACCCGACACCGCCCCGGCGGGCGTCGGCCGTACCGTGACCGCCCCGGCCACCGGACTCGCCGGCCGCAGCAGCACGCTCGGCAGGGTCACCTCGGCCGTCACACCGCCGCCCGGCGTCCGGGTCAGCTCGACCGCGATCTCCCAGCGGCGGGCCAGCGCGCCCACCACGAACAGACCGAGCACCTTCGTCGGCACCAGATCCAGGCGTTCGCGGCGGATCAGCCGGGCGTTCTCCTCGGCCAGCCGCTCGGCGCTCATGCCGAGGCCGTGGTCGGCGATCACGACGTGCGTGCCCTCGGCGCCGGTGCGCACGGTCACCTCGACCGGGCTGCCCTCGGGCGAGAACGACACCGCGTTCTCCAGGAGTTCGGCCAGCATCAGCGTGAGGTCGCCGATGACGTCCGGCTCGGCCAGGGCGTCCGACGCGGCGTACAGCCGTACCCGCTGATAGCCCTCGATCTGCCCGAGCGCGGCCCGTACGACGTTGGACAGCGCCGTCGGCTCCCCGCCCAGCCCGCCCTCGCGGATGCCGGCCAGCAGCATCAGGCTGTCGGCGTTGCGGCGCAGTCGTACGGCGATGTGGTCGATGGAGTACAGCCGTTCCAGCAGCGCCGGATCCGTCTCGCCGCGCTCCACGGCGTCGATCAGGGCGAGTTGACGGGTCGTCAGGTTGCTGACGCGCCGGCCCACGTTGCCGAACATCTCGGCGGTGTTGCGGCGGCTGACCACCTGCCGCTCCAGCAGCGCGCCGGCGGTGGTCTGCACCCGGTTGAACGCCTCGGCCAGCTCGCCGATCTCGTCGCGCGCGGTGACCGGCACGTCCCGCAGCCGGGGCGGCCCGTCGTCCTCGGCGTCGTCGTCGGCGACCCGGGCCAGCTCGCGCCCGGCCACCTCGGCGACCTCCCGCGCGGCCCCGGTCAGCGCCTGCACGGGCCGGATCACCGAGCGGCGCACCAGCACCGCGAAGGCGATCCACAGCGCGAACATGAGCAGCGCCCCGCTCAGCAGCAGCCCGGCGCGCCACCGCGCGGAACCGGCCGAGTGCTCCGCGCCGGCGGCGATCTGGCCGATCAGCGAGGTGGTGATCGCCAGCCGGGCGTCGGCCTGCTGGGAAAACTCCGGGTAGCCGGCCAGCGCGTCCTGCACCGCCTGCCGGATCTCGTCCTTGCCGTTCGCCTGGAGCTGACCCACGCCCACCTGCAACTCGGCGAAGGACTGGGCGATGTTGCGCTGCTCCGGGGTGTGCTCCATGCCCGCGAGCCCCTCGGCCTGGGCCTCGGTGGCGAACCGGGCGAAGCGGTCGGCCTGGTGGTTGTAGAGGTCGTAGGCACCGACCGCGTTGGTGAACTCGATCAGCGCGTTGGTGTCGCCCGTCTTCGCCGCGAACACGTTGGTCTCGAAGGCCCCGTGCGCGGCGTCCGCGCGCAGCAGTGAGTCCAGCAGGTTGCCCGTGAAGGTGTCGGCGAGGTCCGCGTTCCGGTCCAGACCGAGACCGTCGATCACGCCCTGGGAGGCGTGGGCGTAGGCCGGGTCGACGTTGTCGGCGGCCATGTACGACTGCTCGACCGAGAGGCGCAGGCTGGACAGGCCCTCGACCTCGCGCAGCGCCTGCGCCTCACCGGCGGGCAGCCGGTCCCCGAAGACCGCGCGGACCTTGGCCACCTGGGTGTCGACCGCGTCCTGGGCCTCGTCGTAGGCGGACGTCGAGGACTGGGTGTACCCGGCCTCGTAGTTCACCGAGAGCAGGATGGCCTGCTGGTGCTCGGCCTCGATACGGTCCACGAGCTGTGCCACCTGGACGCTGTCGCGCACCAGTCGGGCCGCCGAGGAGGAGCTGTTCCACTCCAGGACCAGGTCGGTGAAGACGTACGACAGCAGGACGGCGATCACGGCCAGCGGGATGCCGACCAGGAGGTTGAGCTTGCGCCGGAAGGGCCAGCGGTCGGCGACGCCCCGTACCCTGCCCCGCGCCGGGGCGTGCCGGGCGGGCGCGTCCACCTGGTCCGTGGACACACGGGCCTCCTTCTCGGGTGCTCTCCGACACCGAAGCGGGCCCCGTGCACTGCCGTGGCCGGATTTCAACTGACCCAGAGATTACAGTCTTCTTGAAGGAACAATCGGCGCAGATCGCATCACGAATCCATGACGAAGACAGCGCTCTCTGTGTACAACTGACCGCAGATCGAGGCCAATCGGTAATCTGCTGCCCTTGACTGACCGAGAACCGGCTGGATTGGATCAGTGGGTGACTTCCACACAGCGCATCAGCAGGTCCATCCGAAGGAACCGGGGCACGGCGGCCGTCGCCCTCGTGGCGGCGACGGCTCTGCTGGCGGGCTGTTCCTCCAAGAGCGGCTCCTCGGGCGGCAACCCCCTGACGGACGACGGCAAGGCGAGCGGCGACACCGTCGTCGTCGGCTCCAACAACTTCCCCGAGAGCACCCTGATCGCCGACATCTACGGCGAGGCGCTCAAGGCCAAGGGCGTCAAGGTCACGTACAAGCCGAACATCGGCAGCCGCGAGACCACCTACGGGCTGCTCAAGAACGGCTCCATCAAGCTGCTGCCCGAGTACAACGGCGCGCTGCTCGCGTACCTCGACCCGAAGGCGAAGCCGGCGACGGCCGACGCCACCACCACGGCCATCGAGGCCAAGCTGGACTCCAAGCTGACCCTGCTGAAGCCGGCGGCGGCGCAGTCCAAGGACTCGGTCACGCTCAACGCGGCCACCGCGAAGAAGTACGGCCTGACCGAGAAGTCCACCATCGCCGACCTGAAGGACGTCGCGAAGGACCTGGTCCTCGGCGCCTCGCCGGAGTTCCAGACCCGGCAGCAGGGCCTGGTGGGCCTGCAGTCCGTCTACGGCCTCGACTTCAAGTCCTTCCGGGCGCTGGACGCGGGCGGTCCGCTCACCCAGGCGGCGCTGCAGAAGGACGCCGTGCAGGCCGCCGACATCTTCACCACGGACCCGACCATCACCAAGGAGAAGTTCGTCGTCCTCCAGGACCCGAAGAACCTCTTCGGCTTCGAGAACGTCCAGCCGCTCGTCCACAAGGGCGCCCTGTCCCAGAAGGGCGTCGACGCGCTGAACGCGGTCTCGGCCAAGCTCGACACAGCGACCCTGCTGGACCTGGACACCCAGGTGCAGGCCCAGAACAAGGACCCGCTGGACGTCGCCCAGGCCTGGCTGAAGTCCGCGGGCCTGAGCTGACGCCGCTGCGCGAACACCGGGGGCGGGGGCGCGGTCGACGGTGTCGAGCGTGCCCCCGCCCACATCCGGCCGGCGTGGACGCCCCGGTCGGCGGGGCTCAGAGGTCGAACTCGTGCGGCGGCAGGTCCAGCGTGAAGCAGGCCTCGCGCACCACGGCCTGCTCGGACTTGTCGAAGTCGCCGTCCGCGCCGCCGATCACGATGCCGATCTGGACGACGGCCCGCGCCTCGGCCGGCTTCTTCTTCGCCTTGGCGATCTCCTGGAGGACGCTCACCTTGCCGAAGGCGAAGTCGGTCGTCAGCTTGTTCAGGTTCTCCTCGAAGCGGCGGCGCAGGTCGTCCGCCGGGAAGTTCTGCAACACCTCGTTCGTCGCGATGAGCTGGGCCACCCGCTGCCGCTCCGACGGGTCGACGGTCCCGTCGGCGGCGGCCACGAGCGCGCACATCGCCATGCTCGCGTCCCGGAACGCACCGCTCTTCAGGTCGTTCTTCTTCGCCACCAACTGGGTCTGCATCGTCGACGCCGACTCCTTGATGCGGTCCCACAGGGCCATGCGCACTCCTCGTGTCAAAAGGCCGGGCGCTCCCACGGCGCACCGGCGGCAACTTCTACAACACCGTAGAAACTCATGGCGCCGCCGGGAAGTTCCCGCCCGCCTAGACTGGGTCCCCGTACCTGGAATCCCGACCCGGGATCCCGGTACGCGGACGGAAACCCCGTCACGAAGCGGACGACGCAGCGGAAAGCAGAGGAAGGCGACAGTGGCGACAGCGCCCGGCACCGGCCATCAGGATCCCTCCGCCGAGGTGCTCACCGAGGCGGCCGCCGCCTTCGGGCTGCTCGCCTCGCCCGCCCGGCTGCACATCGTGTGGGCGCTGATCCAGGGCGAGAGCGATGTCACCGGGCTCGCCGAACGGGTCGGCGGCGCGCTCCCGGCCGTCAGCCAGCACCTGACCAAGCTCAAGCTCGCCGGTCTGGTCCGCTCCCGCCGCGAGGGCCGGCGTCAGGTGTACTTCGTCGACACCGCGGAGCAGGCCGCCGTCGTGGAGGTCGTGCGACTCCTCGTCGGGAGCCTCGCCGCGAAGGACGCCGCCGCCGAGGCCCCGGCCCGTCGCCTGCGCGGTCTCTGATCCAGGTTGTACAGTTGCGCAATATGGCAACTGTTCATGAGAGGGAGGGGCGGACATGCTCCGCAACGGACTCGAACCCTGGCATCTGCTGATCGTCGCGGTCGTCTTCATCGTCCTCTTCGGCGCGCGCAAGCTCCCCGACACCGCGCGGGCGCTGGGCAAGTCGATGCGCATCCTCAAGAGCGAGGCGAAGGCGATGAAGGAGGAGGGTGCCGCGGCCACCGCCGCCGCGGACACGTCGGTGGTGCAGCCGACGGAGGTCCTGACGTCGAGCGATGTCCGCGCGGCGGCGAGCACGGCCACGGCACCCGGCGCGGGTGCCGCGGCGGGTGCGGCGGCCCGCTGAGCGACGCCGCCCGCCTCCCGGACGGGGGCGCGCACTCCCCGGCTCGGCGGAGGGCGTCCCCCTTCCCGGCCAGGAGCCGACCGCTCGGGGGCCGGCTCCCGGAACCTCAGGCCGGGCCCTCCACTCCCTCCGCCGCCGCGTGTGCCGCCGCGGCGGACCGGAGCCGCTTGCGGCGCTCCCGACGGCTGACACGCGGCTCCTGGTCGGGCAGCCAGCCGAAGGCGAGGCAGCAGCCCGTGGCGCCGAGCAGGAGGCCGAGGAAGAAGCCTCCCAGATTGGACGTGAGCCAGGTGCCCAGCGTGACCAGGATGCCGGTGATGGAGTAGAAGAGCCGCTGCGAGGGGTTGAAGAGGACCAGCAGGCCCAGCAGCGCCATCAGTGTCGGCAGCAGATAGCCGGCCAGGCCCTGCATGCCGATGTGCATCACGACCTTCAGCGAGGCCTTCTCGGTGAGCAGGATCCAGCCGCCGCCCAGGGCGAGCAGCAGCCCGCCCCAGAACGGCCGGCGGGCCCGCCAGCCGCGGAAGGCCGCCCTCGCACCCCGACGCGGACGGTCCGGCACGGCGATCAGCAACCCGAGTCGCTGAAGCGGAGCTTGAGGCCCGGCAGCTTGAACACGCCTGCCGTGGTCGCGTAGTTGGTCTGCCGCAGATTGGCGATGTGCACGGTGTCGGCCTGCTGGCTGAAGACCCCGATCGGACCCTTCACGCCCGCCTTGTTCAGCGTGCTCGCGTCGTTGCCGATCTCGATGTTGTTGAACGCCGCGTCGCCCGACAGCTGGGTCGAGTCGGTGGTGAGATCGCTCGCGGACACCGGCGTGCTGCCGCCGCCCGCGGTGATCAGCAGGTTGGTGCCGCCGAGGTCGACGCTCTGGCACAGCTTGGTGAGCGTGGCGTTCCTGATCGCCGAGGTGACGATCAGCTCCTGCCCGCCGCTGTCCCCGGCGTTCGGGCTGCCGGGCGCCATGTTGTCGAGCCCGCCGAACTGCTCGAACCCGGTGCCGGTGAGGTCGGTCGCGGTGACCGTGAACGGCATGCCGGAGATCGCGAACTGCACACCCAGGGCGCCCTGCGCGGTGAGGACGGCGAGGCCGGCGGCGACGAGGGTGGCGGGCACCGCCATCACCGCGGCCCGGCGTGCGCGGACCCGCCCTCGTCTCTCGCCGGCGCCGGCGGCCCGGGCGGTCTGTGGTGCTTCGGACGGTGAACCGCTTCCCGGGTTCTCGGGGGTGTTGCCGTCGGACGGGACGTCCGGGGACGAGGCCATGTCTGCTCCCATGGTCATGGATCCATTGCGGGTCGGGCATCGGGTGGCGGCGCGGTGTCCTGGCGCGGACAGCGACCGCCGCGCACGCCTCCTCGCACTCCCGGCGGGCAAGGGCTTTCTCGTTACGCGGCAGTAGCCTCCGAGGAAGTTACTGCCGGTTACTTTGAAGGGTCAAGGGAGATGTGAAAAAAGGGTGTCGAACCCGTTCGGACCTCGGTCACATGCCACAACTGCCCTTGCGGTGCTTGACGTTGATGGTTGATCAGGTCTACAACTTCCCCTGTTTCACGGATCCGTGGCGCCGGATCCGCCGAGCGTCACGGGCCGCGTTCCCGGCCCTCTCCCGGCGACCGCTCACCTCGGCTCACGGCAACCGCTCACACCGGCGCGGCACACGGGTCCCTTCCCCCCGGGCCCGGGTGCCCGCCGTCCCCCTCGGCCCGGCCGGGGGTCTTCCCCGAGGCCTCCGGCCGGTGCCGGCCCACCGCCGTCGACGGCCCGTCGCGTACGGAGAAGGCGCGACGGCCCGCGCCGGCGGCACTCCGAGCCGCCGTCGCCGCCACCACCGCGTCACGCACCCCGCGCCGCCGCCACCGGCGCCCGCACCGCTCGCGTGACGCAGTACGCGCACGTGTGCCCACGGCAGTTCGCGCCTCCTCGCAGCACCGGGCGCACCGGCGTGCCGCGGGCGCCGTACGTGTGCCATCCCGCACCACCGCCCAACCCGCCACCCCTCACCTCACCTCACCCGATCCCCACTCAGGAAAGAGGCACCCGCCCATGCGTACGCGATCCGTCCTCACCCTCGCCGGCGCCGCCACCGCTCTCGCCCTCGCCGTGGCGACCCCGGCCTCCGCCGACGGCACCGTCCTCACCACCGGCGGCGCGGGCGGCACCGCCGTCGCCGT
This sequence comes from Streptomyces sp. NPDC025793, assembly GCF_055558375.1. NCBI lineage: Bacteria > Bacillati > Actinomycetota > Actinomycetes > Kitasatosporales > Streptomycetaceae > Streptomyces > Streptomyces sp. NPDC025793. The sequence continues at coordinate 221,441 of NZ_JBVHMR010000005.1, read as the reverse complement.
CGGCGACACCCTCACCGCCCCGCTCGCCTCCGGCACGTCCGCCACGCTCTACTCCAGCGCGACCGGCACCAGTGGTGTCTCGTGCACGTCCTCCCAGTTCACCGCCTCGGTCACGGCTAACCCGGCCGCGCCCGGCACGGCCACCGAGTCCGTCTCCGGCCACACTTTCGACGCCTCCTCGTGCACCAGCAACGTCTTCGGCGTCACCGGCGTCAGCGGCATCACCGTCGACAACCTGCCCTACACGGCGACCGTCGCCTCCGACGGCACCCTCACCGTCTCCCCGGCCAGTGGCTCGACCATCCAGACCACGGTCAAGCTGAAGACCCTGCTGGGCAGCATCACCTGCGTCTACCAGGCGGCCGCTCTGACCGGGAAGACAGACAACTCCGACAGCAGCATCACCTTCACCAACCAGCAGTTCACCAAGACCTCCGGTTCGTCGCTGTGCTTCGCCAGCGGCTACTTCACGGCCAAGTACGCACCCGTCACCGACGGCGGCGCCCAGGTGTACGTCAACTAGACTCAGAACACGGGAAGTTCACCGAAGGCCCGAGCCGCCACCGGCGGCTCGGGCCTTCGGCGTGCCGCCACGTGCCTTCGCGCGCGACCGCGTCACGCCGCCCGCGAGAACGTGCGAGCGTGCGAACGTGCGAACACGCCGGACACGAGCGGGAGGTGTCCGGCGTGCCGCCGTTCCGCCGGGCCGGCGCACCCGTGATCGGGGGCGCAAAGCACCGACCGGTTCGGCTGTTTCACGCCTTCTGTGAGCCCCCGTTGAGGAGCCGACCGTCGGCCTCGTATGGTGGCGATCATGCGCGCGGCGCGCACCGTCGCGCGACTGCCGTGCATCGGCGGGCAAAGAAGGGGGAGGGCGCCCTGATCTCGCACGATCACAGACCGCTGACGGGCTGTTCGCCAGGGGAGTCGCCGATGGCGCGGGTCGCGCCGTCGGCCCGCACGACCGACTCCCCGTGCCGGTCGGTGAGTTATCGTGTGCAGGGTGTGAGAAACAAACCGCATGTCCCGTTCGTTAACGTCGCGAGGAGGGGTCCCGTCATGGCGAGGCAGTTACGCGCCGAGCAGACCCGGGCAACGATCATCACGGCCGCCGCCGACCTGTTCGACCGGCAGGGCTACGAGTCCACCAGCCTGAGCGACATCGTCGCGCACGCAAAGGTCACCAAGGGCGCGCTGTACTTCCACTTCGCCGCCAAGGAGGACCTGGCCCAGGCCATCCTGGAACTCAACGCCGAGGCCGCGCGCCGGCTCGTCGCCGAGGTCGAGAGCCGGGGCTACTCCTCGCTGGAGGCCTTGATGCGGGCCACGTTCGGCATCGCCCGGCTCGCCGTGGAGGACCCGGTGCCGCGCGCCGCGCTGCGCCTCGCCACCGCCGACATCGCCGTACGGCCGCCTGTCAGGCACCTGTTCACGGAGTGGCTGGAGTTCGCGAACCGCAAGTTCCACGGGGCCGTGCGGGAGGCCGACGTGCACAGCGAACTCGACGTCGGCGTCGTCGCCCACTCCCTCGTCTCCTTCTACGTCGGCACCAGGGTCGCCGGCCGCTCGCTCGAACCGGTGGGCCGGCTGCCGCGCCGGGTCGCCGAGATGTGGCACCTGATGATCCGGGGCCTGGTCCCGGTGCACCGCCGCCCCCGCTACGTCACCCTCGCCACGCAGCTGGAGCGGGAGATCAGAACCGCCTGACCCGCGCGCTACCGTGACGCACATGCCCGACACCCCGTTCGCACCCGTGATCCTCGGCAACGAAACCGGCTCGTTCCCGCACAGCGTGCTGGCCGAGCGTCACCCCGCGATCATCCAGCAGGTCCGGGACGCCTTCCCGTACGGCCCCGGACAGCACCGGGCGCTGGACGAACTGCTGGCGAGCTGCACCGAGGGCACGATCGAGCCGCTGCCGGCCGACGCCCCGGACCGGGACCTATGGCACGGCTGGGGCCTGCCCGCGTACACCGGGTGGTCCTGGTACGACGTGCCCTGGCTGTGGTCCGAGAGCTGGTTCTACCGCCGGCTGCTCGACGCCGTCGGATACGTCGGCCCCGGCGCCTGGCAGGGTATCGACCCCTTCCGCCCGTTCAAGCGCGCCGAACTCGACGCGCCCGAGACCGATGCGGAACTCGCCGCGCTGGACGACCTGGCCGGCCTGCCGGAGGAGGAGCGGGCGCGCGCCCTGCTGCACGGCTCGCTCTGGGGCAACCGGGCCGACCTCGGCTTCCGGCTCTCCGCCCAGAGCGCGGAGAGCGCCGAGAGCGCCGAGACCCGCGACCCGGCGCCCACGCTGGTCGCCGACGACAGCGACGCCCTGTTCGCACTGCTGCCGCGCACGGGAGCCGGCACGCTCGTCCTGGTCGCGGACAACGCGGGCCGCGAACTCGTGCCGGATCTGCTGCTGATCGCCCACCTCCTCGACCAGGGCCGGGCCGCCCGGGCGGTGCTGCACGTCAAGCCGCACCCCTACTACGTCTCAGACGCCACGACCGCCGACGTCGTCGACGCGCTGTGCCGGCTGCGATCCGCCCCGGGCACGGCCGCCGGGTACGCGCACGTGCTGTGGTCGGCGCTGGCCGACGGCCGTCTCACCGTGCGCGCCCACCCGTTCTCGTGCGCCCCGCTGCCGTACGCGGACATGCCGGACGACCTGCGTGCCGAGTTCGCCGCGGCCACGCTCACCCTCTTCAAGGGCGACCTCAACTACCGCCGTCTGGTGGGCGACCGGCTGTGGCCGCCCACCATGCCCTTCACCGCGGCGACCGGATACGCTCCGGGCCCGGTCGCCGCCCTGCGCACCCTGAAGTCCGACGTCGTCACCGGCCTGTCCCCGGCGACCGAGGCCGCACTCGTCGCGGCCGAGGAGCAGCGCTGGCGCACCAGCGGCACGCACGCGCTGATCCAGGTCTCAACCGACCTTGAACCGCAGTGACTTGATCCCGTTGATGAAGTTCGACACCAGCCGTGCGGGCGGCGCCGCCAGCCGGGCCTCCGGCAGGGCGCGCAGTACCTCCGCGTAGAGCTGGCGCAGTTGCAGCCGCGCGAAGTGGGCGCCCAGACAGACGTGCGGGCCGTCGCCGAAGGACACGTGCGGGTTGGGGGAGCGGGTGAGGTCGAGCCGGCCGGGGTCGGCGAAGACCCGCTCGTCGCGGTTGGCCGAGGCGTGGAAGACGACGACCTTGTCGCCGGCCCGGATGCGCGTTCCCGCCAGCTCGGTGTCCTCGGCGGCGGTGCGGCGGAACGTCAGCACGGGCGGATGCCAGCGCAGCAACTCCTCGACGGCCGAAGGGAGTCCGGCCGCTCCGGCACGCAGCGCCACGTAGCCGGCCGGATGCCCGGCGAGGGCCAGCAGGCCGCCCGGGGCCGCGCCGCGCACCGTGTCGTTGCCCGCGATCGTGAGCAGGAAGAAGAACATCTCCAGCTCGGCCGGGGCGAGTTCGGTTTCATGGGCGAGCGTCGTGAGCACGTCGTCCGCCGGATGGCGCCGCTTGTGCGCCGCGAGCTGCTGCGCGTAGGCGAACATGTCCTCCAGCATCGCCGGGGAGCGCGGATCGACCGGTTTGCCCGCCGCGTCCAGCACCGGGGTGCCCGCCTCGTCCGGGTCCTGGTAGCCGATGACCCGCCGCGTCCAGTGCAGCAGCAGGCCCCGGTCGCTCTCCGGGACGCCCAGCAGATCCGCCAGGTTGAGCAGGGCGTACTCGTCGGTGACGGAGGCCACCAGATCGACCGTGCCGTCCCCCTCCCGCGCCGCCGCCAGCGCCCCGGCGAGCAGTGCGCCCGCCCGCTCCCGGGCGACCGACGCGAACCGCTCGATCCGGCCCGGCGTGAACGCACGGCTCACCAGCCGACGCAACCGGCCGTGCTGCGGCGGATCCTGATTGAGCATCATCCTCCGGATGAACGGCAGGTCCACCGGATCGGGGTCCCGGATCTGGGTCGCGCCGACGTACGAGGAGTACGTCGCCCCGTCCTTCAGCACCCGCACGACGTCCGCGTGCCGGGTCACCGCCCAGAACCCGGGCCCGGCCGGCCAGCCCAGCACCTCCGGCTCCTCCTGCCAGGCGACCGGATGGTCCTCGCGCAGAACGCGGTAGTCGTCGTGTGGGACCCCGATGCCGTACCGGCGGGGGTCGAACACGTCCGGCACCGGCGGCTTTTCGCGGACGGTCACGCCGACTCCCGCCGCGTCCGCACCTCTTCGCCGTCCGCCCGCAGGAAGTCCTCGACCGTGCGGATCAGTTCCAGCGGCGTCTCGTCCATGGAGTAGTGTCCGGCGCCCGCCAGCGTGACGAGTTCGGCGCGCGGGAACCAGGACAGCCAGGTCTGCCGCATGACCTCGGCCGACAGCGCCGGGTCGAGCGCGCCGGCCACCGCGAGGGCGGGTACCGCGCAGCCCTCGACGTCGGCGTGGAAGTCGTCGCCCGTCCAGGAGTCCAGCCAGGCCCGGAACGCCTTCGCGTCGCTGCGCTCCAGCGAGCGGGCGACCATGCGGTCCAGCCAGGCGGCCGGGCGCAGCCCGCCGGTGGTGACGTCGAGGATCGCCCGCCGGTTCCCCGGCTTGTGTGCCGCGTCCCTGAACAGCGCGGCCTGCTCGCCGGCCAGCGGCAGCCCCGAGGCCGGCACCGGCGAGACGCCGACGATTCGGCGCAGCCGGTGCGGGGCGAGGCCCAGCAGCCGCTGCGCCACCGCGCCGCCCATGGAGTGCCCGACCACCGAGAACCGGTGCCAGCCGAGCCGGTCGGCCAGTTCCAGCAGGTCCCCGGCCGCCTCGGCCGTCGTGTACGGGCCCGCCGCGTCCCGGGCCTCGCCGTACCCGCGCAGGTCCACCAGCGCGTAGGTGAAGGAGGTCCGGTCGAGGTCCGGCAGCACGGCCGCGTAGGCGGAGCGGTCGGCGAACCAGCCGTGCACGGCGAACACCTGGTGGGGGCCGTCGCCGTGCACCTCATGGGGCAGCACGAAGGAGGTCATGCGCCTACCGTGGCCCGCGCGCGGGGGCACGGCAAGGGCACGGACCGGGGCACACGGGGGGACCTGCGGGCGGAGCACACACCCGGCGTCGCGAGGTCAGGGTTTCGAGGGCGGTTCACGCGATGGTGTGGCCCTGTCCGGGGCGGCGGATGGGTGCCGCGGGCCACGGGTAGTGCCCCGGCCATGACGCAGCCGTTCGAACTCCCGCACTTCTACATGCCGTATCCCGCACGGCTCAATCCGCACCTCGACGAGGCGCGGGCCCACTCCACCCGGTGGGCACGCGAGATGGGCATGCTGGAAGGCTCCGGGATCTGGGAGCAGGCCGACCTGGAGGCGCACGACTACGGGCTCCTGTGCTCCTACACCCACCCCGACTGCGACGCTCCCGCCCTCTCCCTGATCACCGACTGGTACGTGTGGGTCTTCTTCTTCGACGACCACTTCCTGGACATGTACAAGCGCACCCAGGACCGCGCCGCCGGCAAGGCCCATCTCGACCGTCTGCCGCTGTTCATGCCGCTCGACCTGAGCGCCGGGGTGCCCGAGCCGCAGAACCCGGTCGAGGCCGGGCTGAAGGACCTGTGGGCGCGCACCGTACCGGCGATGTCGCAGGACTGGCGGCGTCGCTTCGCCCTCGCCACCGAGCATCTGCTCAACGAGTCGATGTGGGAGCTGTCGAACATGAACGAGGGGCGGATCGCCAACCCCGTCGAGTACATCGAGATGCGCCGCAAGGTGGGCGGCGCCCCCTGGTCGGCGGGGCTCGTGGAGTACGCGACCGCCGAGGTGCCCGAGGCCGTCGCCGGCACCCGGCCGCTGCGCGTCCTCATGGAGACGTTCTCGGACGCCGTCCACCTGCGCAACGACCTGTTCTCCTACCAGCGCGAGGTCGAGGACGAGGGCGAGAACAGCAACGGCGTCCTGGTCCTGGAGAAGTTCTTCGGCTGCACCACCCAGGAGGCCGCCGAGACCGTCAACGACATCCTCACCTCACGCCTGCACCAGTTCGAGCACACCGCGCTCACCGAGGTCCCGGCCGTCGCCCTGGAGAAGGGCCTCACCCCGGACCGGGCCGCCGCGATCGCCGCCTACACCAAGGGACTTCAGGACTGGCAGTCCGGCGGCCACGAATGGCATCTGCGCTCCAGCCGCTACATGAACCAGGGGGCGGTGACGCAGGCGCCCTGGCAGTTCCCGAGCGGCCCTGGCACGTCGGCCGCCGACGTCGGCGCCCTGCTCGCCTCCGCCGCACGGCAACGGCTGCGCGCCTACACGCATGTGCCGTTCCAGAAGGTCGGCCCGTCCGTGCTGCCCGACTTCCACATGCCCTACGAAGTGAGCCTGAACCCCCATCGGGAGAGCGCCCGCGACAACCTCGTCGCCTGGTCGCACCGCATGGGCATCCTGGAGGAGGGCGTCTGGGACGAGGACAGGCTCACCGCCTTCGACTTCGCCCTCGCCGCGGCCGGCATCGACCCCGACGCCACCCCCGAGGCCCTCGACCTCAGCGCCCAGTGGCTCGCCTGGGGGACGTACGCCGACGACTACTACCCGCTCGTCTTCGGTCACCGCCGGGACCTGGTCGGGGCACGGCTGAGCACGGCCCGGCTCTCGGAGTGCATGCCGGTCGAGGGGGCGCCGGCCGTCACTCCCGCAGGCGGCATGGAGCGTGGCCTGGCCGACCTGTGGACGCGCACCACCGCGGGGATGGACACCGAGGAGCGGGAGGCCCTCAAGGCGTCCGTCGACGTGATGACCGAGAGCTGGGTGTGGGAGCTGTCCAACCGGCTCCAGAACCGCATCCCCGACCCCGTCGACTACCTGGAGATGCGCCGCGCCACCTTCGGCTCCGACCTCACCCTGAACCTTGCCCGCAGGGGCCACGGCCCCGCGATCCCGCCGGAGGTCCACCGCAGCGGCCCGGTCCGGTCGCTGGAGAACGCCGCCGTCGACTGCGCCTGCCTCCTCAACGACATCTTCTCGTACCAGAAGGAGATCGAGTACGAGGGCGACATCCACAACGCGATCCTGGTCGTGCAGAACTTCTTCGGCGTGGACTATCCGACCGCGCTGCGCGTCGTGCACGACCTCACGACCCAGCGCATGCAGCAGTTCGAGCACGTCATCGCCCATGAACTGCCCGTCCTGTACGACGACTTCGCGCTGTCGACCGAGGCCCGTGCGGCCATGGACGCCTACGTCGCCGACCTGCAGAACTGGCTCGCCGGCATCCTGAACTGGCACCGCAGCGTCGACCGCTACCGGGCCGGGTTCCTGGCCCGCCGCGCCCACGGCTTCCTGCCCGGCCGCGCACCCGCCGTCCCGGCGCTGTCGCTCGGCTGACCGTCGCGGAATCTTCGCGTACGGAACGGGATGTTCGGGGAACTTTCGCGTGCTCTGCGGAGTCTTGAGAGGTAAGGGGAACAAACAGAGACACAACAAACACAGACACCGAGTCAAGGACACACGGGGGTGTTCGAACTTGACCGAGATCACCGAGACGCCGGAGAGGCTCGCCGGGGGGAACGAACGGCGGGAGGTTCCGGCACCGGGTGAACTGACGCCGTACGCCGCGCCGTTGACCGTGCCGCCGGTCCTGCGTCCCGCGGCGGACGACGTCCTGCACGAGACCGAGATCGCCGTCCGTCCGACCTGGGTGCGCCTGCACCCGCAGCTGCCGCCGACCCTCATGTGGGGGTACGACGGACATGTGCCGGGCCCGACCGTCGAGGTGCGGCGCGGACAGCGCGTCCGCATCGCCTGGACCAACCGCGTACCGAAGGACGCGGAGTTCCCGGTCACCTCCGTCGAGGTGCCCGCGAGCGCGCCCGGCACCCCGCCGCCCAGCACCGAGCCGGGCCGCGGGGGAGTCGAGCCGGACAAGGACGTCGCCGCCCTGCCCGCCTGGACGGTGACACATCTGCACGGTGCCCAGACCGGCGGCGGCAACGACGGCTGGGCGGACAACGCCGTCGGATGCGGCGACGCCCAGCTGTCGGAGTACCCGAACGACCACCAGGCCGTGCAGTGGTGGTACCACGACCACGCCATGAACATCACGCGGTTCAACGTGATGACGGGCCTGTACGGCACCTACCTCCTGCGGGACGACGAGGAGGACGCGCTGCGGCTGCCGTCCGGGGAGCGGGAGATCCCGCTGCTCCTCGCCGACCGCAACCTCGACACCGACGAGGACGGCCGTCTCAACGGCCGGCTGCTGCACAAGACGGTGATCGTCCAGCAGCGCAACCCGGAGACCGGAAAGCCGGTCTCCATACCCTTCACCGGCCCGTACACCACGGTCAACGGCCGCATCTGGCCGTACGCCGAGGTGGACCCGGCCTGGTACCGCTTCCGGCTGCTCAACGCCTCCAACGCGCGCATCTTCGACCTCGTCCTGATCGACGAGCACGGCACGCCGGTGCCGGGCGTCGTGCACCAGATCGGCAGCGACGGCGGGCTGCTGCCGCGCCCCGTGCCGGTCGACTTCGAGGGCGAGCTGCCCACGCTGACCGCCGCGCCGGCCGAGCGCTTCGACCTGCTGGTCGACTTCCGCGCGCTGGCGGGCCGGACCCTGCGGCTGGTCAACAAGGGCCCGAACCAGCCGCCGGGCGTGCCCGACCCGGCCGGTGACGTGCGGTACCCGGCGGTGCTGGAATTCCGGATCGGCGCGTCGTGCGAGGAGGAGGACACCTTCGAACTGCCCGAGGTGCTCTCCGGCTCCTTCCGCCGCCTCACCCACGACCTCCCGCACCGCCACCGCATGGTCCTGCTCACCCCGCCCGCCACCAAGGGCGCGGGCGGCCACCCGGAGATCTGGGAGCTGACCGAGGTCGAGGACCCGAGCGGGCTCCCACTGCCGGCCGACGGCATCGTGCAGGTCACCGGGTCCGACGGCACCACCAGGACATACCGGCGCACCTCGCGGACGTTCAACGACGCGCTCGGCTTCACCCTCGCCGAGGGCGGCTACGAGCAGTGGAGCTTCCTCAACCTCGCGCCGATCGTCCACCCCATGCACATCCATCTGGCCGACTTCCAGCTGCTCGGCCGGGACGCCTACGATGTCTCGGGCTTCGATCCGGCCGTCGGCGGCACCCGCACACCGATCCGGTACGACGCCGGCCGGACGATCCCGCTCGCACCCAACGAGCGGGGCAACAAGGACGTCTTCCGGGTGCCCGGGAACCAGATGCTGCGCGTCATGGGCCGCTTCGACGGGGCGTACGGCCGCTTCATGTACCACTGCCACCTGCTGGAGCACGAGGACATGGGCATGATGCGGCCCTTCGTCGTCATGCCGGCCGAGGCCATGAAGTTCGACCACGGCGCCGGGCACGGCGGCGGTCATGAGGGGCACATGGGCTGAGCGGAGATTCGGGTCGGCCGCCGGCGGCCGACTCGTGCGCGGCGGGCCTCAGGCCGGCCGGGCGAGCCCGGACGTCGCGTGCGCGACCGCGGCTCGCGCCAGCGCCCGGACCATCGGGTGAGGGTGCGAGCCGTCGCCCGCCAGCTCCGGCTGGAACAGGGACGCCAGGAAGAAGGGGTGGCCCGGCAGTTCGGCGACCCGCGGATTGCCGTCCTCGTCGTGCCCGGAGAACCGCAGCCCGTGGGCGCCCAGCGTGTCGAGGTGGCGGGTGGGGCCGTAAGCGCAGAAGTACCGCTCGACCGTGCGCCGCGCGCCGATCACGGACTCCGCCAGCGAGCCCGGCTCGATCGTCACCGCCGCCTCGTGCCCCACCAGCGAGCAGGCCAGCGGCTCGATGAGCGGGTCCACGGCGTCCGGGTCGTTCTCGGCGTGCGCGACCCCGGTCAGCCCGCACACGTTCCGGGCGAACTCCAGCAGCGCGTGCTGGAAGCCGCCGCACGTGCCCAGGAACGGAATGCCCTCCTCACGCGCGGTGCGCACGGCCGCGAGCACGCCCGCCTCGCTGCGGTACGGGCTGCCCGGCAGCACCCACACGGCGTCGAACCCGCGCACCGCGCCCTCGGTCTCGGCGTCCTGCGAGGGGATCCAGTAGGCGTCCAGGACCAGCCGGTCGCGCTCGGCGAGCGCCTCCAGCAGGCCGGGGATGCGGGTGTGCGAGACGACGTGGGGGGAGCGGTCGCCGACGAGGGCGACGGTGGCGGTGTTGTCCATGGCCCCATCCTTCGCGCACCCCCTCGTTCACGTCCAACGATGATTCCTGCACGCTCGATAAGCAACGCTGATGGTGATGGGATGCTGGGCCCATGGACCCGCATCTGCTGCGCACGTTCGTCACCGTGGCGCGCCTCGCCTCCTTCTCGGAGGCCGCCCGCGAGCTGGGCTACACCCAGTCCGCGGTCTCCCAGCACATCGCCGCGCTCGAACTCGACCTGGGCGCACCCCTGTTGACCCGGCGGCCCGTCGCGTCCACCGCGGCCGGTGAACGGCTGCTGGAACACGCGGGCCCGCTGCTGCTGCGCCTGGAGGCGGCCCGGGCCGACGTCGTCCGCATGTCTGCCGTGCCCGCACCCGGCCTCACCCTCGCCGCCACCCCGACCGCCCTCGGCCCCGCCGTCCTCGCCGCGCTTCCGACGGCCGGCGTCACCGTGCGCGTCCTCGCGTACGAGGAGATCCCGGCCGCCGTCGCCACCGGCGGCGCGGACCTCGGCCTCGTCGCCGGGCTCGCCGCGCCGAGCGATCCGCTGCGGCTGCCCGACGTGGCCCCGCTGACCACGCACGGCGTCGCCGAGGAGCCCGTCAGCGTCCTGCTGCCCGCCGGGCACCCCCTCGCCGGACGGCCCGGACTGCGTCTCGGCGACCTCGCCGACGCCTGCTGGCTCGACGCGCCCGACGCCGCCCTCCCGCTCGACCAGTTGCGCGCCGCGAACGGCGGCGGCGCGTTCCGCCCGGCGCTGCGCTACGAGGGCACCGATCTGCACACCCTCACCGCCCTCGCCGCCGCCGGCCACGGCCTCACCCTGCTTCCCCGGTCGGCCGCCGGCGCCGTACCCGGCACGGTCGCCGTCCCGCTCACCGCACCCCGGGTCGTGCACCGTACGGAACTCCTCCACGGGGCCGGCCCGGGGGCGGCGGCGGGGGACGTCGTGCGGAAGCTGGTGGGCGGGATGTGACGGCGCGCCACCGAGGTGCCATGACTACCCTGCGCCACCCTCCGGCCAGTCTCACTCGTTCGTGTCTCGTCGCGGCCCCGCGCGCCGGGTAGAGCATCACCCGGAGGCGAGCGAACCATGGAACAGACTGCGTTGCGGCCCAAGCCCATGCCCGGACAGGACCCGCGCGACGGCGCGGGTGCCGACCGGGCCGAGTGTGCCGACCACGGCGATGTGGGCCCGGTCCGGCGCCCGCATGCCGCGCACCGGCGTGGACAGCGGCTGCGGGGCATGCTGTTCGGCCTGTGCGCCGGCACCCTGCTGGTGCTCTCCGGCGTCGGCATCGGCACGGTCGGCGCCACCGTGATCGGCATGAGCAGGCTCGCCGAACTGCGCCACCGGACCCCGCCGTCCGCCCCCGCGGCCAGGGCCCCCGCGACCGCGCCGAGCCCCGCTCCGGTGCCGCCCGCGGCGACGCTCGGCGTGGAAGCCGTCGACGCTCAGAAGGCGGGCGCGCTGGTCGTGGGCGTGCACGTGCCCGGCCCCGGATACGCCGCGGGCCTGGTCCGCGGGGACGTCCTGCTCCAATTCGGCCCCGCGCGCGTGGACAGCGCCGCCGACCTGGCCCGCGCCGTCGCCCACGCCCGCCCCGGCCAGGGAGTGCTCCTCACCGTGCGTCACCGCAGCGGGGGCTACCAGCAGTTGACCGCCGTACCGGGCGTGGTGACCTGACCGGGACGCGCCCGAGCCCGCACCCGGTCCACGGGAGGCCGCTTCGGTCACCCCGGCAGGCCCACTGGTCGCCGTCCGCCCCGCGCGCCATGATGGCCCCATGCCGAGCTCCTTCTCCCGCGACCGCACCCCGTGGAGCGCGTCGGCGACGGCTCGCGCCACCCCGGCCGGCCGGGCAGGATGCTGCACGAGACGCCATCACCCAGTACTCACCCGCGCTCGGAGGACCGGATGACCGGTAACCCGCCCCCGCCCTTCACCGCCGCCGACCACCGGGCCCGGATGGAGCGCGCCGCGCGCTGCGCCGCCGACGCCGGACTGGCGGGGCTGCTCGTGGCGCCGGGACCGGACATGGTGTGGCTCACGGGCTACACGCCCACCGCCGTCACCGAACGGCTCACCGTGCTGGTCCTCACCCCCGGCCACGACCCCGTGCTCGTCGTGCCCACCCTGGAGGCGCCGGACGCCGAGCACGCGGTCGGCGCCTGCGCGCTCACCCTGCGGGACTGGACCGACGGCAAGGACCCCTACGCCGTCACCGCCGCCCTGCTCGACGGCAAGGGCCGCTTCGGCATCAGCGACAACACCTGGGCGATGCACCTGCTGGGTCTCCAGCGGACCCTGCCGGACACCTCGTACGCCTCCCTCACCGATGCCCTCCCCATGCTGCGCGCCGTCAAGGACGCGGCCGAACTCGAACTCCTCGCGGCGGCCGGAGCCGCTGCCGATGCAACGTTCGAGGAGATCCGGAAGGTTCCCTTCGCCGGCCGCCGCGAGTCCGACGTCGGCCACGACCTCGCCGCGCTGCTGCGCCGCTTCGGCCACTCCCAGGTCGACTTCACCATCGTCGGCTCCGGACCCAACGGCGCCAACCCGCACCACGAGGTCGGCGACCGCGTCATCCGGGACGGCGACATGGTCGTCCTCGACTTCGGCGGCCTGAAGGACGGCTACGGCTCCGACACCACCCGCACCGTCCACGTCGGTGAGCCCACCGAGGAGGAACACCGCGTCCACGACATCGTCCGCGCGGCCCAGGAGGCAGGCGTCGCGGCCGTACGGCCGGGCGTCGCCTGCCAGGAGGTCGACCGCGCCGCCCGCGCGGTGATCACCGACGCCGGGTACGGCGCGTACTTCATCCACCGAACCGGGCACGGCATCGGCGTCACCACGCACGAGCCGCCGTACATGATCGAGGGCGAGGAACAGCCCCTCGTGCCCGGCATGTGCTTCTCCGTCGAGCCCGGCATCTACCTGCCCGGGCGGTTCGGGGTGCGCATCGAGGACATCGTGACGGTGACCGAGGAGGGCGGCCGTCGTTTCAACAACACCACCCGCGAGCTGGTCGTCGTGGGCTGACCGGCCCGGGGAGACCCGCCCCGGTCCCTCTTCCCGACTTTCCCCGAACGGCAACGGCGCGATCCATGACCCAGGCACCGACACCCACCGCGGACACCGTCCGCCGGCTCGTCCGCTCGCTGACCGACGAGCACGCGGCCGGTGGCGGAGGACCCGAGGTCCGGCCCGTCACGGCGGGCGGCGAGCACTCCACCTGGTGGGTCGGCACCCGGCATGTGCTGCGGCTCGCCCTCGACCGCGAGGCCGCCCTGCGCCAGCGCCGCGAACTGCGCCTGCGCGACCTGGTACGGCCGTACCTCCCCGTCGCCGTCCCGGCCGGCGTCGCACACGGTGAGTGGGCGCCGGGCCTCACCTACACGCTCGACACCCGGATCCCCGGCGGCAGCGCCGAGGAGCACGACGTCTCGGCCGTCGGCGAGGCCGACCTGGCCGGACTGCTCACGGGGCTGCGCGCGGTGCCGGCGCGGCAGGCCGAGACGATCGGGGTGCCGCGTGTCGCGCCGCGCTCCCTGGAGGCGCTGCGCCGCATGGCCGTGGCGGCGGCCGAACGCCTCGCCGCCGCCGACGAGTTCGACCCCGTACGCCTGCACCAGCTCACCCCGCCCGGCGCGGCCCACCTCGCCGCCCAGGCCGGCGGTGCCGTGCTCGTCCACCACGACCTCAAGGGCGAGCACCTGGTGGTCAGCGCCGACGGCAGGGTGCGCGGCGTCCTCGACTGGACCGACGCGGCCGTGGCCGACCCGGCCGAGGACATCGCCGGGCTCGTCCTCGCGGTCGGCTCCGGCGCGGCGGTCCGCGCGGCCACCCTCGCCGGCTACGGCGCCCGCCCCTGCCTGCGCGGCCTGTGGCTGGCCCGCTGCGACACGGTCCTGCGCCTCACCGACCGCCTGGAGGGCCGCGACGACAGCCCGCTGCCCCTCCTGCGCACCCAACTGGGCCGCGCCTGGGAACCGATCATGCTGGAACGGGTGACGGACCTGAAGGAGGACGACCAGGACGCGTAGCGTGCGTGCGCGCGAGCCGGCCGGGCTCAGGGCTGGGACAGCACCACGCAGGACTCCCCGGGCAGTTCCAGCAGGCCGTTCGAGCCCGGGGCCGCGACCGGGTCCCAGGCCGCGAGGACCACGGCGGGACGGGCACCCAGGGGGATCGCCGCCGGTTCCTTGCCCAGGTTCACGGCCACCCGTACGTCGCCGCGCCGGAAGGCGAGCCAGCGGGCCTCCTCGTCGTACGCCACCTTGGTGTCGGCGAGATCGGGGTCGGTGAGGTCCGGCTGCTCACCGCGCAGTGCGATCAGCCGCCGGTACCAGGCGAGCACGCGCGCGTGAGGCTCGCGCGCGTGCTCCGACCAGTCCAGCACGGAGCGGTCCCGCGTCGCAGGGTCCTGCGGGTCCGGTACGTCCTCCTCGGCCCAGCCGTGCGCCGCGAACTCCCGCCGCCTGCCCCGCCGCACCGCCTCGGCCAGCTCCGGATCGGTGTGGTCGGTGAAGAACTGCCACGGGGTGCCCGCCGCCCACTCCTCGCCCATGAACAGCATCGGCGTGAACGGCGAGGTCAGCGTGAGCGCCGCCGCGCAGGCCAGCAGGCCGGGGGAGAGCCGGGCCGCGAGCCGGTCGCCCTGCGCGCGGTTGCCGACCTGGTCGTGGGTCTGGCTGTAGCCGAGGAGGCGGTGCCCGGCCACGCGCGCGCGGTCCAGCGGGCGGCCGTGGCACCGGCCCCTGAAGCCGGAGTACGTGCCGTCGTGGAAGTACCCCCCGGTCAGCGTCTTGGCGAGCGCGGCGAACGGGGCGCGCGCGAAGTCCGCGTAGTAGCCCTGTGCCTCACCGGTCAGCGCCGTGTGCAGGGCGTGATGGAAGTCGTCGTTCCACTGCGCGTGCAGCCCGAGGCCGTGCTCCGCGCGCGGGGTGATGTACCGCGGGTCGTTCCGGTCGGACTCCGCGATCAGCGACAGCGGCCGGCCCAGCTCCTCGGCGAGCGCGTCCACGGCGGCCGACAGCTCCTCCAGGAACGGGTACGCGCGCGTGTCGTGCAGCGCGTGCACCGCGTCCAGGCGCAGTCCGTCGATCCGGTAGTCCCGCAGCCACGCCAGCGCGCTGCCGAGCAGGAACGCGCGCACCTCGTCCGAGCCGGGCGCGTCCAGGTTCACCGCCGAACCCCAGGGCGTGTGGTGCGTGTCGGTGAAGTACGGCCCGAACGCGGGCAGATGGTTGCCCGACGGACCCAGGTGGTTGTGCACCACGTCCAGGACGACCCCGAGGCCCAGTTCGTGGGCGCGGTCGACGAAACGCTTCAGCGCCTGCGGGCCGCCGTACGGCTCGTGCACCGCCCACAGCGACACTCCCTCGTACCCCCACCCGTGCCGCCCCGGGAAGGGACACAGCGGCATCAACTCCACGTGCGTGACGCCCAGTTCCACGAGGTGCTCCAGCCGTGCGGCGGCCGCGTCCAGGGTGCCCTCGGGGGTGAACGTCCCCACGTGCAGCTCGTAGAGCACCGCGCCCGGCAGTCCGCGCCCCGCCCACCGCGTACGCCACGCGTACCGGCCGTGGTCCACGACCGCGCTCAGCCCGTCCGGGCCGTCCGGCTGGTGGCGCGAGCGCGGGTCGGGCAGGACGGGACCGTCGTCCACCGCGAACCCGTACCGGGCGCCGTCGTCCGCCTCCGCCTCCCCCGTCCACCAGCCCACGCGCTCGGGATCGCGCCCCAACGCGCGCGTGGCGCCCTCACAATGGAGCGTCACTCGGTCTGCCTGCGGTGCCCACACCTCGAATTGCACGGACGGTTCCCCTTCGTCTGCTCACCGTGATGATGTCCCGCGGCCCCCATCGTGCCGTCCGGACGATCAATGTGCTCTCGAATTCGGTCTTTCCCGGCGGGTGTCGCGGAACGCACGCACGCGTGGCACCGATTCCGCGTTTTCTGGACACTAGGGGTTCACTGACCGACAATCACCTGCGTGACGTCGTCATTCGAGTTCTCCACGTACCCCGCGCGGCTGTCCGACGCGGAGCGCGACAAGGCGCTAATGGTGCTGCGCGACGGCGTCGCCAAGGGGCGGCTGTCGCACGACACGTTCGTGCGCCGCATGGAGCTGGCGCTCGCCGCCCGCCACGCCGACGAACTGGCGGCCCTCGTCGCCGACCTGCCCCGCGAGAAGCGCCTGTCCCGCGCGGTCTTCGGCAGCGTGGAGGCCGTCTCCGCGTTCACCGTACGGCTGCGCCGCGCCTGGCAGGCCGAGCGGCTGCCGAAGCTGCTGCTGCCGCATCCGGGGCAGACCCACCCGCTGCGCATAGGCCGCGACCCCGCCAACGGGCTGCGTCTGAACCACGAGACCGTCTCCCGCGTGCACGCCGAGCTGGTCCGCCAGGGGGAGACGTGGGTCCTCAGGGACCTCGGCTCCACCAACGGGACCACCGTCAACGGCCGCCGGGTCACCGGCGCGATCGTGGTCCGCGAGGGCGATCTGGTCGCCTTCGGCCGCATGGGGTTCCGGCTGGCCGTGAGCTGAGCCCGTCGGCCGAGGCGGCCGGTCGCGTTCGAACAGACGCTCTTCACGCGTGCGCGTGCCGTCCCGTTCGAGTGAGCCGGAGGAGCCGGACTGCGGAACGTGCGCCGGCGTGCCGATGCTGGGGAGCATGACGTACCTCACGAGAGCGACCGCGGCGGTCGGCGCCGTGCTGGCGGCCGCCGGGCTCCTCGCCGCGGGCCCGGCCCACGCGGCGCCCCGCGACCGGCTCACCGGCAACTGGCTCCATCTGACCGTCGTCAAGGGCGAGACCGGCAACGGTCCCACGCGCAGCACCCTGCTGCTGTGCGACCCGCCGCGGGGCGGCCACGCGCGGGCCGCCGAGGCGTGCGCCGAACTCTCCGCCGCCGGCGGCGACATCGGCCGTATCCCGCCCGAGCACGTCTTCTGCCCGGCCCTCTACTCCCCGGTGGCCGTCCACGCGCACGGGCGGTGGAACGGCCGGCCGGTCGACTTCCGGCAGACCTACACCAACACCTGTGTCATGAACGCGCACACAGGAGCGGTGTTCGCCCTGGACGCGTGAGCGCCGGGTGCGGCGGCGCGGCTCACCCGGCCCGCTCGCGGGCCTGCTGCGCCGCCACCAGCACCGTCCGGGACTGATGCTCCACCTGGTGCTCCAACGGCACCCAGCGGGCCCGGAAACGCTCCGCGAACGCGTCGCACCAGTCGGCCACGAGGTGCTCCAGCCGCGGCACCGCGTGGTCGTCGGTCTCCCGCAGCACCCGCAGCAGCATCGCCGCCGCACGCAGCGGAAGCCGTCGCCCGAAGGCGTCCACACTGCCGACGTACGCCATCGTCGTACCGGCCGGCGGGGTGTGGATCCAGTCCTCGGCCAGGCCCGGGATCAGTCCCAGCACCCAGCGCGAGGCCCGCAGCAGCGGACCGTCCAGGCCGTCCAGCCGGGGCTGCGCCTCGGCCAGTATCCGCTCCACCTCGCGCGCGTCCCCGGTCAGCCGCCGGGCCAGCCGCCGTATCGCCGCCGCCGGCGCCGGGTGCGGCGCCCGGTCGTCCACCAGGTCGCTGGCCCACATCGGGACCTCCACCACGGCCGTCAGACCGCCGTAGCGGTGCGCGTGGTACCAGGTGCTGTGCCGCGCGTCGTCCGGCATGCTCGGGTAGGCGACGCCCGTCTCCGGGCCCGGCATGACGTGCACCCCGGGTCCGGCGGCGGGCCAGCCGGCGGCGTCCGAGGCACCCGTCTCCACCGGGATGTGCAGCTGCGCCGCGGACTTCGCGAACGGCTCGGCGAGCCCCGGCACGGGCCTGGTCAACTGCACCCAGCTGCCGCCCAGATCGGTGCCGTGCAGCGTCACCTGGAGGTACGGGCGCAGTTCGTCGATCACCCCGGTCAGCGTCCGCGTCTCGGGCGGCAGCCGGTCCGGCGGCAGCACCGACGGCGACCACTCCGGCTGCTCCGCGCCCGTCGGCCGGTAGAAGCCGAGGTGGTAGTCGAGCAGACTGCGCGGCGCCGGGGTCACGTGCAGACTCGCGCCGTCCGGGTCGGCACACAGCAGGAAGTGCCACGAGGTGCCCGAACGCAACTCGCGCTCGGCCAGGGCGCGTTCGGCCAGCACCCGCAGGGTGGAGCCCCCGGTCGGTTCGTTGGCGTGCGCGCCGGCCACCACCAGCACCGCCCGCCGGGCGTGCCCCACCGAGAGCAGGTGCAGGGGTCTTCCCGCGCGTGAGACGCCCACCTGCCTGAGCGTGCACAGCCCGGGTTCCTGAGCGGCCAACGCCTGTGCGGAGGCGATCAGTTCGGGAATGCTGGGATAGCGCAGCTCCGGCAGGAAACTCACCCCCGACCCGTCCGCCCGGCTTCGCCCTCCCAGTCCCGCACGGGATGGGTGAACTGTCAAGCATACGGCGGGGGAGGCGCCGGGGGCGCCCGGACGCAGTCGCCGGGACGCGGTGCGGGCACTGTGTGCCGTGGGTGCACTGCTGGTGCAGGCCGCGTCCCGCGAGCGCCGGTAACCCGCTGGAACCCCTCTCAGTCCTCGGCGACGCGCTCCAGCAGCGCCACCGGGCGCCGGGCGAAGAGATCGGCCACGCGCGCGTGGCCGGTGAACTCCCTGCCCGCG
This sequence comes from Streptomyces sp. NPDC025793, assembly GCF_055558375.1. NCBI lineage: Bacteria > Bacillati > Actinomycetota > Actinomycetes > Kitasatosporales > Streptomycetaceae > Streptomyces > Streptomyces sp. NPDC025793. The sequence goes on along the minus strand of NZ_JBVHMR010000005.1, from coordinate 202,685 downwards.
GCGAGCACGTCCGCCCACCGCCCCGGCGGCAGCGCCAGCCGTGTCTCCCGCCAGCCGCCCGCCTCCGCGAGCCGCAGGGACAGCCGGGTGACCGCCGTGACCACCGCTCCGGAGCGGGCGAAGGCCACGCAATGGGCGGCCGCCGGGCCCTCGGCCGTCAGCGGGGTGTACGTCGCCGTCGTGCCGAAGGCGTCGGGGCGCCGGGCACGCAGCCGGAGCGCCGCCGCCGTCAGGGCGTCCTTCTCGCCGGGTGCCTCGGGCGGGAAGGACACCGGACGCCGGTTGTCCGGGTCCACCAGTGCCCGGTACTCGCCCTCCGTGCCCTGGTACACGTCCGGCACCCCCGGCATCGTCAGATGGACCAGCGCGGTGCCGAGCACGTTGGCCCGGACGTGCGGCTCCAGCGCCGTGCGGAAGGCGGCCACGCGCTCGCTGGGCGACCCGCACGGCCCGGCCGCGACGAAGGCGGCCACCGCCTCCTCGTACGGCGGCTCCTGCTCCGTCCAGCTGGTGTACAGGCCCGCCTCGCGCACGTGCTTCAGCAGCGCCCCCTGGACCCGCTCCGCCGCGGCGGGCCCCAGCCCGAACACCGTCTGCCAGGCCGCCCAGGCCAGCTGCCCGTCCGGCACCCCCTCCTCCGGCAGCGTCACCTCGGCGATCAACTCGGCCCACCGCGCGGGGCATTCGGTCAGCACGGCCAGCGCCGCGCGGACGTCGGCGCTGCGCTTGGTGTCGTGCGTGGTGACCACCGTGCCGGTGGCCGGCCAGTCGCGCTGCACGCGCGCGCAGTACGCGTGGAACTCCTCCGGGCAGATCCCCGGCCGGCCGGGATCGCCGCCCACCTCGGTCGCCGACAGCAGCGGCACGTAGCGGTAGAACGCCGTGTCCTCGACCGACTTGGCCCGCAACGCCGACGCGGTCTGCGCGAACCGGGTGCGCAGCTCCGCCCGGTCCGCGCCGTCCCCGGCCGCGGCCTCGGCCGGGTCGGTCAGCAGCCGCCGTACGACGTCCACCGCCCCGGCCTCCTCGGGGACGACGAAGGCACGCCGGGCCTCCTCGGCGGCCTCCTCGGTCACGACGGCGGCCGCGTCGCCGGACGCGTAGGGCCGGTACACCCGCATCCGGACCAGCAGTTCCACCAGGGCCGTGCGCAGCGCCCAGGGCGCCCGGTCGCGCAGCGCGAGATCCGGCGAGGCCGCGCACAGCCGGGCGGCCACCCGGGTGAGCCGGTCCGTCTCGGCGGCCAGCTCGTGCGTGAGCACCTGGTAGGCGGCCCGGCGCGCGGTGGCCGGCCAGTCCCCGCCCCGGTCGGTCTGCGGCACCGCGAACCGCCGGTACGCGGTGCGGAGTTCATCCGCCCCGGCCCGGTCCGTGAACAGGCCGTCGACCCGGCGCAGGGCGTCGTACCCGGTGGTGCCCGCGACGGGCCAGGACGGCGGCAGGGCTTCACTGTCGGCGAGGATCTTCTCCACCACCGTCCAGCGCCCGCCGCTCGCCGCGTGCAGCCGCGCGAGATAGCCGTCGGGGTCGGCGAGCCCGTCGGGGTGGTCGACGCGCAGCCCGTCGAGCACGCCCTCGCGCAGCAGCCGGAGGACCTTGGCGTGGGTGGCGTCGAACACCTCCGGGTCCTCCACCCGCACCCCGATCAGCTCCGAGATGCTGAAGAAGCGCCGGTAGTTCAGCTCGGTGCGGGCCAGCCGCCACCACACCGGGCGGTACCACTGGGCGTCCAGCAGCTCCGCCGGCGGCAGGCCCTCGGTGCCCGGGCGGAGCGGGAAGGCGTGGTCGTGGTGGCGCAGCACGTCGCCGTCGACCACGAGACGCCCCTGTTCCGTGCCGACGGGGCCGCCGAGCACCGGCAGCAGCAGCTGACCGTGCCCGGCCTCCCAGTCGATGTCGAACCACCGTGCGTACGGCGAGGCCGGCCCCTCGCGCAGCACCTCCCACAGGGCGTGGTTGTGCCGGGGAGCCATCGCCATGTGGTTCGGCACGATGTCCACGACCAGGCCCATGCCGTGCTCCCGCGCGGTCCGCGCCAGCGCCCGCAGGCCCTCCTCGCCGCCCAGTTCCTCGCGCACGCGCGCGTGGTCCACCACGTCGTAGCCGTGCGTGGAGCCGGGCACGGCCTCCAGGACGGGGGACAGATGCAGGTGCGAGACGCCGAGCGACGCCAGGTACGGTACGGCCGTCGCCGCGGCGGCGAACGGGAACGCGGGCTGGAGCTGGAGCCGGTAGGTGGCCGTGGGCACGCGTGGTCCGGGTCGCACAGGAGTCATGGAAACCTACGTACCCAGACCGCCCGGTTTCGTGTCATCGGTCCCTGCACGCACGCATGCGCGCGTGCCTAGCTTCGAGTGATGGGGACAACGCCTCGAACCACGGGGACGACGGGGGCGACGGGGGCGGGGAAGCCGGAGCGGCGCCGCACGCGCGACACCTACCGTCAGGTGATCGCCCTGACCGGACCGCTGCTGCCGTGCGTGTCCTTCCTGGGCCGGCTGCCGACGGCCACCGTCCAGTTCGGCAGCGTGCTCCTCGTCGCCCGGACGAGCGGCTCCCTGTCCGCCGCGGGGCTGGCCGGTGGCGCGCTCGCGCTCGGCCAGGTGGTCTGCGGCCCGGTGGTGGGGCGGCTCGCGGACCGGCACGGACAGCGCAGGGTCGTGCTCGCGTTCTCGCTCGCCAACGCGCTCGCGGTGGCCTCCCTGGTCGCCGGCGCCCTCGCGGGCCTGCCCACGGCCCTCCTGGCGCTGGTGGGGGCCGCCGCGGGTGGCACCGTGCCGCTGGTGGGCCCGCTGGCCCGCGCCCGGCTGATCGGGCTCGCCCGCCGGGCCGGAGCCCCCGAGGCCACCGTCGGCGCCGCGCTGTCCTTCGAGAGCACGCTGGACGAGATGTCCTTCGTCCTCGGCCCGGCCCTGGTCGGGCTCGCCTCCGTGCTCGCCCATCCGGCGTACGCGATGGGCGGCGCGGCGGCCCTGGTGGCCACCTGCGGCACCGCCTTCGCCCTGCACCCGACCGCCTCGGCCGCCGCACCCGCCACCCCGGAAGACCCCGACCCGGCACACGCGCGTGACACGCATCCGGCCGAGTCCCCCGCCCGCACCCACGCGCGTGCCGCCGAGCCGGCCGAAGACCGTGCCTGTGCCCGCGCGTGTGCCGCTGTCGTGGCTGAAGTCCGGGGTCGGACCCGCGTGCGCGACGGGGATTCGGCTGAAGACCGTGTCTCCGCCGCCTGTGCGTGTGCCGCCGAGTCGGACGTGGGCGGTGCCTGTGCCCGCGCGTGTGCCGCTGTCGTGGCTGAAGACCGGGGTCGGACCCGCGTGCGCGACGGGGATTCGGCTGAGGACCGTGTCTCCGCCGCCTGTGCGTGTGCCGCCGAGTCGGACGTGGGCGGTGCCTGCGCCCGCGCGTGTGCCGCCGAGCCGGCCGGGGACCGTGCCTGTGCCCGCGCGTGTGCCGCTGGCGTGGCTGAAGACCGGGGCCGGGCGCGTGTCCGTGTCCGTGACGGGGGTTCGGCGGAGGGGTGTGGGTGTGTCCTCGCGCGTGCCGCGAGTGCGGCCGTGCGCGCCCGCATGCCCGGCTGTGTGCACGCGCTGCGCGCGGCTCTCGCCCTCCTGGGCGCCATGTTCGGTGCCTGCCAGTCCGGCATCACCGCGCTGACCGCCCGGCTCGGGCAGGAGGACCGGGCGGGGCTCGTGTACGCCGCCATGGGCGTGATGAGCGCCGGGGCCGGGCTCGCCATGGCCGCCGTACCCGCCCGCTTCGGGCTGCGCCTGCGCTGGCGGCTGGCCACGGCGGCCGCGCTCGTCCTGTCGCTGCCGCTGCTGCGCACGGACAGCCTGCCCGGCCTGTACGCCGTGGTCACCGTGCTCGGGGTCGCCTACGCGCCGCATCTGATCACGGTGTTCGGGCTCACCGAGCGCGCGGTGCCGCCGGCCCGGCTCGCGGAGGCGATGGCGGTCGCCACCAGTGCGCTCGTCGGCGGACAGGCCCTCTCGGTCGCCGTGACCGGCCGCCTGACCGACGCCTGTGGCCCCGTCGCGGCCTTCGCCGTGGCGAGCACGTCGGCCGCGCTCACCCTCGTGATCGCCCTGACGGCCCGTCCGACGACCCACGCCGGACGGGCCGAACACGCCGCACACGCGCGCGCGGACGACGTACCGGCCCGCACGTCCTCCTGAGCGCCACCCACCCCCGACGTCAGGCCGGCCGCTGCAGCACCGTCAGGCTGCGGTCGGGCAGGGTGAGTCGGTCGCCCGCCCCGACCTTCGCCCCGCCGCCCGGTGGCACCCCCTCCGGGCGGGCCGTGTCGACCACCACCTGCCACTGCCGGCCGTGGTCGACCGGCACCAGGAACTCCAGCGCCTCCGGGGAGGCGTTGAACATCAGCAGGAAGGAGTCGTCGGTGACGCGCTCCCCGCGCGGGCCGGGCTCGGAGATGGCGTTGCCGTTGAGGAACACCGTCAGCGCGGACGCCCGCGCCGAGTCCCAGTCCCGCTGTGTCATCTCGGCGCCCTCCGGGGTGAACCAGGCGATGTCGGAGAGGGCGTCGTGCGTGCCCTCCACCGGCCGCCCGTGGAAGAAGCGCCGCCGCCGCAGCACCGGGTGGTCCCGCCGGAGCCACACCATCGCGCGCGTGAACTCCAGCAGCCACCCGGCCTCGTGCCCGTCACCGGCCCCGTCACCGGCGGCTTCCCCGATCCCGTCGGCGGTGCCGGGCCAGTGCACCCACGACAGCTCGTTGTCCTGGCAGTATGCGTTGTTGTTGCCCTGCTGGGTGCGCGCGAACTCGTCGCCGTGGCTGATCATCGGCACGCCCTGGGACAGCATCAGCGTGGCGACGAAGTTCCGCAGCTGCCGCGCGCGCAGCGCGCGCACGTCCGGGTCGTCGGTCTCGCCCTCGACCCCGCAGTTCCACGACCGGTTGTGGCTCTCGCCGTCCCGGTTGTCCTCGCCGTTGGCGTGGTTGTGCTTGTCGTTGTACGAGACGAGGTCGCGCAGCGTGAAACCGTCGTGGCAGGTGACGAAGTTGATCGAGGCCAGCGGGCGGCGGCCGTCGTCCTGGTACAGGTCGGAGGACCCGGTCAGCCGGGAGGCGAACTCCGCGAGCGCCCGCGGCTCGCCCCGCCACAGGTCCCGTACCGTGTCGCGGTACTTGCCGTTCCACTCGGTCCACAGCGGCGGGAAGTTGCCCACCTGGTAGCCGCCCTCGCCGACGTCCCACGGCTCGGCGATCAGCTTCACCTGGGAGACCACCGGGTCCTGCTGCACCAGGTCGAAGAACGACGACAACCGGTCCACCTCGTGGAACTGCCGGGCCAGTGTCGCCGCGAGGTCGAAGCGGAAGCCGTCGACGTGCATCTCGAGGACCCAGTAGCGCAGCGAGTCCATGATCAGCTGGAGCACGTGCGGGGACCGCATGAGCAGCGAGTTCCCGGTGCCGGTGGTGTCCGTGTAGTAGCGCGGATCCTCGGCGAGCCGGTAGTACGACGGGTTGTCGATGCCCTTGAACGACAGCGTCGGGCCCAGGTGGTTGCCCTCGGCCGTGTGGTTGTAGACCACGTCCAGGATGACCTCGATCCCGGCCTCGTGCAGCGCCCGGACCGCCGACTTGAACTCCAGCACCTGCTGTCCGCGGTCGCCCCAGGAGGCGTACGCGTTGTGCGGGGCGAAGAAGCCGATCGTGTTGTAGCCCCAGTAGTTGCTCAGGCCCAGGTCGGCCAGCCGGTGGTCGTTGACGAACTGGTGTACGGGCATCAGCTCCAGAGCCGTCACCCCGAGCCCGGTCAGATGGTCGATGACCGCGGGGTGGGCCAGCGCGGCGTACGTGCCGCGCAGCTCCTCCGGCAACCCAGGGTGACGCATGGTCAGGCCCTTGACATGGGCCTCGTAGATGACCGTGTGGTGGTACTCGGTGCGCGGCGGCCGGTCGTCGGCCCAGTCGAAGTACGGATTGATCACGACCGAGGTCATGGTGTGCGGCGCCGAGTCCAGGTCGTTGCGCCGCTCCGGAGCGCCGAAGTGGTAGCCGTACACTTCCTCGCCCCACCGGACCGAGCCGCTGACCGCCTTCGCGTACGGGTCGAGCAGCAGCTTCGCGGAGTTGCAGCGCAGCCCGCGCGCGGGGTCGTACGGGCCGTGCACGCGGAACCCGTAGCGCTGTCCCGGCATCACGCCCGGCACGTACGCGTGCCGCACGAACGCGTCGCTCTCGCGCAGTTCCACCGCCGTCTCCGAGCCGTCGTCGTGCAGCAGACACAGCTCTACTCGGTCCGCGGCCTCCGTGAAGACCGCGAAGTTGGTTCCGGCGCCGTCGTAGGTGGCGCCGAGCGGATACGCCTGTCCAGGCCAGACCTGCATGCACACGACTCTGACAGGTGATCCGCCCGCCCGGGGCCGTGACGGCCCCCGAGTCTCCCGAAAGTAACGAAACCTCACCTGCCCCCGGAGCGGGCGCGCGGCGCCCCGGCATCCACCGCGGTGCCGCTCACCAGCGCTGACGGAGCTCGGGTGGGCCCCGCCCGCCACCCCGCGGACCGTCCCCGCTATGAATCCGCTCACTCCCCGTGACACAGGGCCGTCGAATGGCCGTCGGCACAGGCCGGGTTGAGGAAAACAGTTGGACAACCGACCTGTCCATCCGGCTGCAACCCCTACCGCTCCCGGAGTACCCTTCCTTGATCGTTGGGACGGGGAAGGCCCCGGGGCGCGGAAGGCGGTGCACGGGTGGGCTCGGGAGGGCTGGAGCTGCCCCCTGGTGACGAGGGTCACGAGGGGAACTCCACAGACGTCCCGCCCGGCGCGGTGTCCCTGGCCCGGCCGATGGACGCGGGCTCCATCGGGCCGGAGTTGGACTGGGGCGCCGACGCCTGGCGCGAGGTGCGCACCCGCGCCCAGCGGGCCGGCCGGGCCTACATCTGGCTGAACCTCGTCGAACAGCGGCTGCGCGCCGTCGTGGCCGCCGTGCTGCGCCCCATCTACGAACCCGTCCACGCGGACGACTGGGTGGTCGCCGCGGCCGGACCCGCCGGGCAGGAGTGGGTGCAGCGCGCGGTCGCCGTCCGCGAGGTCAGCCGCCGCAAGGGCTATCTGCTCGACCCGGCCGACGACAACGTGCTCAGCTTCCTGACCCTGCCGCAGCTGCGCGAGCTGATGGTGCAGCACTGGCCGTGCTTCGAGCCGTACTTCGACGAGCGCCGCGACCTCGAACTCGCCCTGGACGAACTGGAGGTGACCCGCAACGTCGTCTCCCGCAACCGGGCCCTGTCCGAGACGGTGCTGAGCCAGGCCGAGCGGGCCTCGGCCCGCCTCCTGGAGATGCTCGGCGCGGGCGGGGACGTCCCCTCCGCGCGCCGGCTGCCCGTCGACGCGGTCGAGGACCTGGTCGGCGACCGGTATGCCGACGTGGTCGCCGTCCACGCCGACCGAGTGCGGCTCATGCGCCAGTTCCCCGCCGAGGACCTCTTCGCCGGCGCCCGCCGCCTCGACGCCACCGGCATCGGCCTCAACCTGCTGGTGCAGAACTTCTCCGGGCGCCGCCTGATCCGCCTCGCCGAGTCCGGCTGCCGGGTACGGCTGCTGTTCCTCAACCCGGCCTCCAGCGCGGTCAAGCGCCGCGAGCGCGAACTGGGCATGAAGCGGGGCGAGCTGAGCCGCTCGGTCGAGATGAACATCCTGCACATGCGCCGGGTGCGCTCCCGGCTGCGCGACCCCGGCGCCTTCGAGATCCAGGTGTACGACGAGACGCCCCGCTTCACCGCCTACCTGGTGGACGGGGACGGCGCCGACGGCATCGCCGTGGTGCAGTCCTATCTGCGTGGCGCCCGGGGGATGGAGTCGCCGGTGCTCGTGCTGCGCAACGGCAGCAAGCTGGTGAAGTCGGACGACGTCAGTGAAGCCGGGCTCTTCCCGACATACCGCGAGGAATTCGAGCTGTCCTGGGCGGATTCGCGTCCTGTGTCCTGAACTGTCCGTCGGGGTAAGCGGAATCCCGTCCTCGGATTGTCAGTGCCGCGTGCGAGGGTGGAGACCACTGGGGGAAAGCACCACCGAGAAGGGGGGCCGCCATGGGCTGGCACCGTGAGCTGCTGATCGGCTTCGATCTGGAGACGACCGGCACGGATCCGCACGAGGCACGCATCGTCACCGGGGCGGTGATCGAGGTCAGGGCCGGGGAGCCCGTGGGGCGCCGGGAGTGGCTGGCCGATCCCGGGGTGGAGATCCCGGCCGACGCGGTGGCGGTGCACGGCATCAGCACCGCGCGCGCCGCGGCCGAGGGCCGGCCCGCCGACCAGGTGGCCGACGCCCTCGCCGAGGCCCTGACCGGGTACTGGAAGGCGGGCGTCCCGGTCGTCGCCTACAACGCGGCCTTCGACCTCACCCTGCTCTCGGCCGAACTGCGCCGCCACGGCCTGCCGTCCCTCGCCGACCGCCTCGGCGGCACCCCGCCCGCCCCGGTCGTCGACCCCTACACGATCGACCGCTGGGCCGACCGCTACCGCCGCGGCAAGCGAAACCTGGAAGCGGTCTCCGCCGAGTACGGCATAGTCCTCGACCGGGCCCACGAGGCCGCGGCCGATGCCCTCGCCGCGGCCCGCCTGGCCGGCGCGATAGCCGACCGCCACCCGAAGATCGCGTCCCTGAGCCCGGCGGACCTGCACGGCCGCCAGATCGAGTGGTACGCGCAGTGGGCGGCGGACTTCCAGGCGTTCCTGCGCCGCAAGGGGGATGCGGAGGCCGTGGTGGACGGGGCCTGGCCGCTGCGGGAGTTGGCCGAGAGCCGCCCCGCGTAGCGATCAGCCCCGCGGCAACCCCGCGACACGCTGCGGTCGTTGCTGCGGCACGCTCAGAACGGATACCAGCGCACCGACTCGTCCCCGTCCCGCAGTGACGCCACCCGCCTGCGGAACTCGGCCAGTGCCTTCGGGTTGCTCGCGGCGTGCTGGGCCACCCAGGCGCAGCTCGCCGTCTCCCGGGCGCCGCGCAGGACCGAGCAGCCCGCCCAATCCCGTACGTCCCAGCCGTACGCCTCGGTGAAGGAGTCGTACGCCTCGGCGGGCAGCCCGTACCGGTCGCGGGAGAGGGCCATGACCACCAGATCGTGCTCGCGCAGGTCGGCGGAGAAGGTCTCCAGGTCGACCAGGACCGGTCCGTCGGGCCCGATGTGCACATTGCGGGGCAGGGCGTCGCCGTGGACGGGGCCCGGCGGCAGATGGGGCGTCAGCGCGGCCGCGGCCGCCGCGAAACCGTCCCGGCGCGTGCGGAGGTAGGCAGCGTCCTCGGGGTCGATCGCGTCCCCCGCGAGCCGCAGCCAGCGCTCGACACCGCCCAGCAGCTCGCGCGGCGGCAGGGCGAAGGGAGGAGAGGGAAGCGCGTGCACGATCCGCAGCAGCTCCGCCAGATCGCGCGGCTCGGCGGGCCGTACCGGCTCCGGCAGCCGGTGCCACACCGTCACCGGGTGCCCCTCGGTCAGCCGCGGCTCCGGCTCGGCCGCCCGCACCGCCGGCACGCCCGCCTCGGCCAGCCAGCCGGCGATGTCCAGCTCGCGCCGTGCTCGCTCCAGCAACTCGGCGTCCCGGCCCACCTTCACCACCAGGTCGCCGGCGGCGAAGACCGCGTTCTCCCCGAGGGCGAGCAGCCGCGCGTCCCCGGCCCGACCCGGCAGCACCCCCGCCGCGGCCAGTACGTCCCGTGCCCGTCCCTCGTCCATCGTGCCTCCGTGCGGTCGGATCTCCCCGGTCAGTCTCGCATTCGCACAGGTCGGGTGGCGTGCCGGGCCGGGTGCGCGGTCCCTCGACGCGTCCCCGGGCGTTCACCGACGCCCAGTCGGGCCGCACCCGGGCCACCCGCTGGACCGGCGCCCTGAACTTCCAGGACCCGCTGGGACGGCTCGTATACAACCCGGACGCCGGCATCCTCGACGAGACCCTGTGCGACCTCGTCTCCGGGCCGGGAAAACCACTTGGGCGAGACGTAACGTCTCGTCTAGCCTCTGGGGCATGACCAGCTCCGCACACATCGCCGTGTTCTCGATCGCCCAGCACGGCCACGTGAACCCCAGCCTGGAGGTGATCCGGGAACTCGTCGCCCGGGGCCACCGGGTCACGTACGCCATCCCCCCGGTGTTCGCCGAGAAGGTGGCCGAGACCGGGGCCCGGCCCGTCCCGTACACCTCCACGCTGCCCGCACCCGGCGCCGACCCGTCGGCCTGGGGGACGACGCTCCTGGACAACGTGGAGCCGTTCCTCGCGGACGCCGTCCAGGCGCTTCCCCAGCTCATCGAGGCCTACGCAGGCGACGAGCCCGACCTCGTGCTGCACGACATCGCCTCCTATCCGGCCCGCGTCCTCGCCCACCGCTGGGGCGTCCCGGCGATCTCCCTCTCGCCGAACCTCGTCGCCTGGGAGGGGTACGAGAAGGAGGTCGCCGAGCCGATGTGGGCGGAGCCCAGGAAGACGGCGCGCGGGCAGGCGTACTACGCCCGGTTCGAGGCCTGGCTGAAGGAGAACGGGATCAACCAGCACCCGGACCCGTTCGCCGGACGCCCAGACCGCTCGATCGTGCTGTTCCCGAAGGCCCTCCAGCCGAACGCCGACCGGGTCGACGAGCGGGTCCACACCTTCGTCGGCGCCTGCCAGGGCGACCGCGCAGGCCAGGGCGACTGGCAGCGGCCGGCCGGCGTGGACAAGGTCGCGCTGGTGTCCCTGGGCTCGGCCTTCACCAAGCAGCCCGGGTTCTACCGCGCGTGCGTCCGCGCCTTCGGGGACCTGCCCGGCTGGCACCTGGTGCTCCAGGTCGGCCGCCATGTCTCCGCCGCCGACCTGGGCGACGTACCGGCCAATGTCGAAGTGCGCGACTGGGTACCGCAGTTGGCGATCCTGAAGCAGGCGGACCTGTTCGTCACGCACGCGGGCGCCGGCGGCAGCCAGGAGGGCCTCGCCACGGCCACCCCGATGATCGCCGTACCGCAGGCCGTCGACCAGTTCGGCAACGCCGACATGCTGGTGGCGCTCGGCGTCGCCCGGCGGCTGGACACCGAGGAGGCCACCGCCGACCGCCTGCGCGAGGCCGCCCTCGCCCTGGTGGACGACCCGGAGGTGGCCCGCCGTCTGAGGGCGCTCCAGGCCGAGACGGCCCAGGAGGGCGGCACCCGCCGGGCGGCCGACCTCATCGAGGCGGAGCTGGCCCGACGCGCCGGCGCACAGGGACAGGCGGCGTGGAACGAGGGATGTCCGTTCCGCGGTCAGCGCACAGGTTTGTGATTACAGAAGCTTGTTGAACAAGTCACAGCTGCGTGGAGAGGTTGCTCCGGCACCCGCCCATCGGCCAGAGTTTCGCGCAGTCCGCCTCGTGCGGGCCGGCCGTCGTGCCCACCCCCACGGGGCACGACGGCCGTTCTACGCTGGCCCGATGACGACCTACGCGGCGCTGTTGCGCGGCATCAATGTCGGCGGCGCCAAGAAGCTGCCCATGGCCGACCTGCGCGCCCTGCTGACCGGCCTCGGCCACACGGGCGTACAGACCTATCTGCAAAGCGGCCAGGCCGTGTTCGGATCGGAACAGGGCGACGAGGAGTCGCTGGCGGCGCAGCTGAGCCGGGCGATCGAGGAGCGCTTCGGCTTCCCCGTCGACGTGCTCGTGCGCGAGCACGCCTATCTGAAGGCCGTCGCCGAGGCCTGCCCGTTCCCGGCCGCCGACCTCGCGCCGAAGCAACTGCACGTCACGTACTTCTCCGCGCCCGTCACCGCGGAGCGCTACGCCGGGATCGACCGAAGCGCCCACCTCCCCGAGGAGTTCCGGCTCGGCGACCGCTGTCTGTACCTGTACGCCCCGGACGGTCTGGGCCGCTCCAAGCTCGCCGAGACACTCGCCCGCACCCGCCCGACCAAGGGGCTGATCGCCACCAGCCGGAACTGGAACACCGTGGTGAAACTGGTGGAGTTGACGGCACCACCGGCGTGACGCGGCCGGGCACGCGTGTGCGAGGCTCGCCCCATGCGCTACATCATCATCGGGGCGGGAGCGGTCGGCGGAAGCGTCGGCGGGCGGCTCGCCCAGGCCGGGCGTGAGGTCGTCCTCGTGGCCCGCGGCAGGCACCTCGCGGAGCTCGCCGCACACGGGCTCCGGCTGCTCGTCCCGGAAGGAGAGTCGAGGCACCGGCTGCCCGTCGTCGACGGGCCCGGCCCGCTCGGTGAGCTGCGCGCCGACGACGTCCTCCTCCTCGCCGTGAAGACGCAGGACACCGTCGCCGCGCTGGAGACCTGGGCCGACGTGCCCGTCGCGGGCGGCGGTACGGCGGCGCGGAGGCTGCCGCTCGTGTCCCTCCAGAACGGCGTGGAGGGCGGGCGGCTCGCACTGCGCCGCTTCCGGCACGTGTACGGCGTCTGCGTCTGGCTGCCCTCGGCCTTCGTGGAGCCCGGTGTCGTCTCCGCCGCCGGCCGCCCGCTCACCGGTGTCCTGCACCTCGGCCGCCTGCCGCACGGCACCGACGACACCGCCCGCCGTATCGCCGCCGACCTCGCGGACGCCCGCTTCGAGGCGCCCGTGGTGCCGGACGTGGCCCGCTGGCAGTACGCGAAGCTGCTCTGGAACCTCGGCACCGCCTTCGAGGCGTTGTGCGGCCCCGCCGCCGACGAGGCCGCACACGCCCTGCTCGCGCGCGTGCGCGCCGAGGGCGAGGCCGTACTCGACGCCGCCGGTATCGCGCACGCGAGCGCGGAGGAACAGCGCGCGGCGCGCGGCGACAAGGTGACCCTGGTGCCGCTGGACGGCGCCCCGCGCGGCGGCGGCTCCTCCTGGCAGTCCCTCGCCCGCGGCACCGGCACCATCGAGGCGGACTACCTCAACGGCGAGATCGTCCTGCTCGGCCGGCTGCACGGCGTACCGACCCCGCTGAACGAACTGCTCCAGCGCCTCGCGGGCCGCTTCGCCCGCGAGCACCGGGCCGCCGGCTCGATGCCGGTCGCCGAGCTGGTGCGCAGGGCGGACGAGGTCGAGGACGGGAAGGGCGCGCCGATTGGACCATGAAAGGGAGAGGTGAATCGGCCGGGACCGGGCACCAATGACCGACTGGCGTCACTGTCATGACGCACAGCGACACCGCCACCGCCCCCGCTCCGGCCCCGCCTCCGCCCCGGCCGTCGGCGCCGCCGAACCCGCCCGCACCCGCGTCGACTTCTTCTTCGACCCGGCCTGCCCCTTCGCCTGGATCACCTCCCGCCGGCTGCCGGAGGTCGAGCGGCTGCGCCCGCTCGACCTCCGGTTCCGGGCGATGAGCCTGTACCTGCACAACCCCGGCGACGAACTCCCCGACTGGTACCGGGATCTGGCGGGCCGTTCGATCGGCCCGGTGCGGGTCGCGGTGGCCGCGGCCGAGCGGCACGGCGAGCAGGTGCTGCGCGGTCTCTGCACCGCGTTCGGCACCCGGATCCACGAGCGCGGCATCGAGGACTTCGACACGGTCGTCGCCGAGTCGCCGGCCGAACCCGGGCTCCCCGCAGGCCTCGCGGCCGCCGCGCACGACCGGCGTACGACGAAGCCGTGCGCCGCAGCCACGAGTTTGGGACCGAGCCGGAGACGGGCGGCTACGTCGGCACGCCCACCCTGCACGCCGACGGCACGGTGCGGACCGGTGCTGCGCGCCGTTCCGCGCGGCGCCGAGGCGGCCGAACTCTTCGACAGCTTCCGGGTGCTGGCCCGCCACCCCGACCTGTTCGAACTCAAGCGCACCCGCACCGGCTCCCTCCGCTTCGACTGACCCGGACGCCAGTTGGCCGATAAACGCCGCTGAGGCGCCCGGAGTCCGCCCACACCTGTGACACGCGGGCCGCACCCGGCGCAGAACGAAGAGCCACCGGGTCCGACGTCACAGGGGAGCGCCGGACCCGGAGGCCTTGTACCACGTCTTCACCCCGCGGTGGCCCGGCTCCGCGAACCTCGCGACAAAATCATCGGCTTGTCCCTAGGGTCGACAGCGTGAACGGCCGGAGGGAAGCAACGGCCGGAGCGGAACGGAGCGAGGGGACGGATGAGCGGGGCGCACAGCACCGGCACCGCGCACAGCGCGGCACCCACCCCGCGCCACGCGCCCGGCCCCCCGTGTGTCCCCGGCCCGCAGGGCCCGGTCAACGGATACCGATCACCCGGATGGGTGGCGATTTTCGGCCCACTCCGCACTACCGTGACCGCCCGGCCTGCCGCCCGTCCGACGGGCCCCCGCGACGTCGGTAACGTCAGCGGTCCCTCCCCCTCACTCAAGCTCCCCTCACGGCCCCTGCGGGCCAGAAGCGAGGCCAGGACATGACCACCTACGGCTACGGCGGCCGCGGCCGCATCAGCCTCGGCGACGGCACACCGCCGGATCTGGAGACCCTCATGGCCGTCGCGGAGCGGCTCACCGCCGCGCTGCACGCCGAATACCCGGGCATCGCCGAGTACGGCGTGATCATCCAGCGTCAGTTCGAGCAGTCCGCGGAGGACGGCCTGCCGCCCAACCTGGGCCGGATCCGTTCCTCGCTGAACGAGATCGCCATCCGGGCGGGCGCCGGCACCGCCAGCCTCACCTTCACCCAGCGACTCCTGGAAGACCTCGGCCTGTGACCCGCCGGAGCCCCGCCCCCACGGGGCCGGGTGCCCTCCCCGCCGGCCGGTGCGCTCAGGCGCCCAGCGCCGCCAGCGCCGGCCGGCGGGCCGCGTCGTAGCGCTCCAGCAGCACCCGCGCCACCTCCGGCGCGGCACCCAGCACCCGCGCCCGTACGTCCGCTCCGGCCGCGCCCCGCGCGATGCGGTCCGGCAGGAAGCCGGGGGCCAGGACGTACGGCGCGACGGCGACCCGCGCGCAGCCGAGGGCCCGCAGTTCGGCGACGGCGTCCTCGGTGCGCGGCAGGGACGCGGAGGCGAACGCAGGCCGCACGGCGCACCAACCGGTGTGCCGCCACTCCCGCGCGATGTCTGCGATCACTGCGATCGCCTCCGGGTCGGAGGACCCCGCCGAGGCCAGCACGACCCCGGTCGAGGACTTGTCGGCGGGGGTCAACCCCGCCTCGTACAGCCGCCGTTCCAGTGCGGACAGCAGCAGCGGCGACGGGCCGAGCACGTCCGCCTGCCGGATCCGCAGCCGCGCAGGGGCGTCCCGCAGCACGGCCGGGATGTCGGCCTTCGCGTGGAAGGCGCGCGTCAGCAGCAGCGGCAGGGCGACGACGTCCCGTACCCCCTCCGCCGCCAGGGACTCCAGCACCCCGTGCACCGACGGCACGTTGAAGTCCAGGAACCCGGTCTCCACGCGCAGCCCCGGACGCAGCGACCGCACCCGCTCCACCAGCGCGTGCACGGTCGCCGCGTGCCGCGGATCGCGGCTGCCGTGGGCGATGACGAGAAGGACCGGGGCGCGCATCTCAGCCCTTCACCAGCAGACCGCGGCTGCGGAGCACCCACCGCTCCAGCGGGCTGAAGATCAGCAGGTCGATCGCGACGCCGACGAACAGGATGAGCAGGATGGCCTCGAACACCATGGCCATGTCGCTGGCGTTGCGGCCGTTCTCCAGCAACTGGCCGAGGCCCACACCCAGATCGGGAAAGGACGCGATGATCTCGGCGGCCATCAGCGAACGCCACGAGAACGCCCAGCCCTGCTTGAGCCCCGCCACGTAGCCGGGCATCGCGGCGGGCAGCGTCACGTGCCAGACGCCCTTCAGACCCGTCGCGCCCAGCGTGCGGCCGGCCCGCAGGAACAGCGGCGGCACCTGGTCGACGCCGGACACCAGACCGTTGGCGATCGACGGGACCGCACCGAGCAGGATCACCGCGTACATCATCGAGTTGTTCAGGCCCAGCCAGATCACGGCCGGCGGCACCCACGCCACCGACGGCAGCGACTGCAGACCGGACAGGATCGGGCCGATGGCCGCGCGCACGAACTTCGCCCGGGCCACCAGCAGCCCCAGCGGGGTGCCGATGACCAGGGCCAGCGCGAAGCCGAGCAGACCGCGCGAGACGCTGGTCCAGATGTAGCCGAGCAGCGTGCCCTGGAGCCAGGCCTCCTTGAAGGCGCCGCCGACGGCCGCCGGCGAGGGCAGCTTGGTCGGGTTGTTCACGACCGGATACAGCAGGGCCCACACCGCCAGGACCACCGCGATGGCGACGATGGGCGGCAGGATCTTGTTCACGAACGTCTGCCGGAACGGCGGACGGCCCGTGGTGGTGGTCTCCAGCGCGTCGAGGCCCGCCTCGACGCTCCCGGCGTCCTGGCCCGGCGCGTCCTGGGCCGGTGTCGTCTCAGTGCTGGCCATGACGGCGGATCTCCCCCCGCAGTACATCGGTGATCTCAAGGGACAGTTCGGCGACGGGGGCGTCCTCGATGCGCCGCGGCTGCGGGATGTCCACGCTCCACTCGTGCGCGATCCGGCCCGGCCGCGAGGACAGCAGCACGACCCGCTGGGCGAGCCGGACCGCCTCGCGCACATTGTGCGTGACGAACAGCACGGACAGGCCCGTCTCCGCCCAGATCCGGGTCAGCTCGTCGTGCAGCACGTCCCGGGTGATGGCGTCCAGCGCCGAGAACGGCTCGTCCATCAGCAGCAGGTTGCTCTCCTGGGCGAGCGCGCGGGCCAGCGCGGCCCGCTGCCGCATGCCGCCCGACAACTCGTGGACGCGCTTGCCGTGCGCGCCCTTCAGCCGGACCAGAGCGAGCAGCTCCTCGGCCCGCTCGCGCCGCTCCGGCTTCGCGACTCCCCGGAGCTTCAGGGCGAGTTCGATGTTCTTGCCCGCGGTCAGCCACGGGAACAGCGCGTGCTCCTGGAACATCAGGGCCGGACGCCCGTCCGTCGTGATGGCGCCGGCGGAGGGCCGATCGAGCCCCGCCACCAGGTTCAGCAGCGTGGACTTGCCGCAGCCCGAGGCCCCCAGGAGGGTGACGAACTCGCCCGGAGCGACATCGAGGCTGATGTCGTCCAGCACGAGCTGCTGCCCGCCCGGAGTCGGAAAAGACTTCGAGACATGCTCAAGACGCGCCGCGTACTGCGTCGTTTCGGCGGCCTTGGCGAAGGTCGTGGCCATGGTCGTCACCTCCTGGGGACCGGTCGAGACCTGCGTCAGCTCGTGCCGAGACCGGCCGCGTCGACCGTGCTCGCGCCCTCGGCCTTGAGAACCTTGTTGAGGATCGTGAGGTCGTAGATGCCCTTCAGGTCGGGCTGCTTGAGCAGACCGGCCTTCACGGCGTGCTGCGCCTCGGTGTCGAGCGTGGCGGCCAGCGGGTCGTCGGTGAACCGGATCGACTTCCACGCGGGGTCCAGGACCTTCGCCGGCAGCGCCTTGCCGGAGTCCTCCGCCAGCTGCTTGTTCGCCGCCGCCTGCGCCTGGTCCGGGTTGGCGTTGATCCACTTGTTGGCCTCGACCGAGGCCTTCAGCACCGCCTCGACCGCCTTCGGGTGCTCCTTCAGGAACGACTGCCGCACGATGATGTTCGTGATCACGAACTTCTTGTCCGGCCACAGCGACGACTCGTCCAGCAGCACCTTGCCACCCTCGGCGACCAGCTTCGACGCGGTCGGCTCCGGCACCCAGGCGCCGTCGATCGAGCCGTTCGCGAAGGCGTCCGGGGTCACCTTGTTGTCGGTGCGCACGACCGACACATCGCCCTTGCCGCTCTGCGCGTCGACCGTCCAGCCCTGCTCCGCGATCCAGTTGAGGAACGCCACGTCCTGCGTGTTGCCCAGCTGCGGGGTCGCGATCTTCTTGCCCTTGACGTCCTTGAGGGACGTGATCTTCTTCGGGTTCACGACCAGCTTCACCCCGCCGGACGCCGAACCGCCGATGATCCTCAGGCTCTTGCCGTCCGACTTGGTGTAGCCGTTGATCGCGGGGGAGGGGCCGATCCAGCCGATGTCGATGGACCCGGAGTTCAGTGCCTCGATCTCGGACGGACCGGCGTTGAAGAGCGCGTAGTCCGCCGTGGTGGCACCCAGTTCCTTCTGGAAGATGCCCTGCTGACGGGCGACCAGTGCGGTGCCGTGGGTCAGGTTGCCGAAGTAGCCGATCCTGACGGAGCCGAGTCCGTCGATCTTCTTCGCGCCGGCGGCGACCTTCGCGGTGTCTTCCTTGTGCGCCGTGGATCCGTAACCGCAGGCGGCGAGGGTGAGGAGGGGGAGCGTGGCTATCACCGCAAGGCTGCGGCGGAAGGCGGTTGTTGCAGGCACGGGAGGTGTTCCTCTCGGAGGCCCGGCGGTCACGGGCTCTCAGGTCGTGGCCGGGAGGTCGGCAGGTTTTCGTCTACGGCGGTGGGGGGTGAGGGCGCGCAAGCGGTGCGCGTACGTCAGCGCACACATCGGGCCACTCCGCCCTGCCCGCTGCCGAGGGCGCCGCTGCCGACGCGGCCGCCCTCCTTGGCGAACGTCGAGTACACGTCGGGGGAGTTCATGGTCAGAAGTCCCATCCGTCCTCGTCGGCCCGGTCCTTGACCGGTTCCGGGGCCGCGAACGACTCGCCGACCATGCCCGCGGTGAGCGTGGTGCCGTCGGCCGGGTCGATCAGGATGAAGGAGCCGGTGCGGCGCGAGTCGGCGTAGGAGTCGACCGGCAGCGGCTCGGCGGTACGGATCTTCACCCGGCCGATGTCGTTGGCGACGAGCTGTCCCGGGTGCGGGTGCAGGGACAGGTCGTCGAGCGTGAGTCGGGACGGGATGTCCTTCACGATCGCCTTGACCGTGCGGGTGCCGTGCTTGAGCAGCACCCGGTGCCCGACGGTCAGCGGCGCGTCGGCCACGTGGCAGACGGTCGCGTCCACGTCCTGGGTGGTGGCCGGCGCGTCCTTGGTCGGCACGATGAGGTCGCCGCGCGAGACGTCGACGTCGTCCTGGAGCAGCAGGGTCACCGACTGCGTCGTCCATGCCACGTCGACCGGCTCGCCCAGCAGGTCGATGCCGGAGATCCTCGTGGTCCGGCCGGACGGCAGGATCGTGACCTGTTCGCCGACCCGGAAGGTGCCGGCCGCGATCTGGCCCGCGTAGCCCCGGTAGTCCGGGTGTGCGGCGGTCTGCGGCCGGATCACGTACTGCACGGGCAGCCGGGCGTGGCAGTGCGCCAGGTCATGGCTGACCGGCACGGTCTCCAGGTGCTCCAGGACGGTCGGGCCGCCGTACCAGTCCATGTTCGCGGACGGCTCCACCACGTTGTCACCGGCGAGCGCCGAGATCGGGATGGCGGTGACCTCGGGGACGCCCAGCTCGGTCGCGTACGCCGTGAACTCCTCGGCGATCGACGCGAACACCGCCTCCTCGTAGGCGACGAGGTCCATCTTGTTGACCGCGAGGACCACGTGCGGCACGCGCAGCAGCGCGGCGATCGCCGCGTGCCGGCGGGTCTGCTCGACCACGCCGTTGCGGGCGTCGACGAGGATCACCGTCAGCTCGGCCGTGGAGGCGCCGGTGACCATGTTCCGCGTGTACTGCACATGGCCGGGCGTGTCGGCCAGGATGAACCGGCGCCGGGGCGTGGCGAAGTAGCGGTACGCCACGTCGATCGTGATGCCCTGCTCCCGCTCGGCGCGCAGGCCGTCGGTGAGCAGGGCGAGGTCCGGCGCGTCCTGGCCGCGGCTCGCGGAGGCACGCTCCACGGCCTCCAGCTGGTCGGCGAGGACCGACTTGGAGTCGTGCAGCAGCCGTCCCACCAGGGTGGACTTGCCGTCGTCGACGGAGCCGGCGGTGGCGAACCGCAGCAGGGTGGTGGCCGAGAGCGCCTCGGTCGTGGTCGTGCTCATGGCTAGAAGTACCCCTCGCGCTTGCGGTCTTCCATCGCGGCCTCGGACAGCTTGTCGTCGGCGCGGGTCGCGCCCCGCTCGGTGAGCCGGGAGGCGGCGATCTCGGCGATCACGGCGTCCAGCGTGGTGGCGTCGGAGTCGACGGCACCGGTGCAGGACATGTCACCGACGGTCCGGTAGCGCACGAGCCGCTTCTCGACCCTCTCGCCGTCCTTCGGACCGCCCCACTCACCGGCGGTCAGCCACATGCCGGAGCGCGCGAACACCTCGCGCTCGTGCGCGAAGTAGATCTGCGGCAGCTCGATGCCCTCGCGTTCGATGTACTGCCACACGTCCAGCTCGGTCCAGTTGGACAGCGGGAAGACCCGGACGTGCTCGCCCGGGGCGTGCCGGCCGTTGTACAGATTCCACAGCTCGGGGCGCTGGCGGCGCGGGTCCCACTGGGAGAACTCGTCGCGCAGCGAGAACACCCGCTCCTTGGCGCGCGCCTTCTCCTCGTCACGGCGCCCGCCGCCGAAGACCGCGTCGAACTTCTCGCTCTGGATCTTCTCCGTCAGCGGCAGCGTCTGCAGCGGGTTACGAGTGCCGTCGGGACGTTCCTTCAGCACACCCTGGTCGATGTAGTCCTGGACGGAGGCCACATGGAGGCGCAGCCCATGGGCGGCCACCACACGGTCCCGGTACTCAAGGACCTCCGGGAAGTTGTGTCCCGTGTCCACATGCAGCAGCGAGAACGGCACCGCGGCCGGCGCGAACGCCTTCAGCGCCAGGTGCAGCATGACGATGGAGTCCTTGCCCCCGGAGAACAGGATCACCGGGTTCTCGAACTCGCCCGCCACCTCACGGAAGATGTGCACCGCCTCGGACTCCAGCGCGTCCAGATGCGACAGGGCGTACGGGCTGCCCGTACCGTCCTTCACCGTGGCGACCGTCGTCATGCTGCGCCCCTTTCGTTCTCCCCCAGACTCCGTCCGGGGGCACCCCCATCTCCGCTCGCGCGGCGCAGAGGTGCGGCCACTGTCGTCGGCTGCGGCTGAGTGGCCGCGCGCGCGTCGCTCACAGCAGTCCCCTCTCGCTCAGCAGGGCGTACACGGAAGCCGCGGACTCCTGCACGGTCTGGTGGTGCGACTCGATCCGCAGATCCGGGGTCTCGGGCTCCTCGTAGGGGTCGTCGACCCCGGTGAGCCCGGTCAGCTCGCCCGCGGCCTGCTTGGCGTACAGCCCCTTCACGTCGCGGACGCTGCACACGTCGACCGGGGTCGCCACGTGGATCTCCAGGTACGGCGTGGTGTTCTCGGCGTGCCGCTTGCGCACCGCCTCCCGGCTGTCCGCGTACGGCGCGATCACCGGCACCAGCGCCGTGACGCCGTTGCGGGCGAGCAGTTCGGCGACGAAGCCGATGCGCTGCACGTTGGTGTGCCGGTCCGCGCGGCTGAAGCCGAGGCCGGCCGAGACGAACTCGCGGATCTCGTCGCCGTCGAGCACCTCGACGCGGTGGCCCTCGCCGCGCAGCCGGCCGGCCAGCTCGTACGCGATGGTGGTCTTGCCTGCGCTCGGCAGACCCGTGAGCCAGACGGTGGCTCCGGTCGTCACGTGGTTCTCCTGGGTCGAGTCGTTCGAGTCGTTCGAGTCGTTCGTCATCCGTGCAGTCCGCACTCGGTCTTGGCGCGGCCCGCCCAGCGGCCGGCCCGCGCGTCCTCGCCCGCGAGGACCCGGCGGGTGCAGGGGGCGCAGCCGATGGAGGCGTAGCCGTCCGTCAGCAACGGGTTGGTGAGGACGCCGTGTTCGGCGACGTAGGCGTCCACGTCGTCCTGCGTCCAGCGGGCGATCGGGGAGATCTTGACCTTCTGCCGCTTCTCGTCCCAGCCGACCACCGGGGTGTTCGCCCGGGTCGGGGACTCGTCGCGGCGCAGGCCGGTCGCCCAGGCCCGGTAGCCCTTCAGGCCCTCCTCCAGCGGCCGCACCTTGCGCAGGGCGCAGCACAGGTCGGGGTCGCGGTCGTGCAGCTTCGGTCCGTACTCGGCGTCCTGCTCGGCGACCGTCTGCCTCGGGGTGAGCGTGATGACGTTGACGTCCATCACGGCCTCGACGGCGTCCCGGGTGCCGATGGTCTCCTCGAAGTGGTAGCCGGTGTCGAGGAAGACGACATCCACGCCCCTGCGCACCCGGGAGGCGAGATGGGCGACCACCGCGTCCTCCATGGACGAGGTGACGCAGAAGCCGGGGCCGAAGATGTCCACCGCCCACTGGAGGATCTCCAGCGCGGAGGCGTCCTCCAGGTCCCGGCCCGCCTGCTCGGCGAGCGCCTTCAACTCCTCGGCGGTACGCTGGTCCTGAGCCGTCGTCATATCCGCTCGTCCCCTCCGTGGTCGGCTCGCTGGAGTCCCCGGGCCAGCAGCCCGAGGAACTTCAGCTGGAATGCGCGGTTGCACGCCCCGCATTCCCAGGCGCCGTGACCCTCCTCGTGCGGCCGCAGGTCCTCGTCACCGCAGTAGGGGCAGTAGAAAGGCGCGGCGCGCTCGCTCATGACAGTGCCTCCTCGGAGGCGCGGACGGCCCAGGCGGCGAACCGCTCGCCGTTCTCGCGCTCGGCCTGGAAGCGCTTCAGCACCCGCTCGATGTAGTCGGGCAGTTCCTCCGCGGTGACCTTCAGGCCGCGCACCTTGCGGCCGAAGCCGGCCTCCAGACCGAGGGCGCCGCCGAGGTGCACCTGGTAGCCCTCGACCTGCTCGCCCCGGTCGTTCAGGATCAGCTGGCCCTTGAGGCCGATGTCCGCGACCTGGATCCGGGCGCAGGCGTTCGGGCAGCCGTTGAGGTTGATGGTGAGCGGCTCGTCGAAGTCGGGCAGACGGCGCTCCAGTTCGTCGATCAGCGTCGAGCCGCGCTGCTTGGTCTCGACGATCGCGAGCTTGCAGAACTCGATGCCGGTGCAGGCCATGGTGCCGCGCCGGAAGGAGGACGGCCGGGCGGTGAGGTCCAGCGCGTCGAGCCCTTCGACCAGCGACTCGACCTTGTCCTCGTCGACGTCGAGGACGATCATCTTCTGCTCGACCGTGGTGCGGACCCGGCCGGAGCCGTGCGCCTCGGCGAGGTCGGCGATCTTCGTCAGCGTGGCGCCGTCGACCCGGCCGACCCGCGGGGCGAAACCGACGTAGAACCGGCCGTCCTTCTGCCGGTGCACGCCGATGTGGTCGCGCCACTGCTGGGCCGGCTGCTCGGGGGCGGGCCCGTCGATCAGCTTGCGCCCGCCCAGGTACTCGTCCTCCAGCACCTGACGGAACTTCTCCGCGCCCCAGTCCGCGACGAGGAACTTCAGCCGGGCGCGGTTGCGCAGCCGTCGGTAGCCGTAGTCACGGAAGATCGAGACGACGCCCTCGTGGACGTCCGCGACCTCCTCCAGCGGAACCCAGGCGCCGAGCCGCACGCCCAGCTTGGGGTTGGTGGACAGACCGCCGCCGACCCAGACGTCGAAGCCCGGGCCGTGCTCGGGGTGCCGTACGCCGACGAAGGCCACGTCGTTGATCTCGTGCACGACGTCCATCAGCGGCGAGCCGGAGATGGCCGTCTTGAACTTGCGGGGGAGGTTCGAGTACGCCGGGTTGTTCAGGACCCGGCGCTTCATCTCCTCCAGCGCCGGGGTGGCGTCGATGATCTCGTCCTCGGCGATGCCCGCCACCGGGGAGCCGATCATCACGCGCGGGGTGTCGCCGCAGGCGGTCACGGTGGACAGGCCCACGCCCTCCAGCCGCTCCCAGATCTCGGGCACGTTCTCGATCTGGATCCAGTGGTACTGGACGTTCTGCCGGTCGGTGATGTCGGCGGTGCCGCGCGCGAACTCCTGCGAGATCTCGCCGATCACGCGCAGCTGCCGCGTGGTGAGGGCGCCGCCGTCGATGCGCACCCGCATCATGAAGTAGCGGTCGTCCAGCTCCTCCGGCTCCAGCACCGCGGTCTTGCCGCCGTCGATCCCGGGCTTGCGCTGGGTGTACAGACCCCACCAGCGCATCCGGCCGCGCAGATCGCTCGGGTCGATCGAGTCGAAACCGCGCTTGGAATAGATCGTCTCAATGCGTGTCCGCACATTGAGACCGTCGTCGTCCTTCTTGACCTGCTCGTTCCCGTTGAGCGGGGTGAAGTGCCCCGCGGCCCACTGACCCTCGCCGCGGTGACGGCTCACCTTGCGGCGCGGCGCGGAGGCGGCGGGGTTCTGTGGGGTGGCGGCCATGGTTCTACGTCCTTCGGGACAGACGGGAAGGGGCTCTGACCTGCGCATGAGCGCGCATGCGGGCATGCTCGCGCGGCATTGCGCGGCAGAAATCAGGTGCGGGGAAGTGCGGCGGTGCTGGTGGGCTCAGCTCGCCGGACAGATGGCGCTGGACATGCGGCCGAGGTCGACGTGCCGCCGACTCACCAAGGCAATTCCAGTTCCAGACATGACGGAAGCGTGTCACGGCGATCTGGACACAGTCCAGCTTTATCCATCATGCGGACATCCTTGTCCCGAAATATGGAACACGGGTGTCGTCGCTCACATGCGCCGCCGAAGGCTTGTCCCGGCAGGTCGGGCCGGGTATGCGGAGGTACGGGCGCCGGACGGGCTCAGGCGGGGTACGCCCCCGGCCACGGACCGGGCGTCGCCGTCTCCGGCTCCAGCTCGACCTTCGTGTCGAACAGCGTGAAGCCCCGCCGCCGGTAG
Source organism: Streptomyces sp. NPDC025793 (assembly GCF_055558375.1). Taxonomy (NCBI): domain Bacteria; kingdom Bacillati; phylum Actinomycetota; class Actinomycetes; order Kitasatosporales; family Streptomycetaceae; genus Streptomyces; species Streptomyces sp. NPDC025793. The sequence goes on along the minus strand of NZ_JBVHMR010000005.1, from coordinate 178,244 downwards.
TTGTCCATGGCGAACTCGCCGTCCTTGCTGCACGTGTGCAGCCACACCCGCTTCGTCGGCGCCCGCCCCGGCCACCGCTCCGCCAGGTCCCACGCGCGGGCCGTGCCGTACGACAGCAGATGGCCGCCGATGCGCCGGCCGCGGAAGGCGGGGATCAGCCCGAAGTAGACGATCTCCACCACGCCCTCGTCCTGTGCCGCCAGCTCCACGTAACCGGCGGGCGTACCGCGGTCGTAGGCCACCCAGGTCTCCACCCCGGGCCGCGACAGGTACTCCTGCCACACGGTGTACGGCCAGCTCAGCCGGTCGGTCCAGCGGATGTCGCCGCCGACCGAGGCGTACAGGAAGCGGCTGAACTCGGGGGAGGGGGCCGCGGCGCGGACGATCCGGACGTCGTCGCCCTCCGGTGCGGCGGCGGGCAGGAGATCGGCCGGGGACGTCTGCTCCAGGGACCAGGTGGTGACGGGGACGCTGCTCATGCGGGCCAGGGAATCATCCCGCCGCGGATCTGTCGATCGACCTGGTCACCCCGCGTGCGGCGAGGGGGGAGCTCACTCCGGCAGCGGCCCGCCGCCGCGGATCCGGGGTGCGGGATCAGTCCGACGAGCGGTCCAGGTCGGCCAGCGGCAGGGCGAAGAGCATCCGGTCCGACAGCGACCAGACCTCGCCGGTCTCCTGCCAGTACGACAGCGAGCCCGCCTCCTCGGCCCAGCAGCGGTGCGAGGCGTCCGCCCCGCACTGGGCCGCCCTCGCACCCGTGAGGTCCTGCCGCCACAGCCCGCCGTGTCCGTCCCGCGAGCCGGGCAGGCGTCCCACATACCAGGACGGACGGGTCGCGCCGGGCTCCCGGTACGACAGCACGCCCCGGATCCCGGCCGCCCGGGTCCGGTACTCCTCCACCGCGTTCACCCCGCCCGCGGCGTCCGTGGCGAGCAGCCCGCCGCGTCCGGGATCCGTGCTGAAGGCGTACCGCCACAGCCGGGCCGGGTGATCGCCGCCGGGCGCCGTCCACTCCGCGGCGACCAGGCTGTCGGGAGCCGTGCTCCGGTCCAGGGCGAGCGCGCCGGCGCACGGCGGCCCGTCGGCGGCGCAGCGCCCGGCGGTGAAGCGGTAGGAGCCGACCGCGGGCATCACGTACCGGTAGCCGTCCGCGGACCAGCCGCCGGGCACCCGGCCGATCGCGGGCCCGTCGACGTCGGTGCGCTGGATGCGGTCGAGGTCGTAGACATAGAGCGCGTCGGCGCCGCCGCTCCTCGCGGTGACCAGCAGCTTGTCCTGGTACCAGACCATGCCGGAGACCCCGGAGACCAGGCCCCGGTAGTTCCGGCCGCCGTCGACCGGCACCACCAGCAGCACCCAGCGGTAGGTGAGGCGGGCGGGGTCGTCGGCGTTCACGAAGGCGACCCGGGCGAGGCCGCGCTCCGCGGCGCGGCCGGCGGTGGTGCTGTGGGTCCAGCCCGCGAGGAGCACCCGGTGCGTGCCCCAGACGCCGTCGTCGTCGGCGTCCCCGGAGGTCGTCACCGATGCCGGCCGCCAGGCGGTCGCGGCATCCGCCGGGTCCCAGCAGTAGGCGCGGGCGACGGCCGGGGCGACGGGCAGGGAGGAGCGGTCGGCGGAGGAGCAGCGGGCGGACTCGTTCATGTCGCGGTCGGCGCTCGCGAGGACGTCGGCCACGCCGACCGGGGTGCCCATCGACGCGGACAGCCGGTCCAGGGTGCCGGCGGGGACGAGATGTTCCTGCAGGCGCAGCCGACCGGTGTCGGCGGGGGAGGAGAGCGGCTTGAGCGCGCCGGGGCTGTCGGTGACATCCGCCTGGGAGGCGCTGATCAGGGTCGCGGCCGCGGTGAGCGCCAGCGCGGTCCCGGCCAGGACCGCGCGCAGCGCGGCGCCGCGTCTGCGCCGGCGGTGTCTGCCGCGATGCTTCATCTCGTCCCCTCTTTCAGGGCTCCTTCGCCTCCGAGGTGCCTCGGTGGCCCGGTACGGGCCGAGGCGGGCCAACTGTGCCTGGTGGTCCGTACGTTGACGCCTGGCGCAGCCGGGGAGGCCCTGACAGGATGCTACGGCAGTAACGGCCCGCGCAGGGCGAAGACCCCGCAATTACGCGCAGGACATCGTCAAGGGGCGGCGGGCCGTGTGCCTCCGAGAGTCGTCCGGCGACGCGAGATCGCCGGCGCCGTCGAAGAAATCAGCAGGTCACGAGGGTCGTCGGGGAGCAACACCGCCGTTTCCACGTCCTCGCGGAAACGATACGGTCGATGCTGGAGAAGTTCCCCGAGGTACCGCCGGATCCGCGACATCTCGGCTCGCACCGTCACCGTGCGTGAGGGATCCCCGAACAGGTCCCCGGCGAGCGCCGCCGCACCCCGGCCGGAACGGTGCTCGGCGAGCAGATAGATCAATTCCGCGTGCCGGGGACTGAGTTCACGCGACCAGGACCCAGCCGAACCACTCACCGTCAGCGTGCTGCGCCAGGGCCTGGCGAGGTCCAGCACGAGCCGGGTCGCCGTGGCCGCGGGCTCGTCCGCCGCCCGCAGCAGCCAGCCCCCGGCCAGCGGCTCCACCGCGCACGAACCCAGCGAGGGCAGCCACCGCAGGCCCGGCGCGAGCGACTTGGGCAGCGCGACCCGCCGTACGTACGGCATCCCGGACACCGCCGCCGACCAGCCGTCGCGGTCCACCACCAGCGCCCGGCCGTCCAACCGGGCCAGCAGCGGAGCCGCCACCGCCCGCAGCCGTTCCAGCGAGTCCAGATGCAGTTCCCGCAGGCGCGCCTCGGCCAGTTTGGCCACCGAGTCCACCCAGGCCAGCGTCGCCGGATGCATCGTCTCCAGCGGGCCGCTGACGTCCACGACACCGATCAGCCGGCCGTCCCGGGGGTCGGTGATCGGCGCGCCCGTACACGTCCAGGAGGCGTGGGAGCGTACGAAGTGCTCGGCGGCGAAGACCTGTACGGGCCGGCGCACCACCGCCGGGGTGCCCACGCCGTTCGTGCCGACGACGTCTTCACGCCAGTCCGCGCCGAGTTCAAAACCGAGGCCGTCCGCCTTGCGCAGCACCGGCGGGGCGCCCTCCCGCCACAGCACCCGTCCCTCCGCGTCCGCGACGACCATGATGTGCTGGGCGACGTCCGCGACCGAAAGCAGACCCTCGCGCAACACCGGCAGCACGTGCCGCAGCGGCGACTCCTCGCGCCGGCGCCGCACTTCGTCCGACGGCAGCAGCCCCGACCGGAAGTCGTGGTCGGGGTCCACGCCGCTGCGCAGCATGCGCCCCCAGGACTGCTCGATCACCGGCCGCGGCGCGATCCGCGCACGGTGACCGGCGAGCGTGGCCTCGCGCACCTCGTTCAGCACGCGCGCCGCCTGCGCCGCGTCCACGGCGGCCAGGCGCGCCACGTTCATCGGCGGGTTCACCACTGGGGTCCTCCCGGGAAAAGGGCCCGAAGGGGCCCGGAAAAGGTCTTCGAACACGCATGTCAAGCCGGCTCGGCGGCGGTTTCCGGCCCGGCTGCGCCCCCACATACTGCCCCGAGACGTATGGCGGAGGCGCATACTCCGCACACGTGAGCCAACAAGTTGCAACCCCTTGCAACCCTGGTGAACTTATCGAAGGTGGCCGAGACTTGACCCCCGGGGTGGTGCCGTGTCGGCGCAGCACCACCCCGTCCCTCGGGAGGGTCGGCCGGCGTCGCGCCCCACGTCGGCGCCCTTTTCACGGCACGGGACGCGCTCGTTCCACGATCGCCGTCAGGTCCAGGCCCGTCGGCAGGGTGCCGAAGCTCGCTCCGTGGTCGCCGCCGAGACGGGAAGCGCAGAAGGCGTCGGAGACCTCCGGTGGGGCGTGACGGACCAGGAGAGAACCCTGGAGGACCAGCGCGAGACGCTCCACCAGGCGGCGGGCGCGGGCCTCGACGCCGTCCAGGTCGGCGAGTTCGGTGAACAGGTCCTTCACCGCCCGGTCCAGCCGGTGGTCGGCGCCATGGGCGCGGCCGATCTCGGTCAGGCAGGCGTCCAGCGCACCCGGCTCGCGCTGCAGCGCCCGGAGCACGTCCAGCGCCTGGACGTTTCCCGCGCCCTCCCAGACGGAGTTCAGCGGCGACTCCCGCACCAGCCGGGGCAGCCCGGACTCCTCGACGTAACCGTTGCCGCCCAGGCACTCCGCGGCCTCCACCGCGACGGGCGTACAGCGCTTGGTGATCCAGTACTTGGCGGCCGGCACCGCGAGCCGCAGGAAGGCGCGCTCCTGCTCGCTCCCGTCGTCGTGGGCGGCCGCCAGCCGCAACGCGAGCGTGGTCGCGGCCTCGGACTCCAGGGCGAGGTCGGCCAGGACGTTGCGCATCAGCGGCTTGTCGATCAGCGCGGCGCCGAACGCCTCCCGGTACGCGCAGTGGTGCACGGCCTGTGCCACCGCCTGCCGCATCAGTCCCGCCGAGCCGAGCGCGCAGTCCAGCCGGGTCGCGGCGACCATGTCGATGATGGTCCGCACCCCGCGCCCCTCCTCGCCGACCCGGCGAGCCCAGGTCCCGTCGAACTCGACCTCGGCGGAGGCGTTGGACCGGTTGCCCAGCTTGTCCTTCAGCCGCTGGAGCAGAAACACGTTCCGGACGCCGTCCGCGAGGACCCGGGGCACGAGGAAGCAGGTCAGCCCGCCGGGGGCCTGCGCGAGCACCAGGAAACCGTCGGACATCGGCGCCGAGCAGAACCACTTGTGCCCGGTCAGCGTGTACGTCCCGGCCTCGGCGAGGGGCCGGGCCTCGGTGGTGTTCGCCCGTACGTCGCTGCCGCCCTGCTTCTCCGTCATGGCCATGCCGAAAAGGGCGCCGGGTTTCCGCGCGGCGGGCCGCAGCTCACGGTCGTAGACCGTCGACGTCAGCCGCGGCACCCACTCCGCCGCCAGCTCCGGATCGGCCCGCAGCGCGGGCACGGCCGCGTGGGTCATCGACAACGGGCAGCAGTTGCCCGCCTCGACCTGGGTCCAGACCAGGAAGGCGGCCGCCCGGCGCACGTGCCCCGCGGGCCGCGTCCAGGCCGCCGTCAGCCCCGCCCCCACCCCCTTGCCGAGCAGCCGGTGCCAGGCCGGGTCGAAGTCGACCTCGTCGATCCGGTGGCCGTACCGGTCATGAGTGCGCAGCCGGGGCGGATTCTCGTTCGCCCGCGCCCCCCACTCCTGCACCTGCGCCGAGCCGGCGGCACGGCCCAGCACGGACAGCTCCTCGCTCACCTCGTCCAGCACGTCCGGACCGGTGTGGCGCTCGACGGCCGCCACGAGCGCCCGGTCGGCGGTGAACACGTCGTATCCGGCCAGCGGGGGCGGCTGGTTCGTCACGGTGTGGGTGGAGGTGCCTGCCATGATCGCGAACCTATCCGGGACGGTGCTGGTGATGGCCTCCAGCGTGGCACAGCGGCCCGTACCGGGGGGACAGAGGCCGATCAACCGGGCCGGGGAGCGTGGTCGACCGGGCCGGAAGGTGAGGCCGGTCCGGTGCTGCGGATACCTTTGGGTCGTGCAGCCAGCAAGTGAACCCCCCACGCGGCCCGCCGGTCGCCTCCACCGGGCCAGAGCCCTCTACCGGAACGTCTCCAAGCGCAGGACCGCCTGGCTGCTGCTCAAGGACACCGTCAACTCCTGCGTGGAGTACCGCATCCTGGGCCTCGCGGCCGAGGCCGCGTTCTTCACGCTGCTGTCCGTGCCGCCCCTGCTGCTGTGCCTCATCGGACTGCTCGCCTACGTCGACACCTGGACCGGCGCCCACAGCATCCAGAGCCTGGAGACCAACATCCTCGACGCCTCGCGGACGGTCCTGTCCGACAAGGGCGTCAAGGACATCACCCAGCCGATACTGCACGACGTGATGAAGGGCGGCCGCCCCGACATCATCTCCATCGGCTTCGTGTTCGCCCTGTGGTCCGGCTCCCGCGCGGTGAACGTCTTCATCGACACCATCACCGTCATGTACGGCCTCGACGGCGTCCGGGGCATCGTCAAGACACGCATGATGTCGTTCCTGCTGTTCATCGTGGCGCTGCTGATCGGCTCGGTGGCACTGCCGCTGATGGTGGCGGGCCCGGACGCCGTGGTGCGGGTGGTGCCCTGGTCGGAGACGCTGGTGCAGGTCCTGTACTGGCCTGTCGTCATCCTCCTGTCCATCGCCTTCCTGACGACGCTGTACCACGTGTCCGTGCCGGTCCGCTCGCCGTGGATCGAGGACGTCCCGGGCGCCCTCGTCGCCCTGGCCATGTGGGTCCTCGGCAGCTTCCTGCTGCGCATCTACCTCGTGCACACCATCGAGGGCGCCACCATCTACGGCTCCCTCGCCGCGGCCGTCGCCGTCCTGCTGTGGATCGGCGTCTCGGCCTTCGCCGTCCTCGTCGGCGCGGCCGTGAACGCGGCGATCGACCGGGTCTGGCCCGCCGCCGCCACGGCCGCCGCCCGCGAGGCGAACGAACGGGTCCGCGAAACCCAGGTCGCCGAGTACGTCGCCTGGGCGTCGGCGGCCCGCGAGACCGACCCCGACGACCCCGAGATGCCCTCCGAGTTCCCCGAACGCTGGTCGCGCTTCCTCCCCCCGGAGGACGTCACGGCCCGGCTGCGCACCCACGCCAAGAACCCGCACCACCACCATGCCCACAACGGGAGCGGGGAACCGCACAAGGGCCAGGGTCCGGGGAAGGATCAGGGTCCTCAGGGGCAGGAGCAGGGGCAGGGGCAGGGGCAGGGGCAGGGGCAGGGGCAGGGGCAGGGGGAGGGGGAGGGGCAGGGGCATGGCCACGGGCGCGGACACGGGCCGGGGAGCGCGCCGCCGCAGGGGCAGTGAGGAGCGCGCCGGAGAGCAGGCGGGCAGGGGGCAGGCGGCGGGGCCGGGGGGGGCAGGCGGCGGCCCTCCCAGTCCGCTCAGGGCTTCCACACGCCGTCCGCCGCGGCCTCCCGTACGACGTCACCGAAGTCCCGTGGCTCGCGCCCCAGCACCTGCCGTACGCCGTCGGACAAGTGGGCGTTGTGGCCGTCGAGCAGGGAGGCGAACAGCTCGACCAGGAACTCCACCTCCTCGGGCGGCAGTCCGAACGCGGCCATCCGCTCGCCGTAGTCGCGGGCCGACACCGCCCGATACGCCAGTTCCCGTCCCGTCGCCGCCGCGATCTCCGCGACCGCCTCGCCGAAGCTCAGCAGCCGCGGCCCGGACACCTCCAGCGTCCGTCCCACGTAGCACTCGCCGCCGGTGAGCGCCGCCACCGCGACGTCCGCGACGTCCCGCACGTCGACGAACGGCTCCCGCACCGCTCCGCCCGGAAACACCAGCTCCCCGGCCGCCCGTATCTCCTCGACGAGCGGCCCCTCGCTGAAGTTCTGCGCGAACCACGCAGCTCGTACGACCGTCCACTCGGCCCCGGACTCCGCGAGCGCCCGCTCCGTCGGCCGGGCCTGCTCCTCACCCCGCGCGGACAGCAGCACCAGCCGCCGTGCGCCCAGCCGCACCGCCTCCCGCGCGAGCCCGCCGACCGCCTCGGGGGCGTCCGGCGCACCGACGTCCAGCGGGTACACCAGATAAGCCGCGTCGGCGCCACGCAGCGCGGCCTCCCAGGTCGACCGGTCCTGCCAGTCGAAGCCACGCGCGCGCGTGGCGGCACGGACCGTCAGGCCGGCCGCCCGTGCCGCCGCCGCGACCCGGCTCCCCGCACGGCCGGACGCCCCCGTCACGACGACCGTCGACACCTTCGTGCGATCCGTGTGTTCCGCGTGTTCCGTGTTCTGGGTCATGCCCGTCAGTCAACTGCCCTGCCCCGCCAGGGAACATCGCCGATCCGCTCACTCCCATAAGCGGGCGTCTACGCTGCCTTCATGGACGCACTCGCAGGCCTGCTGGACGGCCCACGCGCGCGTGGCGCCTTCATGATCCGGGCGTGCTTCGACCCGCCGTGGGCCGTCCGCGTGGCGGACGAGGCACCGCTGACCGTGATGCTCATGGCACGCGGCACCTGCTGGATCACCCCGGACGCGGACGGCGTGCCGGTGCGGCTCGGCCCGGGAGACCTCGCGATCACGCGCGGCCCCGACCCGTACACCGCCGGCGACACGTCCGGCACCGCACCGCAGGCGCTCGTCCTGCCCGGCGGCGAGTGCCGCTGCCCCGACGGCACCTCCCTCAACGGCTCCATGGACCTCGGCGTCCGCACCTGGGGCGACCGCCCCGACGCAGCCACGGTCATGCTCATCGGCACCTACCTGATGCGCGGCGAGATCCACGGCCGTCTCCTCGACGCCCTGCCGCCCCTGCTGACCCTGCCCGCCGACGTGTGGGACTGTCCGCTCACGCCTCTGCTCGGGGAGGAGATCGTCCGCGACGCACCGGGCCAGGAGGTCGTCCTGGACCGCCTGCTGGACCTGCTGCTCATCAGCGCCCTGCGGGTCTGGTTCTCCCGCCCGGAGGCGGCCGCCCCCGCCTGGTACCGGGCGCTGGCCGACCCGGTCGTCGGCCGCGCGCTGCGCCTGCTCCAGGACGATCCCGCCCACCCGTGGACGGTGGCCGCGCTCGCCGCCGAGGCCGGGGTGTCCCGCGCGGCCCTCGCCCGCCGCTTCACCGGCCTCGTGGGCGAACCCCCGATGGCCTACCTGACCGGCTGGCGGCTCGCCCTCGCCGCCGACCGTCTGCGCGACACCGACCTCACCCTGGACACGATCGCCCGCCAGATCGGCTACGGCAGCGCGTTCGCCCTCTCCACCGCCTTCAAGCGCGTCTACGGCGTGAGCCCCCAGGAGCACCGGGCGGGGCGGGCAGCCGCGGCAGTGGGCGTCTGAGCGGCGCCGAGCGTCCTGTGATGCGCGGGTCCCTTAAGGGGCGCGGTCCTGGTGATCTCCACCCGCCTCTCCACCCCTGCTCCGATCCGCCCGGCACCGCCTCGGGCCTAGCGTTCTCCGCGGGTCGGCAGCGGCATCCGGGCCGGCGAGAAGGCGTAGGGGACGGCGGAGGTGCGGGACATGGCGGACGCGACGCGGCACGCACGACGGCCGGAAACCGGCACAGCGGCGAACACAGCGCCGGGCACGGCGACCGAGGTGGTGACCGGGCCGAAGACAGGGACGCGGGCAGGGCCGCGGGCCGGTGGCACGGGCTACGGGCCGCTCCTCGGAACAGCCCTCGACATCGTGCTGCCGCTCGTCGTCTTCTACGCCGCCCGCGCTCTCGGTGCCGGCCAGGCTCCGGCGCTGCTGCTCAGCGGAGCACCTCCCGCGCTGCGTCTGCTGTACGGCGCGGTCCGGCACCGCCGGATCGACGGGGTGGACCTGTTCTTCACGGTGCTCTTGAGCGCCGCTGCGCTGGTGACCCTGCTCGGCGGCGGTCCCCGGGTCCTGCTGTTCAAGGACGCGGCGCTGTCCCTCGTGGTCGGCATCTGGGTGCTCGGCACCGGCTTCACCCGCAGGCCCCTCGCCTTCCAGCTGGGGCAGCGGCTGCACCGGGGGCCGACGGCCCGGGCGCGGGCCGGTTTCTGGCAGGGCTCCGCCGAGTTCCGCCGGGCCCTGCGCGTCCTCACCCTGGCCTGGGGCGCCGAGCAACTGCTCGACGGCGGCCTCGGCACCCTCGCCGCCGCCACGCTGCCCACGGACACGGTGCCCCTGCTCACCCGCGTCGCGTCCCTGTCCCTGCTGGCCCTGACGGCCGTGGCCACCGCCGCCTACGCGCGCCGCTTCCGCACCCGCCACGGTCTCCCGCTGCTCGGCGCCCCCGGCTCCGAAACCACCGGCATACGCACCCCGGCGGCGGCGCTCCCCGGGACCGGGCGCCCGAGCTGACCGCCACCGCCACCGCCACCGCCACTGGCACCGCCACTGGCACTGGCACTGGCACTGGCACTGGCACCGCCGGAGCTTGCGCCCACCGCGGATCCTGAGCCCACCGGCGGAGCATCGCCCCGGCCGCCCAGCACCGTGCCGGGCGCCGTGGGCGACGTAGGCTGGCACGTGTGTACGCGGAGCGGGCCTCCCGGCTGACCGGCGCCGTCGTCTGGACGCACACCCCGAGCAGATCCGGAAACGGGGCGGTGCTCCCCGACGGCTGCATGGACCTGCTGTGGAGCGAGGGGCGGCTGCTGGTCGCGGGACCCGACACCCGCCCCTACGCCCCCGAGGGCCCGGGCCGTGCCTGGGCGGGAATCCGCTTCTTCCCCGGCACCGCGCCCACCCTCCTCGGCGTACCCGCGTACGAACTGCGCGACCTGCGCGTGGAGTTGGCGGATCTCTGGCCCGCCGCCCGGGTCCGCCGGCTGCGCGAGCGCATCGAGGCGGCGCCCGACCCTGCGACGGCACTGGAGGAGATCGCCCTGGCCGCGGCCGCGCGGGCGCAGGCCCCCGACCCGCTGCTGCACCGGCTGGTGGAGCGCCTGGACGAGGGCCGCCCGGTGTCCGCGACGGCCGCCGAACTCGGTCTCGCGGCCCGCACGCTGCACCGCCGCAGCCTGACCGCGTTCGGCTACGGGCCCAAAACCCTGGCCCGCATCCTGCGCCTGCAACGCGCGCTGGCGCTGGCCCGCTCCGGGCTGCCGTACGTCGAGACGGCGATCCGCGCGGGATACGCGGACCAGCCTCATCTCGCCCGCGAGGTACGGGAGTTGGCAGGCCGGCCGCTCGGGGAGCTACTCGGCGGCGGGTAGCGGGGCGAACAGGTCGACGCTGTTGCCGTCGGGGTCGTGCACGGTGGCGTACCGCTGCCCCCAGAAGGCGTCCCACGGCTTCAGTTCCCCGTGGTGTCCGGCGCCGACGAGGTCCTCGTACACGGCGTCGACCTCGGCGGGGGAGTCACAGCGGAAGGCGAGCCCCACGCGCCCGCCGCCCTGGGGCCGCCGCCAGCGGGAGTGGAAGGAGCGAATGGTCTCCTCGGTGTCCAGTGCGAGCGTCAGCCCGCCGGGCAACTCGGCCTCGACATGCGGCTGTTCCTCGGACCCGGGCGGGAAGACGAGCCCGAGGCGGCGGTAGAAGGCGAGCGAGGCGGCCAGGTCGGAGGCCACCAGCCCGATCACGGCGAATCGTGCAGTCATGAGTCCACCGTAGGAAGACACTGCCCGCCGGTCTTGAAGAAATCGGCCACCCACGCAGAAGACGAGCCGTGCACCCACAAGCCTCCCGCCTTCGAGGCCACGGTCACCGGGTGCGTGCTTCAAGGAAGTTGGGCGGCTCCGCACCCCCGAGCAACGTTTCTGCGGTGAATCGACTCCGCCATTGGGGTGAGTAAAGCTCGCGTACATGGAAGGTCATGTGAGTATCTAGAGAAGCTTTGGTTTTAGTAAAGAGCGTCGAACGCGTAGCCCGACCGCTCCGCGTCACCCACCCATAGAAGGAGCCGGACCTTGACCTACGGAAACCAGCTGCGCGAGCGCATCGCCGGGCCCGGGACCACACCCCTGATCGGCGTGTACGACATGTACTCGGCGTCGATCGCGGCCAAGCACTACGACGGCATGTTCGTCTCGGGCTTCGGATTCGCGGCGTCGTACTACGGGCTGCCGGACATCGGTTTCATCGCCTGGCCCGACATGGTGGGCTTCGTGCAGCGGCTGAGGGGCGCGTTCCCGCACCACCACCTGCTGGTGGACATCGACGACGGCTACGTCGACCCCGAGGTCGCCTGTCACGTGGTCGAGGGGCTGGAGCGCATCGGGGCCTCCGGGGTGATCCTGGAGGACCAGAAGCGGCCTCGCCGCTGCGGGCACGCCGACGGCAAGCAGGTGCTGCCGCTGGGGGAGTACCTGGAGAAGCTGAACAAGGTTCTGGAGGCCCGCAAGGACCTGGTCGTCGTCGCCCGGACGGACGCCACCGACGAGCACGACATCCTGCACCGTGCCGAGCGGCTGGCCGCCACCGACGCCGATGTGGTCCTCGTCGACGGGGTGCGCAGCGTCGAATGGATCCAGCGCATCCGCACGGTCGTGGGGGACAAGCCCCTGCTGTTCAACCAGATCGCCGGCGGCAAGTCGCCCCGCCTCTCCCTCGGCGAACTGAGCGATCTCGGCGTGGACGTGGCGATCTACAGCACTCCGTGCCTGTTCGCGGCGCACGAGGCGGTGGACTGCGCACTCGGCGACCTGAAGGCGGCCGACGGCCGGCTGCCCGAGGTGGACCCCGCGAGCGGCATCGGCGTGAAGGCCTCCACCAGCCTGCTGGAGCGCAACATCGCTCCCGAGCGGCTCACCTCCGAGGGCGTGGGCGTGTGAGCGGTGCCGTGGCCGGGCTCAGGCGGGCGGTGGTCCTCGCCGCCGCGATGGCCGCCGTCGGCGCGGCGCCCGCGGCCGCGTCCGACAGCCTGATCACCGTCATCGACAACTCCCGTGCCGACTCCTGGCTGGAGGTCGACCGTACGGCGAACGTCCAGACCGGCAGGGGCACGGCCGGCAGCGACCACGACGGCAGCGCCGTGGACGCGATCGAGGCCCTGGTCGGCGGCAGAAGCGACCACCGGGAGGTCTGGCAGAACTGAGCCACCGGGGAGCCGCCCGGCCGCCACCGTGGTGCGGCCCTGCCGCTCGCCGGGGCCGGGCCGGCCCGGTGCTTGGCGGGCACCGGCCGGTTCAGTCCTCACCGAGGCCGGGGCGGCCGTTCTCGGAGCGTTCGAAGTCCTCCTTCGGAGCGTGCTCGTCGCCGGGCGTGGCGACGGCGGCGCGGTGCTGTCCGGGGGCGAGCGTCCGGCAGGCGGCGTGGGCCGTGCCGTAGGCGGCGGCGAGGGCCACGGCGGGCGCCGCGAGGAAGGCCACGGCGCGCAGGGTGAGGTTCATGCCGGAGAAACGATCTCGGCTGCGGCGCGGTCACCGGCCTGTGCTCGAACGGGCGTGCTGTGTCACGGAGTTGGCCGCGAGACGGGCGGCGCGGCCGTGCTGCCGCGCCGGACCAGCCGGGTGGACAACTCGGTGCGGGTGCCCTCCGGGCGCTCGCCGTGCATCATCCGCACCAGCAGCCGCAGCGCTGTCGCCGCCATCTCGCCGACCGGCTGGCGCACGGTGGTCAGGCCCGGGGCGACCCAGCGGGCCTCGGGCAGGTCGTCGAAGCCCACGACGCTCATGTCGTCCGGCACCCGCACCCCCCGTTCCGCGAGCGCGGCGAACACCCCGAGGGCCATCCGGTCCGAGCACACGAACACCGCGGTCGGCGGTTCGGGCAGGTCCAGCAGCTCGTGCGTGCGCAGTCGGGCGGTGGCCTCGTCGTATCCGGCGTGCCGCACGTACTCGGCGCGGTGCCGCACCCCGGCCGAGGCGAGCGCGGAACGGTATCCGGCCACCCGTGCGCCGGTGCCCGTCGTGCGCCGCTGGCCGGCGATCACGGCGATCCGCCGGTGGCCGAGCGCGAGCAGATGCTCGGCCGCGCTCACCCCGCCCTGCCAGTTGGCCGCCCCGACCGACACCACCCCGGCCGGCGGCTCGTGCGCGGGGTCGAGCAGCACATAGGGGATGCGATGGTGGTCCAGCCAGGCGTACTGCGGCGGGGACAGCTCCGCCAGGTTGAACAGCACGCCCGAGGAGCCGCGAGCGGTCAGCTTGTCCAGCCAGCCGCGCTCGCGCCGGTTGCCCCGGGTGCGGTTCGGGCCGGCCGAGACCACCACCTCCAGGCCCGCCTCGTGCGCCGCCGCCTCCACGCCGCGCAGCACGGCGCCCGACCAGGAGCTGTCCAGCGAGTGCACCACCAGGTCGACCAAACCCGGTGCTTTCGTCGCGTCGAAGCGGGGGCGGCGCACATAGCCGAGCCGGTCCAGCGCCTCGGTGACCCGGCGGCGGGTCTCCGGCGCCACGTCCTCGCGGCCGTTGACCACCTTCGACGCGGTGGGCACCGAGACCCCCGCCTCGCGCGCCACCACCGCCAGCGTCGGCCCGGCCGCCACGCTCGCACTCCCCGCACGGACCACAGGAAACCGCCTCTCCAGCCCGCCATCGGGCCCCGAAAGTTGCGACCAACGCTGCTTCCACGACCTGCCCACCGACCGTGCAGAAAGCGCTTCCTACGATAGATGTGCGTCAACACGACGTGAAGACGCGGGAATTCACGGGATGGCAGCAGTCAACACTTTCGAAACTCCGAACATCGTCGAGGCGATGTCGGAACGGCCGAGGAAAGCTCACTCACTGCGGAGCGCTGGTCGAGCCGGAAGCCGGTGAAGTCCGCCGTGACGGAGGCGTCCACGAGGTTCACCGTGTGGATCGCGGCCATGGCACCGGTGAAGCGCAGCCGGGAGCCGTGGTCGTCGAAGAGCCGGGTGAGGTCCAGCGGCGGGCCGACCGGGCGGCCGGTGCCGAGCGCGGCGTACCGGAACCGGGCCTCGCCGCGCTCGACGCCGACCCCGGGGTGAGCGGCGCACCGGCCTCGACGTCCACCACAGCCGCCCGGCGCGCCTCGTCCTCGTCCTCGTCCTCGTCGTGGACGGGGGCCGGGTCGAAACCGCGGGACGGGACCCGGCGCGAGGCCGTCCACGCTCCGGCGACGTCCCCGGGCGTGCTGACGTAGGTGTCCCGGTGGCGAAGTTCGGCGTGCCGACCGGACGCACCACCGCGTACGTCACCCAGAACAGTGCGCCGTCCCAGCTCGGCGAGGTGCCCGGATCCCGACCGAGTCCGGCACCCCGGCCGGCGAGCCGCCCGGGGCCCCAGCCTCGACGTGGCTCGCGTACGCCCAGTGGGCCAGGTCGAGGGAGCGGTGGACCGGGATCGTCGGGAACCGCTCGAAGGACCTGGTCGCCGGCGGCACCCGTCGCCGGCGCGGACCAGGGAGGGGTCCGGGACGAAGCCGCAGATCACCGGATCGGTCAACTGGCGTGGCAGGTCACGTCACTTGCGACATCAACCGCGCCAAGATCAGGGTCGCCGCCGGCACCGACCCCTGGCTGTCCGGCTGGAACAAACTGGCCGCCAACCCCCACTCCGCCTCCACCTGGACCCCCAACCCCCAGGCCACGATCATCCGCGGCGGCACCGGCGAGAACTACGGCATCGTCTACAACGACATCGCCGCCGCCTACCAGAACGCCCTGCGCTGGAAGGTCGGCGGCACCGAGGCCGACGCCGCATGCGCCGCCAGGATCCTCAACGCCTGGTCGTCCACCCTGACCACCCTCACCGGCAACGCCGACCGCTTCCTCGCCGCCGGCATCTACGGCTGGGAGTTCGCCAATGCCGCCGAACTCATGCGGGACTACACCCCGTTCGACCTCACCGCCTTCCAGGAGATGATGGCGAACGTCTTCTACCCGCTCAACAATCAGTTCCTCACCGGACACAACGACGCCTGCATCACCAACTACTGGGCCAACTGGGACCTGTGCACCATGGCCTCCATCCTGGCCATCGGCATCCTCAACGACGACGCCACCACCTACGACCAGGCCGTCACCTACTTCAAATCCGGCGCGGGCAACGGCTCCATCAAGCACGCGGTGCCGTACCTCTACACCGACAGCGACGGCTACGCCCTCGGCCAGTGGCAGGAGTCCGGCCGCGACCAAGGCCACACCGTCATGGGCATGGGCCAGATGGGCGCCGTCTGCGAAATGGCCTGGAACCAAGGCGACGACCTCTACTCCTACGACGACCGCCGCTTCATGAAAGCCGCCCAGTACGTCGCCAAGTACAACACCGGCCAGGACGTCCCCTACACCACCTACACCTGGGGCAGCGGCCGGAACTGCGCCCAGCGGTCGCAGACCGTCATCGGCTCCGGTTCCCGCGGCCGGCTCCGCCCCGTCTGGGCGATGCTCCACCTCCACTACAACCGCCGCCTGCACCTCGACGACAAGTGCATCTCGGCCATGTACGACGACCTCGTCGCCCCCGAGGGCGGCGGCGGGAACTACGGCTCCACCAGCGGCGGCTACGACCAGCTCGGCTTCGGCACCCTGATGTACGCCAAGTAATAGACTCATCACTCAACGTACCCGGATCGCCCGAACGGCCCTCCCGCGCACCCGTGCGCCGGAATACCGGACGCGCCTGTGGTGCTCTGTTGTTGCACGGTGCACGAGTGCACGGCGAAGGGCTGGTGGGCGATGACGGCAGACCGGACGAACCCCGAGGTCAGGACGGCGTACGGAACCGTACGCGGCCGGTACGAACACGGCGTCGCCGTGTTCCGCGGCATCCCGTACGCCGCCCCGCCCTTCGGCCCCCGACGGTTCCGCCCACCCGAGCCGCCCGAACCCTGGGACGGCATACGCGACGCCGGCGCCTTCGGACCCACCGCGCCGAAACCGCCGTACTCCGAGGCCTTCGCCCAGTACCTGTCCGACCCCGAGATCCCCGGTGAGGACTGCCTCAACCTCAACGTCTGGACCCCCGACCCGGACCCCGACGCCCGCTTCCCCGTCCTGGTCTGGCTCCACGGCGGCGCCCTGACCAGAGGATCCTCCGCCGTACCCGTCTACGACGGCACCGCATTCGCCCGCGACGGCGTCGTCTGCGTCTCCGTCAACTACCGCCTGGGCGTGGAAGGTTACGGCCTCTTCCCCGACGCACCCCCCAACCCCGGCCTGCGCGACCAACTCGCCGCACTGCGCTGGGTCCACGACACCGTCGGCGCCTTCGGAGGCGACCCGGACCGCATCACCCTGTGCGGCCAGTCGGCGGGCGCCATCAGCGCCGGCGCCCTGCTCGCCGCCCCCCAGAGCCAGGGCCTCGTCCGGCGGGCGGTCCTGCAGAGCGGCCCGCCCGAGATCCTCGACCGCGACAAGGTACGGCGCATGGTGCGCCGCATGGCCAACCGGCTGAAGATCCCCGCCACTGCCGAAGCCTTCGCCGCCGTCGACCGCGATCTGCTGCTGCGCACCCAGGCCGAGGTCGGCCGGCTCAGCAGCCCGGTCCTCGGCGGACCCGCCTTCGGGATCGTGGTGGACGGCGACCTCGTACCCCGCGACCCGCTGGAAGCGCTCGTCGACGGCGAGGCGGCCCGCGGCGTCGACCTCCTCATGGGCTGGACACGCGACGAGTACCGGCTCTGGCTCGTCCCCGGCGGCCTGCTGGAACGGATCGACCGCCTCGGCCCCGTCGTCCTCGCCGGCGCCATGGCCCGCTGCCACGCCGGCCACGAGGTGCCCCGCGGCTACCGCGCCCTGAACCCCGACGCCGGCACCGCCGAGATCGTCGGCCAGATGGTCACCGACCACCTGCTGCGCGTCCCACTGCACCGCCTCGCCGACGCCCGCCCCGGCACCTGTCACCTCTACGAGTTCGCCTGGCCCTCCGGCCTCCCCGGCCTCGGCGCCTGCCACGCCCTGGAACTGGGCTTCGTCTTCGACACCGGCGCCGCCCCCGAATCCAGAAAACTGGCCGGAGAAGGCGCCCCGCCGGACCTGTGCACGGAGATGCACACGGCCTGGGTACGCTTCGCGACGACGGGCGACCCGGGCTGGCAGGCCTGGGACACGTCCCACCCGGTGCGGATCTTCGGCGACGGTGGACCGTATACCGCATACGGTCCACGAGATACGGAAGTCGCCCTCTGGTCGACCGCCCCCGCCCCCGCTGCCCCGGAACCCGGCCCCACCGCGGAGATCCGAGCCCCCGGCGCCGAATGGGCAGCGGCGGTACGACGATTGAGGCGCTCGGTGGGGGCGCGGCGGCGGTGATTGTCGGCGGTCTGAGGTCGACAGTCTGCGGTCGACAGTCTGCGGTCGCCGGTGGATTGTCCGCAGTCGTCGGTGGCCGAGTGGATCGTCCGCAGTCGACTGTCGACTGTCGTCCGTCGACTGACGACTGTCCACGGTCGTCAGGTGACTGTCGACCGTAGCCACCCGCCCTCATCCCGCAGCCGTCGCCGTCCCCACCCCGGCGACGGCCCTCGCGCGCGCGTCGGCCACGCACTCCATCTCCCACACGGCTCGCAGCACCCCGCGGTCCGCCCGGATCACCGGCCCGTCAAGCGACGCCGTCCGGTCGCTAGGCCGAGGCCAACGCCTGTCGGATCGACGCGATCGCCTCCGGCCCCACCCGGCAACACCCCCCGATGAGCCGCGCACCCGCGTCCCGCCACGCCTTCACCTGCTCGGCGGCGAACCTCGACCGTCCCGTCCAGGCCCGCGCCTCCGCGTCCCAGGCCTCTCCGCTGTTGGGGTAGACCACGACCGGCTTGCCGGTGACCCGGGCCGCGATCTCCGTCGCGGGCTCGACGTCCTGCGGGGCGCAGCAGTTCACGCCCACCGCGATCACCTCGTCCACCTCCGCGGCCAGGGCGAACGCCTCCTCCAGGGGCTGCCCGGCACGCGTGTGCGTACCGTCGACCGTGTACGAGAGCCAGGCCGGCACCCCCAGCCCGCGCACCGCCCGGAGCAGCGCGGCGCCCTCGTCGGCGTCGGGAACCGTCTCCAGCGCGAAGACGTCCGGCCCGGCGCCGGCCAGCACCTCCATGCGCGGCCGGTGAAAGCGCTCCAGCTCGTCCACGCTCAGCCCGTACCGGCCCCGGTACTCGGCGCCGTCCGCGAGCATCGCCCCGTACGGTCCGACCGAGGCCGCCACCCACAGCGGCCGCGCGACGCCCGCATCCCCGGCCCGCCGGGCGGCAGTACGGGCCAGGTCCACGCTCCGCGCGAGGAGTCGCGCCGCCTCGTCGTGGCCGATGCCGCGCCGGGCGAAACCCTCGAAGGTGGCCTGGTAGCTGGCGGTGATCGCGACGTCCGCGCCCGCCAGGAAGTAGGCGAGATGCGCCTCGGCCACCGCGTCCGGGCGTTCCGCCAGCAGCCGCGCCGACCACAGCTCGTCGCTCAGGTCGTGCCCGGCCGACTCCAACTGGTTGGACATGCCGCCGTCGAGCACGACCGTCCCGGCGGCGAGGGCGTCGGCGAGGCTGGGGGAGGTGTTGCTGCTGGTCATGACATGACGCTAGTCGAAGCGGAGCCGTGCCGGGCAGCCATGTCCAGTAGGTGAGCGCCTCTCGTCCCGGTCATGCTCCTTCCCTCGTCCGGCCCTCCCCGGAACCGCCACGACGGTCCCCGACCACTCCTCGCGGGCGAGCCGTGCACCGACTGATCGGCGGGAGCGGGCGATCGCGAAGCACATGGCCGGTGCCGGGTGCGTGCCCAACGGCCGGCGGCCCCTGCCGGAGTCGGCCTCGGACCGCCCGCCGCGGAGCGGGGCCAGGGCTACGACACGCGTGTGCCGTACCCCTGGCCCCTGTCGAACGGGTATCAGGCGCAGTTGTGTGCGCCGCTGGTGCTGGATGCGACAACGACGTCGGCCAGGCCGCCGAGGGCGACGAGGTGTACGGCGTTGACGGTCAGGCCGTGGTCCGCGCCGGGTGCCGGCACCTGCTCGTTGACGATCAGTTCGGCTCCGCCGGCCAGCTTGATCACGCTGTTCGGTGCGGTCGGCACGGTGACCGGCACGCCGGCGACGGTCAGCTTCATCGTGGCGCCGCCGTGCGACCCCGTGCACGTGCTGACCGACGTCGAGGTGACGCCGCTCAGTCCGATCAGCGGCAGGCCCGGCAGCCCGATCGTGGTCTGCTGCAGCGACGCGGTCGTCGTGACCGTGCCCGGTTTCCAGGTGGTGCTCCCGTCGGCGCACAGCGCGGCCGCGTTGACCAGCAGGGTGTGCAAGGTCGCGGTGCACGGGGTGGTGGTCCTGCTCGGCTGCGCGGTGCGGATCGCGCCGGTGTCCGGCGTCGGTGGGACCTTCAACGCCAGGAGCAGCGCGTTGACCTGCGCGGACAGGCCGAACGCCCGCCCGGTGAAGTACTCCAGCCGGGCCGTGGCGGGGCCGGTGGACGCACGGTGGAACGGGTCGCCGGCGAACGTGGCGGTGACCGGCAGGGTCGCGGTGTCGTTCAGCGGCTGGTTGAGTGTCGGGACGGTGCAGGACACGGTGCCGGATCCGTCGGTGGTGCCGGCACAGCTCTGCTGCGCGGCGCCGCTGCCGACGACGATGGTCACCGGGCGGTCGGCGACAGGCGCCGCGCCGTCCTCCCGCAGGACGCCGGACAGCGTTGCCGGCCCGCCGTCGGCGAGATGGTTCGGCCCGGTGTAGGTGAGGTCGGTCTCCTCGCGCGTGATGGTGAACGCCGTGGTCGCGTGGCTCGGCAGCGTCCGGTCGTCGCCCGTGTAGCGGGCGGTCAGTGTGGTCGGGCCCGCCGCCTGGCCGGGGGTGAGCCGGCAGTTCGCCGAGCCGTTGGCGTCGGTGGTCGCCGAGCAGGTCCGGCCGGGGCCGCCGTCGCCGAGCGCGAACGAGACGGTCGCGCCGGTGAGGGGTTTCCCACCGCTGGTCAGGCCGGCGGACGCGGTGAAGGCGTCGTGATAGTCAGCGGTCCTCGCACCCGTGTACGTCAGCACGGACGGCTCCGGGCCGCTCGGCACAGTGAAGCCGATCTTCGCCGAAGTACCGGTCTCCCCGGCGCCGTTGGTCCCGTCGGCCCAGATCTGGTGCGTCACACCTGGGGTCAGAAGGTTCGCCGGCACCGTCCAGGAGGCCACCTTGGTGCTGCTGCCCGTGTGCTTCAGCGGGTCGAGGGTCCAGTCGTACCCGGGTGACGTCGACCCCGACGGCGGTCCGCCGAGGCTGCCCTCGCCGGCACCGTCGGTTCCGGCGATCACGGTGCCGTCGATGTAGTAGTGCTCGTGGGCCAGGTCCTCCTTCCCGTCGCCGGTGTTGTTGTCGACGCTGGCGGTCAGCGTGACCGGGCCGGTCAGGGCCTGGCCGTTGCTGATGCCGTGCACGGTCAGCGACGGCGCCGCTGATGGCGGGGGTGTGCCACCCGCCGGGTCGTGGAGCCAGCTGACGCCGACCATGTGGGGGAACGGGTGGACGACGCCGTTGGACACGACGATGGTGTTGCTGCCTCCGGGGTTGAAGTTCTCGTCCATCACCTTGAGTGTCGCGGAGTGGCTGCTGTCGTAGGCGGCCGAGACGACGATGCCGACGTGGCCGTCGCCGTTGTACGCGGAGACGTCGCCGGAGCTGATGACGTCGCCCACCTGGGGCAGTTCGGCGGCGGTGTAGGGCTTACCGTGCCCGTACATGACGAGCTTCTTGCCGCTGGCCCGGTCGGTGAGGCCGTCGTAGGCGTTGGCGAAGTTGTAGCCGTGCCCGACGAACTGGGGTGGGACACCCCATGCCTGATAGGCGTAGCGGGTGGCGAGCTCCACGCACTGGAACTCCTCGACCGGTGCGCTGCTGCCTCCGAAGTACGTCGTGTACTCGGTCCCGTGCGACCTGCCGCCGCTGAAGTTGCCGCAGGACTCCAACCCCTCCCAGGAGTTCTGCATCTTCTCGCCGTGGGCGTGGTTGACGTCGCAGTCGCCGCTCCACCAGGACGGCGTGGACCCGATGCCGGGAACCCCGGCGTTCGCCCTCTCGGGCGCGGCCGTGTGCGCGCTCGTGTGCGCCCTCGTCCGGACGGTGGTGTGCGCGCTCGCATGCGCTGTGGGGTGTGCCACCGTGGACAAGGTGCTGGACGACGTGGAGGACATCGTGGTGGGGGCGTCGGGATCGGGTGAGGAGATGACCAGGTCGTGCGCGAAGGTCGAAGCGTTCGCGTAACGGTGGTCCTTCTCGGCCCGGATCACCCACAGCCGGTTGCCTGCCGCGAGCACCCAGGTGTACCGGTCGATCGCGGAGGGGCCGGACCGGTCCAGTGACACGCGCGGCCGCGTGTATGTGCCGGTCGCCTTCTGTCCGAAGGCGGAGATGCTTGCGGCCCTGTGCGGGACTCCGCCCTGCGCCAAGGCCAACTGCCGCTGCCAGTGGGCGGCTTCGGCGGCCGAGGCCGCGCCGAGGCCGGGGTTGCCCGGCAGGGTCGTGCCGAACGGGACGGTGGTGATGGCGACGTTCGTGAAGGGGGTCATCGTGGTGGCCGAGGCACTCTGGGACGAGTCCCCTGGGGCGCTCACGGCGAACGGTACCGCCGGAAGGTCCCTGGAAGAGACCCGCAGTCGGACCCCGTCGAGGCGAAAACCCTTCGCGGTGGCGGCGGTGCCCGCGGCGGGAGCGGCGGCATGACCGGGGGGTGCCGTTGCCGTTGTCGCTGTCGTTGCTGTTGTCGTCGCCGACGCGGCCTGGCCCGGCGAACCGGCCAGGGCGATCACGGTCGCGGCGAGCGCGACCCCAAGTCTCGTGACGCGGGGCGTCCTCACTGATGTCCTCACGGCTTCTCTTCTCTTGTCAGCGACAGGGTGTCCGCGTCGGACTGCAGGGTGCTGCCGCCGTCCCCCTGGAGACAGGTGTGGACGCTCAGACTGTCCGCCTGTACATCCGGCGCAAGGCGGACCAGAACCTATGACGGCTGCGGGCCGCGCGAAGGACCTGTTTGCACGGTGAAGCGGTCCTTCCGGTGCCGAACTGCACAGCGGCCCAACTCCGGTACCGGATAAGGGGATCGGCGTTCGCCTTCCTCGCGCCGGACCCATTGACCCCACAGGGGCTCGCCCTTACCTTTTCGGCGTTCGGTATCACAGATGTTGTACGAAATACCAGACAGTGCTTACGGAGGCAGTCCGCATGAGCCGTGACCACGCCCGGCCCGAAGTCCCCAGCCGCCGACTGGTGCTGAAGGGTGCCGCGCTGGCCACGGGCGCCCTCGCCACCACGACCGGCACGGCCCACGCGGCCCCCGCCCATGCCACCGGGAAGACGGCCCCCTACCTGAACCCCCTGGTCCGCCGACGCGCCGACCCGCACATCACCCGGCACACCGACGGCCACTACTACTTCACAGCCACCGTCCCCGAGTACGACCGCATCATCCTGCGCCGCTCCCGCACCCTGAACGGCCTCGCCACCGCCGCCGAGTCCGTGATCTGGCGGGCCCACGCCACCGGCCCCATGGGTGCGCACATCTGGGCCCCCGAGCTGCACCGCATCGGCGGCAAGTGGTACATCTACTTCGCCTCGGCCCCCGCCGAGGACGTGTGGGCGATCCGCATCTGGGTGCTGGAGAACGCCAACCACGATCCGTTCACGGGGACATGGACCGAGCGAGGCCAGATCCGCACCGCCTGGGAGACGTTCTCCCTCGACGCCACCACCTTCAAGCACCGCGGCACCCGCTACCTGGTCTGGGCGCAGCACGAGCCCGGCATGGACAACAACACCGCACTGTGGATCTCGCAGATGGACAACCCCTGGACCCTCACCGGGCGCCAAGTACGTCTGTCCACCCCGGAGTTCGACTGGGAGTGCGTCGGCTACAAGGTCAACGAGGGCCCGTACGTCCTCCAGCGCAACGGCCGCATCTTCCTCACCTACTCGGCCAGTGCCACCGACCACCACTACTGCATGGGCATGCTCACCGCCGACGCCGGCAGCGACCCGATGGACGCCCGCAGCTGGACCAAGTCACCCGTACCGGCCTTCACCAGCGACGCCACCACCCACCAGTACGGCCCCGGCCACAACTGCTTCACCGTCGCCGAGGACGGCCGCAGCGACGTGCTGGTCTACCACGCCCGCCCCTACAAGGAGATCACCGGCGACCCCCTGAACGATCCCAACCGGCACACCCGGATCCAGAAGCTCGGCTGGAAACCCGACGGCACCCCGGACTTCGGCGTGCCCGTCGCCGACACCGTGAAGGAGAGTGCGTGAGATGAGACGCGTGTACGCCCTCCTGCTCGCCCTGTGCTGCGCCCTCACCGCGGCACTGACGGCGGCCGGACCCGCGCAGGCGGCACCGCAGACGATCACCAACGGCACGCAGTTCACGGACACTTCGGGCAGCGTCCTGCACGCCCACGGCGGCGGCGTCATCAAGGCCGGCTCGTACTACTACTGGTTCGGCGAGGACAGGAACAGCGACAACACCTTCCGCTCCGTCGACGCCTACCGCTCCACCGACCTGAGGAACTGGGAGTTCCGCGCCCACGTCCTCACCCAGTCCTCCGCCCCGGAACTGTCCACCGCCTACATCGAGCGGCCGAAGGTCGTCTACAACGCCGCCACCGGCATGTTCGTGATGTGGATGCACAAGGAGAACGGGGTCGACTACACCCAGGCCCGGGTCGCCGTCGCCGTCTCCTCCACCGTCGACGGCGGCTACACCTACCGGGGCAGCTTCCAGCCGCTCGGCGGGTACCAGTCCCGGGACATGACCACGTTCGTCGACACCGACGGCACCGCCTACCTGGTCTCGTCCGCGAACGACAACTACGACCTGAACATCTACCGGCTCACCGCCGACTACACCGGCATCGACAGCCTGGTCGCCAGCCCCTGGCCCGGCGGACACCGCGAGGCCCCGGCCCTGTTCAGGCGCAACGGCGTCTACTTCATGCTGACGTCGGGCGCCACGGGCTGGAGCCCCAACCAGCAGCAGTACGCCACCGCCACCTCCCTGGCCGGCCCCTGGACCTCCTGGAGCAACGTCGGCGACTCCACGGCATACGGCTCGCAGACCGCCTACGTCCTTCCCGTCCAGGGAAGTTCGGGCACCTCGTACCTGTACATGGGCGACCGCTGGGGCAACTCCTTCGGCGGCACGGTCGACGACTCCCGGTACGTCTGGCTGCCGCTGACCTTCCCGGCCGCCACGTCCATGTCGATGTCCTGGTCCCCGGAGATCACCGTCGACACCGCCGCCGGCACGATCACCGGTACCAGCGCCACGTACCACACGGTCATCGCCCGGCACAGCTCCAAGTGCGCCGACGTGCCGAACCAGTCCCTGTGGCAGGGCGTCGCCGTGGGCCAGTACACCTGCAACGGCGGCACCAACCAGAAATGGTGGTTCAAGGACCTCGGAAACGGTTACTACTCCCTGCTCGGCCGGGGCAGTTCGCTGTGCCTCCAGGAGAACGCGAGCAACGTCACGCAGGAGAACTGCACCGGAGCCACCGCCCAGCAGTGGTCGGTCGTCACCACGGGTTCGTACGTGAACATCAAGGCCCGCACGACCGGCGAGTGCCTGGACGTGTCCGGCGCGTCCACCGCCGACTCCGCCGCCCTGATCACCTACACCTGCAACGGGGGCACGAACCAGCAGTGGACACGCGGAACCTGACGACGAATCGGCCGGCTCGGAGCTGCGCGTTCAGGCCGGCACAGTCAGGCCAGCAGATCGATCGCGTCGATCGCCGTGCCCGCGCTCAGATATCCCGTCGTCCCCGAACCGCTCACCACGTTGATCTTCAGCACGTTGTACCGGCTGGTGTCCGTGAGCCACGCACTGGCCGGGACGCTGTAGGCGAAGGTGCAGTTGTTGCCCCGGTAGGAGCCCACCGTCAGGGACCGGGTGCTCGGCTGCGTGGGCGGGGAGGGGACGGGCGACGTCCAATCGTTGACCGTGACCTGCGGCCGGCCGTTGGCGTAGGCCGTCGTCACACCGATTCTCAGGGTGTGCGCGGCCGCGGCCTGCGCGGCGGTCAGCCTGAAGTACACGATCAGGCCGCTGTTGACGTCCTTCCACAGGTAGCAGGGGAAGGCGGACGTCTCGGTGCCGCTGCCGATCACCACATTGCCCGTCCAGGCGGACGCCCGTACGTCCGAGGGGTGCGCGTACGTCATCAGGTCCGCGTTCTTGAACCCGCTCGGCGTACCGTCCCAGGAACCGATCCGCCAGACCGCGCTCGCGTTCGACGGGTCGTTGGACGACGGGATCGCGATCGTGTTGAGGGTGGTCGTCGCGCCTGCGGATACGGTCGTCTGTGTACTGTATACAGCCAACTCGCCTTTGTAGACAGTCAGCGTGTATACACCCGGCAGGATTCTGGATACCGAGAAGTACCCGTCCGACGCCCGTGCCGTCCCCCAGTACTGTGCCGAGGTGTTGGCGAGCCCGACCGTGTACGTGTACGCCGTGTCCCGCCCGCTGATGCCGACACCGGCCACCCGGCCCCGGCCGCCGTCGGCGACGTACCCGGAGATGCCGAGCGAGTCGGCCCACGACGTGGTGAGGGTGCCGTGGTACAGCGTGGACGAGGGCGCGCCACCGTCGGTGAAGGCGATGACGTACGGGCCCTGGAGGCCGAAGCGCTCGGACTCGGTCTGGTTCTCGCCGTAGTGGAGGATCTCGTACAGCCCGCCGCCGTCGGCGCTCTGGTGGCGCAGCAGCGAGCGGTAGAACGGGCCGCCGGAGGCCTTCTCGTGGTTGCTGCGGACGATCCACAGGCCGACGCTGCCGGTGGTCCAGCCGATGCAGTCGTAGTCGATGACGCGGTGCTTCGAGTAGTGCTTGGAACGGGTCTGGCCATCGGACTTGGCGAAGACGTCCGAGGCCTCGACGGTGCTGGTGGTGTAGGTGTAGGAGTCCGGCTCGTCGTTGAGGAACAGGCCCGCCCGTACGCGCACGATGTACCGGGTGGCCGTGACCGAGGAGTCGGCCTTGTTCGTCCACAGGTAGATGTTGTTCTCGCCGCTGCGGGCCGCGTAGTAGTGCCGCAGGGTGCCGTGGGCGACGGAGATCAAGATGGTCGAGCCGGACTGCTGCAGTGTCACGGCGGAGGTGCCGAGGCCGGACTCGACGTGGGAGTTCTTGCCGCCGTAGCCCTGGTACTCGGTGCCCTTGTACACCAGCGAGGTCAGGTCGCCGTTGGTCTTGCTGACCTTGAAGACGAGGCTCGCGCCGGTGTCGACGACGTAGTTCGAGCCGTCGTCGCTCCAGCCGAAGCCCGCCGCCGACGCGCTGGGGGCCGGCGGTCCGGCCAGGGCCGCCGTACCGGCGGCGGCCGCGGCGGTGACGACGAACGCACGGCGGCTGACCGCTCCGCTCACGCCGTCCGCGGCGCTCGCGCCGTCCGTGCCGTTCACGTCGTCCCTGCCGTTCGGGATTCCGGACATGGGGGTGTCTCCTTCGGGAGGTCCGGGCAGTGCGGGTGTGAGGCAGGGTGACAGTTGAATCGTTTCCGCGAAAGGGCTTTCGCTGCCTTGCGGTTGGCAACCGTGTGAATTCGGTAAAAGATCTAGAAAGCGCTTGCCCATGAGCGGTACGGTCCACGAGCCGGACCTTGCCGATCGCCGCGGAGGCCACGGGTGAGACGTTTCAACGCCGTGCGCGGCGCCGTACTTGCCGCGGTCACGGCCACCCTCTGCGCGACCCTGGCGGCAGCCCCCGCCCAGGCCCGTCCCGGGCCCCGGCCGCTCGGCCCGGAGAACTGCACGGACACCGGCTGCCACTTCGACGTCCCGCCGGGCACCTACGACGTGACCGTCCGGCTCGGCGCCGCGACGGCCTCCAGCACGGCCATCACCGGCGAGACCCGGCGCTCCCTGCTCCCGGAGACCGCCGTCGCGGCCGGTGCGCGGGTCACCCGCGGCTTCACCGTGAACGTCCGCACCCCCGAGGGCGAGCCGACCGGCCCCGCCGGAACCCCCGGCCTCGACCTGGCGCTCGGCGGCTCCGCCCCCGCCCTCGCCGGCATCAGGGTCACCCCGGCCCGGCACGCCCGGCAGATCATCCTGATCGGCGACTCAACCGTCTGCGACCAGCCCGCCGCCCCGTACTCCGGCTGGGGCCAGCAGCTCCCGCAGTACCTGCACACGGGCCTCTCGGTCGCCAACTACGCGGCCTCCGGCGAGAGTACGGTTGGCTACCTGGCCGATCCGCGGCTGTGGGACACGGTCCGGCCGCTGATCCGCCCCGGCGACCTCGTCCTGGTCCAGCTCGCCCACAACGACAAGACCACCGACGAGGCCACCTACCGGACCAATCTGGAGACCATGGTCGCGGGCATCCGGGCCCAGGGCGGCGAGCCGGTGCTCGTCACCCCGATCGTGCGGCGCTGGTTCAACGCCGACGGCACCCTGGACAACGGCACCGCCCTGCTGGTCAACGGCCTCGGCGTCGACCTCCCGGCGATCATGCGCTCCGTCGCCGCCACCGAGCACGCGGCCCTCATCGACCTCACGGCGCGGACCAAGGCGCTGGTGGAGTCCCTGGGCGTGAAGGGCTCCAAGGCGATCTACCTCTACGACGAGAAGCGCGACAACACCCACACCTCCGTGCACGGCGCGACCGTCTTCGCGGGCCTCGTCCGCGACGCGCTCGTGGCCCGGCGCCTGGTGCCCGAGGGTCTGGTGCGGGTGGGATGAACGCCTGGGGCGTCCCGACCGGAACCGGGGCGCCCCAGGTCCCGCGACGCATCGGGGCACCGCTCCTCGTGCGGCGGACGGCGTCCATGGCCCGGCGGACGTCGCCCGTCGTTCGGCGCACGCCGAAGTGTCCGGCGCCTAGCGTGGTCCCATGACCGCAGAGCCCACCGTGACCGCGACCGCACCCACGTTCGCCGCGCTGCACCACCGCCCGGGCGAGCCGTTGCTGCTGCCCAACGCCTGGGACCACGCCTCGGCCGCCGCGCTCGCCGCCCGGGGGTTCCCGGCGATCGGCACGACCAGCCTGGCCGTCGCGGCGGCGGCCGGACTGCCCGACGGCCGGGGCGCGACCCGCGAGCAGACCCTGGCGCTGGCCCTCACACTAGGCTCGGAGCCGTATCTCCTCTCCGTCGACGCGGAGGACGGCTTCTCCGACGACCCCGACGAAGTCGCCGAACTGGCCCGCCAGTTGTGGTCCGTCGGTGTCGTCGGCATCAACCTTGAGGACGCGCTCGGACCGGCCGACCGGCACGCCGCGAAGATCGCGGCGGTGAAGGCCGCCGTGCCCGGCCTGTTCGTCAACGCCCGCACGGACACGTACTGGCTGGGCGACAGCGACGGCGACGGCGACGACGGTGACAGTGACACCGTCGGGAAGGACACGCTGAACCGCCTCGACGCCTACCAACAGGCGGGCGCCGACGGGGTATTCGTACCCGGGCTGACCGACCCGGACCGCATCCGCCGCCTCGTCCGGCACCTCGACACCCCGCTCAACATCCTCTACTCGCCCACCGGCCCCACGGTCTGTCACCTCGCCGACCTCGGCGTCGCCCGGGTCAGCCTCGGATCGCTCCTCTATCGGCGGGCGCTGGGGGCGGCGCTGGACGCGGTGGCCGACATCGCGGCCGGCCGGGTGCCGGGCGGTACGACGCCGTCCTACGCCGAGGTGTGCGCGCCGGACAGGAATGTCGCGGTGAGCAGGCCGGCGAACTCCTCGGGGTGATCGAGGGCGCCGAGATGCCCGCCCGGGAACTCGACGAAGGAGCCGCCGAGCCGGTCGGCGAGCAACTCACCGGTCCGGTAGAGAAGTTGGCCGCGTGAGCCGGCCCCGGCGGCGAGGGTGAGACGGGCCCCGGCGGCAGGGACGGCCGGGACGTGAGCGGTGAAGGGACGCAGGACGTGCGCGAGGAAGACGCCCATCGGGGTCGCCGACTCACCCTCGGCGGGTGGCCGCCCGGCCCCGTCGAACTGCGCGAGCAACTCGGCCCGCCGCTCCGCCCCGTCCGGCAGCACCGTCACACACGGCGGCTCGTGCGCCACCACTCCCGCCAGCCGCTCCGGGTGCCGGGCGGCCAGGTCGAGTACGGCGATCCCGCCGGAGCTGGTCCCGAACACATACGCCCGCTCGCCCGGCGGCAGCACGGCCTGCAGCAGCCGGTGCGCCCCCTCGCTCCAGTCCGCCGGACGCTGGTCCGGCACCGGCAGGCCGAGCCGCCCGTGGGCGAGCCCCAGCGGGTCGTACGTCACGACGGTGAAGCGCCGCGCCAGCCGCTCGGTCAGCGGCCCGAACCCCATGGGGTGCCCGGCCCCGCCCGGCACGATCAGCAGGACGGGACCACTGCCCGTGACATCGTGGTGCGGGGATTCAGCCATCGTTCCTCGTCTCCCGGGGCCAGTGCGTGAGGGCGAGGTGCAGGGCTTCCACGGCCTTGTCCCAGGAGGCCCGCACCTCGCGGGCCGCGCCGAAGCCGCCCGCGGACTCCAGGGCGCAGTAGCCGTGGAACGTGCTGCGCAACAGACGTACGGCGTCGGTCAGATCGGGCTCGTCCAGGCCGTAGGCGCGCAGCATCCCGTAGGTGATCTCGGCCGTGCGGCGCATCGCGGGGGAGTCGGTGATCAGGGACTGGTCGATGCGGATCTGGGTGGCCGCGTACCGGCCGGGGTGCTCCAGGGCATAGGCGCGGTAGGCACCCGCGAACGCGGCCAGCGCGTCCTTGCCCGCCCGGCCCGCCACGGCCGCGGCGATCCGCTCGATCAGTTCGCCGCCCGCGTGCAGCGCGAGCCGGGTCCGTAGGTCCGCAAGGCCCCTGACGTGCGAGTACAGACTCGCGTCCCGCACCCTGAAACGGCGGGCCAGCGCGGACAGGGTGACCTTCTCGAAGCCCACGTCGTCGGCGAGTTCGGCCGCCGCCGCGATCAACCGCTCGGTACTGAGCCCTGCGCGCGCCATCGTCCGACCCCTCCTCCTTGGATACCCAGGTTATATCCTAGGAGGCCTAGGTTCGGAGGGAGGAGGGTGCCGGACTTCGGGGGACGTGGAGCCGCGCGTCAACTGGTCCGTGAGAACACGAAGGAGAACTCCGCCGGTTCGGCCCGCAGGTGGTACTGCGGCAGCGGGCCCGGTCCGCAGGACTGCGAGCCGATGCCGTGCTGACCGTGGTCGAGGTTCACCCAGACAGTGCCGCCCGGCGTGAGGTCCGTGCGATGGGCGGCGGCGTCCAGTTGCTCGGTGGTCCAGCGGCGGACGGTGAGGAGGAACTCCGGGTCGCCCTCGATGCGCAGACCGCCCAGCTCCGCCCAGCGGACGTCGATCCGGGCGCCGTTCTCCTGCGGACGGACGTACGGCGTCTGCATACCGTCCACAGTCGACTGCCAACGGCCGACCGTCGACGCCATCCTGGTGTCTGCATACGCCTCACCGGGCCCGCCGCCGAACCACCGCACCTCGTCGGCCGCCGACAGGCCGAGGCGGACGCCGAGCCGGGGCAGCGGGACGGGCCAGTCGCCCTCGGGGGTCGTGTATACAGTCAACCGTAGACTGTCTCCATCGGACGTCCAGCGGTATACCGTCGACAGTCCGACCTCCGCCGCCGCCGGTGCCACCCGCGTCCGCACGGTCAGCGCGGCCTCGCCGGCCTCCACCGCGTCCAGCCGGTGCCGCATCCGGTGCAGACCCAGCTGACGCCACCGCAGGCCGTAGCGCGTGTCGCTCTGCCAGGCGGCGCCGTCGTCGTTGTCGGTGGTGGCCCGCCACACGTCGAGCCGCAGACCGGTGACCGGCACGTCGCCGATCGCGGTCAGGGTGCCGGTGCGGGCGTCGAAGGTGCCGGGGCCGAGGGTGATCACCCCGGCGCCCGGCACCGGGCGGGCGGTCGGCGCGACCGACGGCACGCGGCGCGGCGAGGCCGGGACCTGGCCCCAGGCGACGACGTGGCCCTTCGGCGCCCACGGGGTCTCGGCGGCGAGGACCGCGCGGACCGTCCAGTGGGCCTCGCCCGTCGGCGCCGTGGCCGGCGGTGCGGGCAGCTTCACGTCGGCGGACTCGCCGGGCGCCAGCGCGGGCACCGTCAGCGTGCCGGACCCCACCGGCTCCCCCTCGACCTCGTACGACCACGAGAACGCGAGCGCCGACAGGCCGGCGAAGTCCTGCTTGTTGGTGATCCGGACCGTGCCGTCGCCGGCGGTGCCGCTGATGCCGACCGGTTCGATCACCTTCTTGAACTCGGCCAGCCCGGGGGAGGGCTGCCGGTCCGGGAAGAGCAGGCCGTCGCAGACGAAGTTGCCGTCGTGCAGTTCCTCGCCGAAGTCGCCGCCGTAGGCGTAGCCCAGCCCCGGGTGGGTGATGCCGTGGTCGATCCACTCCCAGACGAACGCGCCCTGGAGCCGCTCGTGCGTCTCGAACAGTCGCTGGTAGTCGGCGAGTCCGCCGGGGCCGTTGCCCATGGCGTGGGCGTACTCGCAGAGAATGAAGGGGAGTTCGCGGCGTTTGCGGGTGCCGCCGTCCAGGCGCCGGCCGATCCGTTCGACCTCGGCGTGGGAGGCGTACATGCGGGAGTACATGTCCGTGTCACGGCAGTCGATGTCGCCCTCGTAGTGCACGAGGCGTGAGGCGTCGCGGTTGCGGATCCACTCGGCCATCGCGGTCAGGCCGCGGCCGGTGCCGGCCTCGTTGCCGAGGGACCAGATGACGACGGAGGGGTGGTTCTTGTCCCGCTCGACCATGCGGGAGGCGCGGTCCAGCAGGGCCGGGGTCCAGCGGTCGTCGTCGACGGGGTTGTCCCGCCAGCCCTGCTCGGTGAAGCCGTGGGTCTCCAGGTCGCACTCGTCGATCACCCACAGGCCGTACTCGTCGCACAGGTCGAGGAAGGCCGGGTGGGGCGGGTAGTGGGAGGTGCGCACGGCGTTGATGTTGTGCCGCTTCATCAGCAGCACGTCCTCGCGCATGGTCGCCAGGTCGAGGGCGCGGCCGTGGTCCGGGTGCCACTCGTGCCGGTTGACGCCCTTGAACAGGACCCGCCTGCCGTTGACCTTGATCAGGCCGTCCGACAGCTCGACGGTACGGAACCCGATGCGCAGCGGCACCCGCTCGCCCTCGGTGGCCAGCTCGCCCGTGTACAGCCGCGGCACTTCCGCCGACCACGGCTCGACCGGCACGGTCACGCTCTCGCCGGTCGCGAGGTCGATGCCGAGGTCCGCCACGGTGACCCGGCCGGGCACGTCGGAGTCGACCCACAGGGTGCCGGTGCCGGAGAGATGGTCGTAGGAGGCGTGGACGAAGAAGTCGGCGGCGGCGCCCGCCGGGCGGTGCAGCAGGGTGACGTCACGGAAGATGCCCGGCAGCCACCACTGGTCCTGGTCCTCCAGATAGGAGCCGGCCGACCACTGGTGGACGCGGACCGCCAGTACATTGTCTACAGTCTTCAAAAGACTGCCGACCGCGAACTCGTGCGGCAGCCGCGAGCCCTTGAACTCGCCGATCTCCGTGCCGTTCAGCCACACCCGGGCGCAGGACTCCACCCCGTCGAAGCGCAGCACCGCGCCGCCCTCGGCGAGGTCCGGCCAGTCCGCTGGCAGGTCGAAGACGCGCAGATGGTCGCCGGTCGGGTTCTCGGTCGGCACACGCGGCGGGTCGACCGGGAACGGATAGAGGTGGTTGGTGTAGATCGGGGATCCGAAGGCACCACCGCCCTGGAGGACCCAGTGGCCGGGGACCGAGACCTCGGCCCAGTCACCGGCGTCGTAGCCCTCGGCGGCGAAGGAGTCGTCCTCGGCGTCGGCCGTCTGCGCCAGCCGGAAGCGCCAACTTCCGTTCAGCGAAAGGGACATGGAGTCGGAGGAGGCGTACCAGGCGCGTGGCGGCAGTGCGCCTGAGCCCGGGGAGACGTCCTCGACGTAAGCGGTTTCAGCGGTGGTGCGGAAAGACATCGTTCTCCTCGCTCAGCCCTTGATACCGGTCTGCGCGATCCCCTGCACCAGCCAGCGCTGAAGGAAGAGGAACACGAGCAGCAGGGGCAGGATGGACACGGCGGTGGCCATGAAGATCAGGTGGTAGTTCACGGTCTGGTTGGTCATGTACGACGACAGGGCGACCTGGACCGTCCAGGCACTCGGGTCCTGGCCGATGACCAGCGGCCACAGGAAGGAGTTCCAGCCGTTGATGAACGTGATGGTCGCCATCGCCGCGAAGAAGTTCAGCGAGTTGGGGACGACGACCCGCCAGTACGCGCCCCAGTAGCCGAGCCCGTCCACCCGCGCCGCCTCCTCCAGCTCCTTCGGAAACCCGAGGAAGTACTGCCGGAACAGGAAGCAGGTGAAACCACTGAACAGGCCCGGAATGATGAGCCCCCGGTAGCTGTCGACCCAGCCGAGGGACGAGACCAGGACGAAACTGGGCACGAAGGTGACGGCCGTCGGCACCATCAACGTGGCGAGGACGGCGTAGAAGACCTTGTTGGCGTGCCGGTAGGGGATGCGGGCGAGGCCGTAGCCGGCGAGCGAGCAGATCAGCAGGATGCCGGCGGTCATGAGGACGGCGACGACCATCGAGTTCCACAGGGACCGGGCGAAGTCGACCGTCGTGTCGTCGAACAGCTCGGAGATGTTGCCCCACCGCAGATGGCTGGGGAAGAACTGCCAGTTCTCGCCCGTGATCTCCGCGTCCGTCGACAGGGCGTTGCGGACGATCAGATAGAAGGGGACGAGGAAGAGCACCGCGGCGACGCTCACGGCGAGGTAGAGGCCGGTGTTGCCGAGGACGCCGGCGCGCCGCGCACGGCGGCTCTTCGCGCCGGCCTCGGGTACGGACGTGGTCACGTGGACTCCTCCCCCCGGCCGAAGCCCATGATCCTGCCCTGGAACAGGGTGACGACACAGATCAGCAGGGTCAGGATGACCGCGCCGGCACTGCCGGAGCCGTAGTCCTGACTGGAGCCGAGGGCGGTCTTGTACAGGACCATCAGGGGCGTCTGACCCCAGGTCGCGCGGGTGGTGATGAGGTTGTAGAACTCGTCGAAGGCCTGGTACGCGGCGATGAGCAGCAGCAGGATCACCGCGGTGGTGGTGGCGCGCAGCTGGGGCAGCGTGATGTACCGGAAGGTCTGCCAGCCGCGCCTGGCGCCGTCGATGGCCGCGGCCTCGTACAGCTCGCCGGGGATGTTCTGCAGGGCCGCGAGGAAGAGAATCATGTAGAAACCGGCTTGCAGCCACAGCCGTACGGTCACGATGACCAGCCAGTACCAGGGCGGGCTCGGGTTGGACACCCAGGCGATGTTGTCGACGCCGAACCAGCCGACGACCGTGTTCGCCAGGCCGAAGCGGACGCCGTTGAACAGGGACATCTTCCAGATCAGCGCGGCGGCGACATAGCTGCACGCGGTCGGCAGGAAGAACACCGAGCGGAAGAAGGCGCGCAGGAGGCGCAGCCGGTGCACCAGCAGGGCGAGGCCGAGGGAGAGCGCCCAGGTGGTCGGCACGATGAACGCGGCGAACACCGTGAACGTCACCAGGGATCCGGTGAAGTCGCTGTTCGACAGCATGTGCCGGTAGTTGTCGAGGCCGACGAAGTGGCTCGGGGTGACGGTGAAGCGGGCGTCGTAGAAGCTGAGCCAGACGCTCCAGACGATGGGGACGAAGACGAAGATCACCAGGCCGATGAGGAACGGGCCGGTGAAGAGCCAGAAGTTGAGGGTCCGGTTCGCGCCGAGAGCCTGCCGCGGCCGGGCTCCGGAGGTCCCGGCCGGGGTGGGGCGGGCGATCCCGCGGGTGGTGGTGGTCGACATGTCGCAGTCCGTCCGCCGGTCTATCCGAAGAGCTTCTTCAGCTCGCGCTCGACCGTCCTGCCGGCCTTGTCGAGGGCGGCCTCCGGGTCACCGCCCTGGCGCACGCAGTCGGCGATGACCGAGTCCCAGGCGCTCCACATGGCCTGCGTCCAGCCGATGTTGTCGAAGTGACCGTAGGTGTTGAACAGCTTCACTCCCTCGGCGGCCAGGCCCGACTTGAGCTTGTCGGCCCGGGCGGCGATCGACGTGCGCGGCGGGATGTGGAAGCCGTAGGAGGTGGCGAAGTCCTCCTGGTACTGCTTCTGGTCGATCCACAGCCACTTCACGTACTCCTTGGCCGCGTCCACGTCGCCGCCCTTGGCGTTGACGAACATCGACCAGCCGCCGTTGTAGACCGACGGCCTGCCCTTGCTGCCGACCTTCGGGAAGGGCAGGACGCCGAGGTCGTCGCCGAGCGCCTTCTGCATCACGGGCATCGCCCACATGCCGCAGAACTGGATCGCGCACAGCCCCTGGCTGATCGCGGACGGGTCCCAGAAGTCGGCCGGGGCGTCCAGCAGCAGGCTGCCGCTGGTGAACAGCTTGCGCAGTTGGCGCAGGCCCTCGACGACCCCGTCGGTGTGGAAGCCGATCTCGTTCTTCGCGGTGAGGGTCTCGGCGCCGGCGGACCAGATCAGGGGTGCCTCGATGGCGTGCAGGTCGTTGCCGAGGAAGAGGCCCTTGACCTTGGGGGTGGTGAGCTTGGCGGCGGCCTCGATCAGCTCCTCCAGGGTGGTCGGCACCGCGACGTTCGCCTTCTGCAGCATCGACTTGCGGTAGAAGAGGAACTGCGGGTCGTCGATCATGCGGACGCCGTAGATCTTGCCGTCGTAGCTGTGCGAGGCGATGTCGGCCGGGTTGAAGTCGTCCTTGACCGGCTCGATGATGTCCGTCAGGTCCGCCACCTGGCCGCTCTTGACCAGCTGGATCTGCGGGTGGAACTCGAAGACGTCGGGCGCCTGCTGGGTGAGCAGGGCGGCGAAGAGCTTGGTCTCGTAGTCGGCGCCGGTGATCCACTGGGTGGACACGTTCGCCTTCGAGTACGCCTTCGCGTACCGCTTGACGGCCTGCTCCACACCGGCCTCGCCGTACGCGTGGAAGTACTGCTGGAGCTGCTTGCCCGAACCGCCGCCCCCACGCCCGTTGTTGCTGCCGCACGCGGCGAGCGGGGCGGCGGCGGCCAGGCCGGCGGCGGCCCGGAGGAGCGAACGGCGGTCCCAGTGGCTGTTGCTCTGTGCCGACATGCTGACGTCCTTGTCTTTCGAGTACGGCGGGCGGCTCGGTGCGGCGGCTTGCGGCTTGCGGCTTGTGGCATGCAGCGCGCGGCGTGCGTGTGCGGCTCTGCGCCCGAGGGCCGGACGGCCTGGTGGCCCAATGGCGTGAAAAGGAGGGTGCGGTGCGGGACGTTAACCTTCGGCTAAGGCTTCGGCAAGGGGTTGGACGAAGTCTGTTCGAAGAGTTGCATCTGGTTCGGAATCACGAACGGAATGTCGGGGCAGGGGAGATGAGGGCCGCCGGGTCAGGGGTGCGGCCGGCGGCCCTCGATCAGGGGGAGTGCGGACTGACGGAGGGGACTACTGCCGGGACCAGGCCTCGTTGGCGCCGCCGTTGCAGCTGTAGACGATGACCTTGCTGCCGTCCGCGGTGGCCTGCCCGCTGACGTCGAGGCACCTGCCCGACGCCTCGTTCACGATCTGCCCGTTGCCGTTCAGCAGCCAGCGCTGGGTGCCGTCACCCGTGGCCGCGGCGCTCGCCTCCAGTCCCGAACCGCCCGCCGTCAGATAGCCGTTGGCACCCTTCAGCGTGCCGGCGGCGTCGTACGACCACGCCTGGTCCGCCGCGCCCGTGCACGTGGCGATCGCGGCCCCCGAGGCGTCGGCGGTCAGGCACTTGCCGGACTGCCTGCCGGCCAGGGCCCCGGTGACCGCCGAACCGCCGTGGCCGCCCTGTGGCTTCCGGTCGAAGACGTACGTCGTGATCGAACGGGCCGCGAGCGTCGCGGACACGGTCCCGCCGCGCACCGAGGGCCTCGCGACCCTCGCCCAGTCCTCGCTCGCGGAGGTCCGTACCGCCTGCGTCGCCCGCACCGGGGCCGCGCTGGCGAAGTGCAGGTTCAGCGCGGTGTCGGTCGTGTTGTGGTTGTTCACCACGACCACCCACTGCCCGTCCCGGTCGTACGACGACACCTCCACGCCGTCCGGCGCCCCGGTCACGTCGTGCGCGACCGCTCCCGGCCGGACGAACTTGCTGTACTGGCCGAGCGCGTAGTACCGCTTGGTGAAGTACAGCCGCTGGTCGCCGTTCGCCGCGTAGTCGGGGTCGTAGTAGATCAAGCCGTCGTTCCAGCCCTGGTCGTTCTTCGCGGTCGGGCTGGTTCCGTACCCGCTCGCGAGCGCCACCCACCACTGGAACGCCGAGTCGTGGGAGGTCGCGAAGTCCTTGTAGATGATCCGCGACATCAGCAGGGCGTTGTCGATCGTCGGGTCGTACTCCTGGTTCCAGCCCGTCGTGCCCTTGCCGAAGCAGCAGATCTCAGTGGCCCAGGAGGTCTTGCCGACCGACCTCGACGTCTCGTAGACATTGCCGAGCCGGCCGTCGTCCGGGTCGTCGTACGTGTGATGGGCCAGCCTGGCGACGTACCGCGCGGTGCCCGGCTGGGCCATCCACTGCGGCACTTCGCTCGTGAACTGCGTGGTCTTGCTGGACTCGTCCGCGATGAGCGACGTCTTCTGGTGCCGGGTCCGCTGCTCGGCGCCGAGCGCGCGCACGATGTCGTCGCGCTGGTCCACCGGGACCGGCATGCCCTCCTGACCGCAGTCGGCGAAACTGTTGTCCGGCTCGTTGAACGGGCTGATGTAGTCCAGCCGTACGCCCTTGCGCGCGAAGTGATCGGTCACGTCGGCGACGTACTTCGCGAAGTCGCTCTCGTTCTCGGCCTTCAACTGCCCGCCGCAGCTCCGGCCGTTGGTCGTCCACCGGGCGGGCGCGCTGTTGACGAAGCCGATCAGGTCCTTGACCCCGTACTTCGCGGCGTACGCCAGGAACGTCCGGCCGCCCTTGTCCCGGCTCCAGTCGTAGGAGCCGTCGGCGTTGAGGAAGTCCTCGGCGGCGCGGGCCGCGGTGGTGACGGCGGTGCCGCCGCCCCCGATGTTGTAGCGGTACGAACTGAGGTCCAACCCCTCTGGGGAGAACAGGAGTTGGGCGACCCTGGCCTGCACCTTCGGGTCGAAGTGCGTCAGGTCGTTGACCCACCAGGCGCCCGAGGCGCCGATGTCGTCGATGGTCTGGGCGGCGTGCGGGGAGACCTCGGCGGCGGCCGGGGTGGTGGTCGCCGGGGCGTTGGTGGCGCTCGCGGGCGGGGAGGTGAGGAGGGCGGCGCCGAAGGCCAGCGCGGCCGGGACCGCGAGCAGCGGGGATCTCCTGCGGGGGTGAGACACGTGCATCCCTTCCGTCGTCATGAAGGCGGTGCGGTACGGCTCCTTGCGAGGGTGGTGCGCGAGGCGGTGCTTCTCGTGGTGCCTTTGGTGGTGTTCTTGGCGGTGCCCTGCCTCGGCCCGACCGACTGCAGGGCCCCCTCCAGCGCGAACGTGGCCGCGCCGAGGGAGACCGGGTCGGTGGGGATCGGGGACAGGACGATCTCGGTGGCGGCCAGCGGCCGGCGCAGCGCGTGCCGGGCCACGGCCCGGCGTACCTCGTCGAGCAGCGGCGCGCCCAGCCGGGAGGCGACCCAGCTGCTGAGCACGACCACTTCGGGGTTGAGCAGGTTGATCAGATCGGAGATGCCGGCACCGAGGTAACGGGCCGTGTCCCGGACCACCTTGAGCGCCACCGGATCGCCCGCGGCGACCGCGCGGGCCAGCGCGTCGATGGTGGCCGTCTGGTCCTCGGGGTGCAACAGCGGCGAGTCCGGGCTCACTTCGCGCAGATTCTGCATGATGCCGGGCGCGCCGACGTAGGTCTCGACACAGCCGTGGTTGCCGCAGTGGCACAGCCGGCCGTCCAGCACCAGCGTGGTGTGACCCCACTCGCCGGCGCTGTTGCTCACCCCCCGGTGCAGCCCGCCGCCGAGCGCCAGACCGGCGCCGACGCCCGTGCCCAGATTGACCACCACCGTGTCGCCGCGGCCGCGCGCGGCCCCGAACCACAGCTCCGCCACCGCGCAGGCGCGCAGCGGGTTGTCCAGGTACAGCGGATACGCGATGTGTTCGGCGAGCAGATCGAGGAACGGCACGTCGTGCCAGTCCCAGTTGGGCGCGTACTCGGCGACGCCGCTGTCCCGGTCCACCTGGCCCGGCACGCTCACCCCGACGCCGAGCACCCGGGCCGCCTCGACCCCGGCCTGCGCCATCACCGCGCCGACGGCGGCGGCGACCTGGCCGACCACCTGTTCCGGGCGGCTCTCGCCGGGCCGCATGTCCTCGTCGGCACGGGCCAGCACGTCGAGCGCCAGGTCGAACAGCTCGACATGGACGTACGTCTCCGCGATGTCCACCCCGATCAGCGCCCCGCCGGAAGCGTTGACGGCCACCAGCCCCCGGGGCCGCCCGCCCGCCGAGTCCTCGAATCCGACCTCGGTGATCATGCGCAGGTCCAGCAGCTCGCCGACCAGCGTGGCGACGGTGGCCAGACTCAGTCCGGTGGCGGCCGCCAACTCCTGCCGGGAGGTAGGAGACTCGGCGATGATCTGGCGCAGCACCTCGTAGCGGTTCGCGGTGCGGATGTCACGCGATGTGCGCTTCACGCGGCGGCCCCTCCCATCCCGTCCAGACCCGGCCGGGGCGGCATCGGCACCGGCGCGGGCGTCAGGCTATGGGCTGCCGACTCCTTTCGACAAGGGGTTAGGAAAGGGGGTGGAAGAAGTCGCGGTCCGCGAAGTTCGGGGTGGACGAAGCAGGGGGTGGAGAGGGCGTCGCTCGTCGCATCACTCGTCGAGCAGCTTCCGGACGAACGCGTTGGTGAACTTCCCGGCCGGATCCAGGGAGCGGGCCAGGGCGCGGAAGTCGGGGAGACGTGCATACAGTCCACGGACGACCGTCGACGGCATCTCGTACACCTTCCCCCAGTGCGGCCGCGGACCGAACGGCTCCAGCGCCTCCTCCAGCCGGCGCACCACGGGCAGGACGGCCGCCTCGTCCGGCACCCACGTGAAGTGCAGCGCCACCGAGTCCCGCCCGTGGGCCGGGCTCAGCCACTGTGTGTCGGCGGCGATCGTCCGCACCTCGCAGGTCTGCAATACACCGGATACTGTCGACCGGATACCGTCTATCGCATACAGCGCCTCCACCGCCGTCGACCGCGGCAGCAGATACTCCGACTGGATCTCCTCCCCGTTGCTCGGCGTGAACTCCGCCCGGAAGTGCGGCAGTCGCTCGTGCCACGGTCCCGGTACACCCAGTTGTCCGGTGCAGTGGGTCGCGGGCATGCCCGGCACCGGGTGCAGTGCGGTGGTCGCGGGTGAGGCCCAGGGGAAGGGCACGGCCGCTTCGTCGGTGCGCCGCTTGACCCACACCTGCCGGAAGCCGGGCTCACGCCAGTCGGTGAACAGGCTCACGCTGTATCCGGCGGCCGCCACCGTCTCGAAGTCCAGCCCCGCCAGCGGGAGTTCGGTGAAGACCCGCTGCTCCACCTCGTACGCCGGCTCCAGGTCGAGGGTGAGGGCGGTGACGACGCCGAGCGCGCCCAGGGAGGTCACGGCGCCGTCGAAGCGCGGGTCGTCCCGGCCGATCGTCACCGCCGCGCCGTCGGC
Organism: Streptomyces sp. NPDC025793; assembly: GCF_055558375.1. NCBI lineage: Bacteria > Bacillati > Actinomycetota > Actinomycetes > Kitasatosporales > Streptomycetaceae > Streptomyces > Streptomyces sp. NPDC025793. The sequence continues at coordinate 137,433 of NZ_JBVHMR010000005.1, read as the reverse complement.
GCGGACCAGCTCCACCTCGCGTACCGCCGAGGCGAGCGGCCGGTTGGTGACGCCGGAGCCGTGGGTGCCGGTCGCCACCGAGCCGGCCACCGAGATGTGCGGCAGAGAGGCCATGTTGGGCAGGGCGAGGCCGTGTGTGTGGACGGCGCGGGCGAGTTCGGCGTAGCGGACGCCGCCGGACACGCGGACCGTGCGTGCCGCCGTGTCGACGTCGGTCACCGCCGGCAGGCCGGCCGTGGAGAGGAGTACGCCGTCCGGGCCCGGGTCGGCGATGCGGTTGAAGGAGTGCCCGCTGCCCAGCATCCGTACCCGCGCGCTGTGCGCCACCAGCGCCGCGAGCGCGTCGGGCGTGCGGGGCCGGTGGAACTCCCGAGCGGTGTACGTGATGGTGCGCGCCCAGTTGGTGACCGTGCCCGCGGTCCCGGCTGTCCCTGTCACCGTTGCGTCCCTCCCGGAGAGTGCGTGTCCGCCGAGCCTCTCATCCGCCATGATCAGGCAGGGTCCACCATCGAGGATGTCTGCGGATTTCGTTGCCGTAACCGGTTGCGATCGATGTATGTGAAATATTGCTGGCTCTTTCTCTGCGGTATCGGTAACTTTCCGGTTCATGAATGAGGAACCGCTGCCCGACCGGCTGCCCGTCACCGACCGTACCCGGCACCGGCGGCTGCGCGAGCAGGGAAGGCTGGAGCGGTCGGAGCTGGAGGCGGTTCTCGACGCCGGGTTCGTCTGTCACCTCGGCGTGGTGGTGGACGGACGGCCGGTCGTCGTGCCGACCGTGTACGGGCGGGACGAGCGGTGGCTGTATCTCCACGGGTCGGTGGCCGGCCGCAGCCTCGCCGGCGACACCCCGGTCTGCGTCACGGTCACGCACGTCGACGGACTGGTGCTCGCGCGGTCCGTCTTCGAGCACGGCGTCAACTACCGCAGCGCCATGATCCACGGCACCGCCCGCAAGGTCACCGACCCCGACCGGAAGCAGGAGGGCCTGCGTCTGCTCACCGAGCACTCCGCACCGGGGCAGTGGTCGTACGCCCGACTGCCCAGCCGCAAGGAACTCGCGGCGACCACCCTTCTCGCCCTCTGCCTGGAAGAGGCCTCCGTCAAGATCCGCACCGGCGCCCCGGAGGACGGCGACGGACCCGATGCGGCCCTCGGACTGTGGGCCGGCGTCCTGCCGCTGACCCCGCGCTGGGGCACCCCGCAGCCCGACCCGGCACTGCCGCCCGGCATCGCCGTACCGGAACACATCGCACGGCGTGCGGGGACCCGGCACGGCTGATCCCCGGGCGGGGGCATACGGTGTGACACGTACGCCTGAACCGGGAGGAGACAGACGGATGGGCAGTCGTACCGCGCTGGTCGAGGATCTGATGGAGCGGTTCCCGCAGGTGCCGCGGGAAGCCGTCATCAAGGAGGACCTGCTCCGCGGCGGCGTCGCCTTCGACCCGTCCGCCCTCAGCGACAACGAGAGCGGCGAGGTCAAGCCGAAGTCGTACTTCATCTTCTCCTTCGACCACGGCACCCTGCCCGAACTGGGCGAGGCCGCGCTGCGCAGGCCCCCGGAGGAGATCATCCTCACCGGCGGCCCGTACGACCTGCGCCGCACCGTGGTCTCCGTACGGGTGAACCCCGCCTCGCCCTACCGGGTCGCCGCCGACGAGGACGGACTGCTCGGGCTCTACCTCGACGGCAGGCGGATCGCGGACGTCGGCGTGCCGCCCATGCCGGAGTACTACCGGCACACCCTGTCCAACGGGAAGTCCGTGATGGAGGTCGCCCCGACCATCCAGTGGGGCTACCTGATCTACCTCACCGTCTTCCGGGTCTGCCAGTACTTCGGCGCCAAGGAGGAGTGCCAGTACTGCGACATCAACCACAACTGGCGCCAGCACAAGGCGGCCGGGCGGCCGTACACCGGCGTCAAGGACGTGGAGGAGGTCCTGGAGGCGCTGGAGATCATCGACCGGTACGACACCCAGAAGGCGTCCACCGCGTACACGCTCACCGGCGGAGCCATTACGAAAACGGTTTCCGGACGCGACGAGGCCGACTTCTACGGCCACTACGCCAAGGCCATCGAGGAGCGCTTCCCGGGCCGCTGGATCGGCAAGGTCGTCGCCCAGGCGCTGCCGCGCGACGACGTGCAGCGGTTCAAGGACTACGGCGTGCAGATCTACCACCCCAACTTCGAGGTGTGGGACCGCAGGCTGTTCGAGCTGTACTGCCCCGGCAAGGAGCGCTACGTCGGCCGCGACGAGTGGCACCGGCGGATCCTGGACTCCGCCGAGGTGTTCGGCCCGCGCAACGTGATCCCCAACTTCGTGGCAGGCGTGGAGATGGCCGAGCCGTTCGGCTTCACGACCGTGGACGAGGCCATCGCGTCGACCACCGAGGGGCTGCGCTTCTTCATGTCGCACGGCATCACGCCCCGCTTCACCACCTGGTGCCCGGAGCCCACCACCCCGCTCGGCAAGGCCAACCCGCAGGGCGCGCCGCTGGAGTACCACATCCGGCTGCTCCAGGCCTACCGGCAGACGATGGACGACTTCGGCCTGTCCTCGCCGCCCGGCTACGGCCCGCCCGGACCCGGCCGCGCGGTCTTCTCGGTCAGCTCCTTCATGGACAGCCTGCCCGCCGCCGACGAGCCCGCGAGCGAACCGGCGGGGCGGTGAGTGATGCGGCCTCCGCGTCCGTACCAGAGGCGGGAGTCGGGGTTCGTCGCGACGCGCATCCGTCCCGCCACCATGCGTCACCGGATGTGAACAGGCCGCTTGTCAGTTGTGTCGGGGTCGTGAAAGGCTCGGTGCTCTGCCGCGGGGTTCCACGCAACTCCCTTTCTCCTATGGAGAGTTGACCTCGCTCGTGGATGCAGGAGTCCCATGCCCGACCTGCCGACCCCCCAGGACCCCACCGAGGCCGCGCTGTTCTCGGAGGGCTGGGACGCGGTGCTCAGTTACGCGGACCTGTGCACCTCCGGGTCCGTGACGGCCCATCAACTGGCCACCGAGGCCTTCGCGCTCGGCGTGCGCGAGATCCGCGCGGCCGAGCGCACCCATGTGCGCGGCGCCGGCCGCCGCGGCGCCCGGCTGCCGACGATCCCGGCCCTGCTCACCGCCGTACGCGACACCGCCGCCGGCTGGGAGGCCGGCGGTGACGGGCACAAGCTCGACCCCGAGCTGCGGCTGTGGCTCAACTCCGGCCAGGCGGCCCGCTGTTCGGGACCGCCGCTGCAGAGGCCGATCGCCCTGCGGGGCCTGCGGGACATGCAGGAGGCCGATGCCTCGCTGCTCTGGCTGGCCGAGGTGGAGGCGCTGCCCCTGCCCGTCGTCGCCCGTCGGCTGGGCCTCGACCCGGCCACCGTCGGCGACGAACTCGACCAGGTCCGCACCCTGTTCCGCGACCGCTGCCACCGGGCCCACCTGGACACCCCGCTGGACGCGCAGTGCCGCTCGTACGCCCGGCTGCTCGACGCGGTCACCCGCTCGCCGGTCGCCGACACCCCCGGCGACCTCTCCCGGCACCTCGCCACCTGCGTGCGCTGCGCCGAGGCCGCGGCCTGCCTGCGGCTGCACGGCGGCGGACTGCCCGCCGCGCTGGCCGGCGGGGTCGTCGGCTGGGGCGGCCTCGCCTACCTGGAGCGCCGCCGGCGCGCCGCCGAGGTCCGCCTCGGCGCCGGCCGCCCCGGTGCCGAGGCGGACCCCGGTGACACCGAGGAGGGCGGCGGCCGCAGCCGGGCGCTGCGCGGCGGGCTGCTCGTCGCCGCCGTTGTGCTGTCGGCGCTCGCGCTCGGCGCGTCGATGATGCCGTTCGGCGGCTCGGGCTCCGGCGACGACACGGCCGCCGGCGGCCGCGACGACCGTCAGCCGGTCGCCGACCCCAGCGTCTCCCGCTCCGCGAGCCGTTCCGCCGCGCCGCCGTCGTCCACCGCGGGCAGCCCGTCCGCGACCCCCTCCGCGACCGGTACGGCGGCGAACCCCGGCCGTACGCAGCCGGATCCCGAACCGCAGGGCAGCACCTCCACGGCCGAGCAGCAGTCCGGCGCCGCCGGGTCCGCGGACGCGTCCTGCCGGGTCGCCTACGACGTCGTCAACCAGTGGGCCGCCGGCTTCCAGGCCGCCGTCACCGTCACCACCGACCGGCCCCTCACCGACTGGCGGGTCTCCTGGAGCTTCCACGACGGCCAGCGGGTCGGCCAGATGTGGGACGCCACCGTCCACCAGGACGGCTCGCGCGTCACCGCCACCGCCGCCGACTACAACAGGACCGTCGCCGCGCACGGCACCCTGTCCTTCGGCTTCCTCGCCACCTGGCAGGACGCGAACCGGGCACCGTACGGCTTCACACTCAACGGGGCGTCCTGCGCGGCCGGCTGAACAAATGCTTTGACGCCGGGTCCCGCCCGGGGGCTGCATTGATCACGCATGTTGAGGTGGTGTGCGCACGAGCGGTGCGAGAGAGAGGAGGAGGTGTCGACCGATGGCTGTCACGGCGCCGGGTTCTGCCCCCGTCCAGGAACTCCTCAAGTCCACCTCCGCGGCCACCGGCTGATCCGACCGCGTCCGCGCGCCTGCCCGGGGCCACCCTTGTGAAGGGTCTCCCTTGACTTCCACCTCCGCTGTGTTCACCGCGCTGGCACCCCTCGGCTGGGACGAGGCCTGGGCCGGCGCGTTCGACTCCCACGCCGCCGCCGGGCTGCTGCCCGGCCGGGTCGTACGGGTCGACCGCGGCCGGTGCGACGTCGTCACCGCCGACGGAACCGTCCGCGCCGACGCCGAGTTCGTCGTGCCCCGCGACCCGATGAAGGTCGTGTGCACGGCGGACTGGGTCGCCGTCGGCCCCGGCGGTGATCCGCGGTACGTCCGGGCGTATCTGCCCCGCCGCACCGCCTTCGTCCGCTCCTCCTCCAAGGGGTCCGAGGGGCAGGTCCTCGCCGCCGACGTCGACCACGCCGTCCTCGTCGTGTCCCTCGCCGCCGAACTCGACCTGGGCCGCGTCGAGCGCTTCCTCGCCCTCGCCTGGGAGAGAGGCGCGACTGCGCAGCGGTGAAGCACGCTTGGAAAGCGTGTGGGGGGCAACCCCTCACAAGTTCGAATCTCGTATCCTCCGCAGCCGCCTGAACAGGCGAGACGAGGAGCCGAGCCGCGACTGTGGCTCGGCTCCTCGTCGTGCGCCGGCTCCAGTTTTGGTTGCATTTATATCGCCCCATCAAGGATATTTCGGCGAGCGGGTAGCCAGATCTTCTACTGCCGTCGGCCCGTATCGTCGGGCTGGGCCCGCGGCGGGGCGGTGCCCCGGACTCCGTCTTCGTACGGCATCCGCCGATCATGGAACTGCGCCATCCTTGACCTTGGTGCCGAAGCGCTTCGGCCCGCCGGTGGTCTCCCCTACCCGTCGAGGTGCACCCTCATGAAGTCCCGATCGACGCTTGCGACTTGGCTGAGCGCACTCGATGGCTCCCGCCTGGCACGCGTACTCGCGATGCGGAAGGACGCAGCCTCCTCGCCGGAGCCCCGCTCGGTGGGGGAACTGGCGGACCGCCTCCAACGTCCGGGGTCCGTGGCACTCGTCCTGCCGCAACTCACGCTGCCGTGCTTGCAGGCCGCCGAGGCCCTGGCCGCCCTGGGAGCCCGAGCGACCCGGGACAGCCTGGCGGAGTTGCTCGGCGCGACGTCCGCCGCGGCGGTACACGCGCTGGACGCGACCCTGGAGGAACTGTCGGATCGGGCGCTCGTGTGGCACGACGGCAACGGGGCACTCCGCATGTCCACGCCCTTGCGGCAGGCGTGGAGCACGCCCCTGGGGCTTGACGCTCCGCTGGAAGAGCTGCTGGCCGGCGCCACCTCGGAGGAACTGCGCGGCATGCTGGCGGTCCTGGGCATCAAGCCCCCCGGCACCAAGCAGCAGCGACTCGCGGCTCTCGTGGAGCATCACAGTGACGCGGAACGAGTCGCCGCGCTGGTGGCGGAGGCACCGGCGGCCACAAGGAAGTTGCTTGATCAGAGTGCCAGGTCCACGCCGCGTCAGTCACTGTTCGTCGCGTTCGGGGCTCCTGCCCGCGACCTCCAACCAGGCGCCCGATGGGCCCTCGACCGCGGGCTTCTGCTGCAGGACCGTCACCGGTACGGGTTCGTCCGGACGCCGGTCGAGGTGGCCTTGGCTCTGCGGGGCTCCGATTGGCACGCTCCGTTCGAACCTCTGCCGCCCGTCACACAGTTGGTGCCCATCACCTCCTCGGCGGTGGAGCGGGAGGCCGCGGCGGCAGCCACCGCGTTCGCGGCCCATGCCGCCTCCGTCCTTTCGGTGTGCGCGACCGCTCCGCCGACCCGGCTGAAGTCGGGCGGGATCGGCGCACGTGAACTGGCCCGGCTCGGCAAGGCCGCCCAAGCGGACGACGCCGTCGTACGCATCGCCCTGGAGACCGCGTACGCCGCCGGGCTGCTGGCCCGCGACGGCGATCGCGTACCTCCCACCGAGGCTTACGACGCCTGGGCCGAGCAGGAGCCCGCAGAACAACTCGCCGTACTGCTCCGGGCATGGGGGGACCTGCCGCTCACCCCCACCCGGGCGCGCGACGAAGACAACAAGGCGCTTCCCGCGCTCGCCGGTGCGCCTGACTGCGACGGCTGTCTGCAGGCCCGCCACGGGCTGCTCACCGCGGCAGCGGGGCTTCCGGCAGGACAGGGTGTGAAGGCCGCTTCGGAGCTGGGGCCGCTCGTGGCCTGGCACCGTCCGCTCGCCGACGACGCCTCGCCCGAGGACACGGCACCGTTCAGCACTGTGATCCGCGAAGGCGAACTGCTGGGCGTGCTGGCACGGGGTGCGCTGTCCCCGCTCGGTGTCCATCTGGCGGCCCACGCCGACGAAGAACTCGCCATCACGACCCGGCGGCTGCTGCCCCCCGCGACCACGACGGCCCGGATCGGCGCCGACCTCACCGCCGTCGTCACCGGCACCCCGTCCGCGCGACTCGCAGCGCTGCTGGATTCGATGGCCGACCGGGAGACCAGTGGCACGGCGTCGGTATGGCGCTTCAGTGCCGGCAGTATCCGCCGGGCCCTGGACGCCGGCCGTACCCCGGACGACATCACAGCCGACCTGGCCGCCGGCTCCACCACGGCCCTGCCACAGCCGCTGACCTATCTCATCGCCGACACCGCACGAGGTCATGGACGGATGCGCATCGCCCCCGCGGCCTGTGTCATCCACGGCGAGGAACCCGCACTCCTGGCCGAACTCGCCGCCCACCGCGCACTGTCCAAGCTCGCCCTGCGGCAGCTCGCCCCGACGGTCCTGGTCAGCAGCAGCCCACCCGCGACGACTCTCGCCACGCTCCGCGCTGCGGGCTACGCCCCGGTTGCCGAGACCGCCGGGGGAACGGTACGCGTCGAAAAGCGCCTGCCGCACAGGGCCGCCGCTGCCGTCCCGCCCCCACGAGGGAACGTCGGGAGGGGCGGCCCCCGGACCACCGCAACCCGCGCCTCGGACATGCCCACCGACGCCGGGACGGACGCCCTGGCTGACCGGCTGCTCAAGGCACCGCCGGCAGCACCGGAACCCGACCCGTTCGGCAGCGGGGTGCCTTTCGCGACGGACACCGAGGAGATCGTCGCCGGATACGCGAAGCACCTGTCGTACAGCGACGTCCGCCAGGTCGCCCATGCCATCGACACCGGTGCGGCCATCACGGTCGAGTACGTCGCCACCTCGGGCAACCGGACCGTACGCACCCTCAGCGACCTGCAACTCGACCCGCCCTACCTCGACGCCTGGTGCCACCTGCGCGAAGCGGATCGCGTCTTCACTCTCTCCCGCATCCATGGCGTGATGCCCGCGTAGGACTCGGCGGCCAAGGCCGGGTGCCCGGGCCCGCCACCCGCGAACAGCTCCCGCTCCTTGACCAGCACGGCCTGTGACGGGCGCTGCCCGTATCCGGAAGTTCATCCACTCCACCTGCGGTCTCCGGCTGAACTTCCTGCCCGCTGCGCGCTGTGAGCGCGGCAATGGCTGCTGCGCCATCGCGACCATCAGGTGGCGGTGACAACCAACGCGGCCCGGTCGTCGAGGGTGGCATTGCCTGCGAACGTTGTGACTGCAGCGGTGATGGACTCGATGAGGGTGGGGGCGGTGGGTGTCGTGGTCCGGTCGACGACGAGCGCGTCGGCCAGGCGGTCCTCGCCGAAGAGTTCGCCGTCGGCGGAGCGGGCCTCGGTGATGCCGTCGGTGACCAGGACCAGGCTGTCGCCGGGGCGCAGGTCGATGTCGAACGGGCAGAAGGCGGGGTCGGGACGGATGCCCAACAGCAGGCCTGGTTGCGGGAGTTCTTCGACCGTGCCGTCGGCCCGGCGCACGAGGGGCGGTACGTGGCCCGCTCGAATCAGGTTGAGCGCGAGGCGAGACGGGGAGTGCCGCAGCTCGCCGTAGACAAGTGAAACGAACTGGTCCTCATCGGCGGTGCCTGCCGTCAACGCGTCGTTGATGGCGGTGACCACCGCGGTCGGGTCGTTCCCGAGGCGGGCGGCGGCGCGTGCGGTGTGGCGGACCATTCCGGTGGTGGTGGCCGCCAGTGCGCCGCGCCCCGACACATCGCCGATCATGAACGCCCAGCGGTCGCCGGACAGCGGGAAGACGTCGTAGAAGTCGCCGCCGACGTCGAGTCCTTCCCCGGCCGGATGGTACGAGGCGGCCAAGGTCACGCCGGGAATTCTGGGCAACTCGGGAGGCAACAGGCCTGCCTGCAGGTCGTGGGCCAGCCGGACGCGGTCGGTGAACTGGTGGGCGTTGTCGGCACTCGAAGCGGCCCGGCGGGCGAGCTCCTGGGCCAGGGCGATCGTGTGGCCGTCCAGAGTCAGGGCGGTGGTCAGGAGAGTCAGCGTGCCGAAGGTGCGGCCCCGGGTGGCCAGCGGCACGCACACGTAACCCGTGACGCCGAACTGCGCGCAGGAGCTGCCCGTGGGGGACGTCTCGATGGCGCCGGAGGCCAGCACGCGGGCGACGGCGGCGTCCACGTCGTCGCACAGCGCGGGGGAGGAGAGGAGCTGTTCCCCCTCCCGGGTCGAGGCGGCGACGGCGATGCGGCGGGTCCGTCCGCGCTCGACCACGTGGACGGCGCACAGCGGCGCCAGGCCCGGAACGGTCAGCCTGGCCATGCACTGCAGGCTCTCCGAATAGTGTGTCTCGCCCGTGATGGCGGTGCTCGCTTCCAGCAGGAAGGCCAGATCCTCACGGACCGCCTTCTCACGCTCCTGGGCGGCGCGCCGCGCCTCCACCGCACAGTGGCGCTCGATGGCCAGCGCGGCTATGCGTGCGAACGCGACGCTGAGCTTCACATCCCTGTCCGCAGGAGCCTTGGGGGTGCTGTGGTACATCGCGAAGGTGCCCAGCAGCCGGCCGTCCGCGTCCTGGATCGGCGTGGACCAGCACGCCGCGACCCCGGCCCGCAGTGCCAGGTCGCGGTAGTCCTTCCACAGGGGATCGGTGGCGATGTCCGTGACGATCACGGGTTCGTGCCGGAAGGCGGCCGTGCCGCACGAGCCGGCACCGTCGGCGATGGGTGTCCCGTCGATCGCCTCGTTGTAGAAGTCGGGCAGGTGTGGGGCGGTGCCGTGCCGCAGGTGCTGTCCGTCGGGATCGACGAGCAGTACCGAAACGATCATGTCCGGGGAGAACTCTTCGATTGCCGCAACCATGCCGTCGAGGATCTCGGCGAGAGGGGCGTCGCGTGCGATCTGCTCCAGCAACACGCGCTGCTCCGAGGCCAGGAGATGCGCGTCGTGGTATGCGGTGGTCTCGACCGCGATCACCACGACCCCGTCGATCCGGCCGGCCCCGTCCCAACGGGGCTCGTAGGTGAAGTCGAAGAACCCCTCCCGCTGCCGGCCCGGCTCTCCCAGCATCAGCCGCCCGTCCCGGGCCCGGTATGCGACACCGGTGCGGTAGACCTCGTCGAGCCGGTCGAGGACGCCCTGCGGAACCAATTCCGGAATCACCTCTCCGACCGGCTCGCCGACGCGCCCGCGGTCGCACCCCATGGCCTCGAAGAATGCCGAGTTCGCCACTTCCAGCAGGTGTCTCGGGCCGCTGAGCGCAGCGAAGATCACCGGGGCCTGCCCAAAGAGGTCCGCGTACTCCTCGCTCCGCCGGTCGATGGGGACAGAGCGGGCCATGGCCGAACTGTGGGGATCGAAATATATGGACATGACAGGACGTCCTCTCCTGTCTCCTCCGCCCGCGGACGTCGTCGTCTCGCCTCTCCACTCTGACACATGTCTCCGCTGTTTCCGGGCCGCAGCCGGGCCGGTCATGGCGGCGCTTCACGACCGGGGGGGCTGACGGCGCGACTCCAGGAGGCCGACGGCGCATGGGGTGCCGAGCCCGTCGTCCACCGGAGGCGGCCTGGCCGTCCCCTCGAGGAACGACGGGGGAAATTCCGTGGTGCCGCAGAGGGAGCGCCCCTACAGTGGAGCCTGCTCCTCGCGGTGGCCGCTGGCTGCCGCGGTCAGTCGTGTGGAGAACGGGAGGTGTGACCGATGGCTGTCGTTGAGACGGGCGTTGCCCGCATGCGGAAGTTCATGCAGTCCACCTCCGTGGTCTCCGGCTGACCTCACTCTTCTCCCGCGCCCGTGAGCGCGGCGCCGAGGCCACCCTTGTGAAGGGTCCTCCCTTGTCTTTCTCCTTTCTCGTGAGTTCGTCCTCGTCTTCCCCGCATCCTCTCGCCCCGTACGGCTGGGACGAGGACTGGGAAGCCGAGTTCGCTCCCTACGCCGAGCAGGGCCTCCTGCCCGGCCGCGTCGTACGCGTCGACCGCGGCCAGTGCGACGTCGTCACCCCGGCCGGCACCGTCCGTGCCGACACCGAGTTCGTCGTCCCCCGTGACCCCATGAAGGTCGTGTGCACAGGGGACTGGGTCGCCGTCGACCCCGAAGGCAGCGACCCGCGATACGTGCGGATGCTGCTGCCACGGCGTACCGCCTTCGTGCGCTCGACGTCGTCCAAGCGTTCCGACGGCCAGGTGCTGGCCACTAACATCGATCACGTCGTCATCTGTGTGTCGCTCGCGGGCGAACTGGACCTCGGGCGGATCGAGCGGTTCCTGGCCTTGGCCATGTCCTGTTCGAGTGGTGAGGCGCTGCTGCATAAGTCGGCGCTCTCCTGGGAGTCCGGCGCCCAGCCCGTCGTCGTCCTCGGCAAGGCCGACCTCGTGCCGGACCCGGTCACCCTCGCCCACCTCGTGCACGACGTCGAAACCAGCGCGCCCGGCGTACCCGTGCTCGGCGTCAGCGCCCTGCGCGGCGACGGACTCGACGCGCTCCTCGCGCGCGTCGGCTCCGGTACGTCCGTGCTGCTCGGCCAGTCCGGCGCGGGCAAGTCCACGCTGGCCAACGCCCTCCTGGGCGAGGACGTCATGGACGTACGGGCCGCCCGGGACGTCGACGGCAAGGGGCGGCACACCACCACCACCCGCAATCTGCTCGTCCTGCCCTCGGGCGGGGTCCTGATCGACACGCCCGGGCTGCGCGGGGTCGGCCTGTTCGACGCCGCGAGCGGGGTCGGGCAGGTGTTCTCCGAGATCGAGGAGCTGGCCGGGCGGTGCCGCTTCCACGACTGCGCGCACGAGACCGAGCCGGGCTGCGCGGTCCGCTCCGCCGTGGACAGCGGGCAACTGCCCGCGCGGCGGCTGGAGAGCTACCGCAAGCTGATGCGCGAGAACCGGTGGATCGTCGCCAAGACCGACGCACGCGTGCGCGCGGAGCGCGGGCGGCACGGGCGCAGGAAGGAGGCCGAGGGCAGGGCGGCGAGGGAGCTCAAGCGGGCGCGGTACCAGTAGCCACGCCCGCAGCGTCGCGTCCGATTTCCGCTAGCCGCGTTCCTCCCCCCGCCCCACACTGGAAGGCGTGATGGACGAGGACAGCAGGTACGAGGCGGTGCGCAGCCGGGACGGGCGGTTCGACGGGGCGTTCTTCTTCGCCGTCGAGACCACCGGGATCTACTGCCGGCCCAGCTGCCCGGCGGTGACGCCCAAGCGGCACAACGTGCGCTTCTTCGCCACGGCCGCCGCTGCGCAGGGATCCGGGTTCCGGGCCTGCCGGCGGTGCCGGCCGGACGCGGTGCCGGGGTCGGCGGAGTGGAACGTACGGGCGGACGTGGTCGGCCGGGCCATGCGGCTGATCTCCGACGGCGTCGTGGACCGCGAAGGCGTCTCCGGGCTCGCCTCCCGGCTCGGCTACAGCGCCCGGCAGGTGCAGCGCCAGCTCACCGCCGAACTCGGCGCCGGACCGGTGGCGCTCGCCCGGGCCCAGCGGGCGCACACCGCGCGGGTGCTGCTCCAGACCACCGGGCTGCCCGTCACCGAGATCGCCTTCGCCGCCGGGTTCGCCAGCGTGCGGCAGTTCAACGACACCGTCCGGGAGGTGTACGCCTCGACACCGACCGAGGTGCGCGCCGCCGCCCCCCGCGCCCGGGACGGCCGCCGCGCCGCACCCGGCGCCGGCATACCGCTGCGGCTCGCCCACCGGGGCCCGTACCAGGCCGCCGCGGTCTTCGACCAGCTGGCGGCCGAGGCGGTCGCCGGGGTCGAGGAGGTCTGCGGCCCGCCGGGCGGCCGTACCTACCGGCGCACCCTGCGGCTGCCGTACGGCACCGGGATCGCAGCCGTCGAGGAGCGCACCCGGGCGGCGCGCACCGGCACCCGGCCGGGCGGCTGGCTCGACGCGCGGCTGCACCTGACCGACCCCCGGGACCTGACGACCGCGGTGCAGCGGCTGCGGCGGCTGTTCGACCTCGACGCCGACCCGTACGCCGTCGACGAACGGCTCGGCGCCGACCCGCGGCTCGCCCCGCTCGTCGCCGCCCGGCCCGGACTGCGCTCGCCCGGCGCCGTCGACCCGCTGGAGCCCGCCGTGCGCGCACTGGTGGGCAGGGCGGGCGCCGAGCCGCTGGTGCGGCGCTACGGCAAGGCGCTCGACGCGCCCTGCGGCAGCCTGACCCATCTCTTCCCGGAGCCCGCCGTGCTCGCCGAGGCCGCGCCCGACGGTCCGCTGCGCGCGCTCGCCGCGGCCCTCGCCGACGGCACCCTGCGGCTGGACGCGGGCGCCGACCGGGACGACGCCGCGGCCGCCCTGCTCGCCCTGCCCGGTATGGAGCCGGCCGCCGTCGCCGCCGTCCGCGTCCGCGCCCTCGGCGATCCGGACGTCGCCCCGCCCGGCACCGAGGTCCCCGACGCCTGGCGGCCCTGGCGGTCGTACGCCGTCCAACACCTGTGCGTGGCGGGGGAGTTGGGTTGATGGCCGACACGTACTGGACGCGCCTCGACTCCCCGGTCGGCACGCTGCCGCTCACCGCCGCCGCGGACGGGGCGCTGACCTCGCTGTCCGTGCCCGGGCAGAAGGGCGGGCGGAGCGTCGAGGAGGGGTGGCGGTGCGACCCGGGGCCGTTCCGCACCGCCGCGGACCAGCCCGGCGCCTACTTCGCCGGTGAACTCACCGCGTTCCGGCTCCCGTTGGCCGCACACGGCACCGCGTTGCAGTGGGGGTCCCCCCTGCTCGAACAGAGCCGAGAGCTTGGGGGAGGGTATGGGCCGCGCTGGACGAGGTGCCGTACGGCGGCACGGTCACCTACGGCGAGATCGCCGCGCGCATCGGCGCCTCCCGCGCGGCCGTGCGCGCCGTCGGCGGGGCGATCGGCGCCCACCCCCTGCTGATCGTGCTCCCCTGTCACCGGGTGATCGGCGCGGACGGCTCGCTGACCGGGTACGCGGGCGGCCTCGACCGCAAGGCCCTGCTGCTGACCCTGGAGGGCGCGCTGCACGGCTAGGGGGTGTCGTCTGGATCGGTCCGGCTGAGACGAACGGTGCGGATCGGCCGACCCGAGCGGGGTCGTGGGGGCCCCTCCCGCGCGAGCGAAGCCGAGAGTGGGGGAGCGTGCAGCCGCAAGGCGGAGGAGTGAGTCGACGCGATGGGGCCCCTCCCGCGCGAGCGAAGCCGAGCGTGGGAGGAGTCGGCGATCGACGACAACGCGGCTGGGGGTGCCCCCTCTGGGGGAGCGCGTGCCAGGGCCCGCGACGCCGGGATGATCCAAACGACACCTCCCTAGCGCCGCCGACGCCCTCGTGTTCCGATGCCATGCCCTGTTACGCCGAGCGGGTGGATCACCGTGCACGCCGCGGGGGGTACGGGCCGGGCGTGTGGGACGGTCGCCTCCGACGGGCCACGGGGAAGGCGGGCGCAGACATGGCCAAGGTCGGACGGATCCTCGCGGTGCTGCTGCTGGCCGTGCTGCCCGGCCTGGCGGCGCCGGCCCTCGCCCACCCGCAGCCGGCGGCGCTGCCCCTGTGGACCGGCAGCTGGGAGACCGCCCCGTCCGGGACCGCCGCGGCCCGGCCCGGCGCCGCCATCCGCAACGTCGTCCACCTCAGCTGCGGCGGCGACGCGGTGCGCGTACGGCTCAGCAACCGGTTCGGCACCGCGCCCCTGAGCCTCGGCACGGTCACCGTCGCGCTGCGCGCGGCGGCCGGCGCGGACGCCCTGCCCGGCACGCTGCGCACCGCCACCTTCCAGGGCGCCCCGGGCGTCACCGTGGCGCCGGGCCAGGACACGGTCACCGACCCGGTGCCGCTGCGCGTCCCGGCCGCCGCAGACCTCCTCGTCACCGTGTACACCCCCGGCGACGGCGGCCCCGCGACCACCCACCAGACCGCCCTCCAGACCAGCTACCTGGCTGCCGACGGCGCGGGCCGCGCCGCCGACGAGGACGGCACCGACTACACGGCCACCGTCACCCGCTGGTACTACGTCACCGGCGTCGACGTCCTCGGCGACTGCGTCGGCAGCGTCGCCGCGTTCGGCGACTCCCTCACCGACGGGACCGGTTCCACCCCCGACACCAACCACCGCTGGCCCGACCGGCTCGCCGCCACGCTGCGGGCCGGCCGGTACGGCGTCCTCAACGCCGGCATCTCCGGCAACCGGCTGCTGCACGACGGCGTCGGGCCGCGCGCCCTCACCCGGCTCGACCCCGACGCCCTGGACCGCGCGGGCGTACGGGTCCTGGTGGTCCTGGAGGGCATCAACGACATCAAGGGCACCCCCGCCGCCGACGACGTCACCGCCTACGCCGACGCCTACCGCACGCTCGTCGCCCGCGCCCACGCCCGGGGCATCCGCGTCATCGGTGTCACCCTCACCCCGTTCCGCGGCTTCGCCGCCTACACCGACGCCCGCGAGGCGGTACGGCAGCAGGTGAACGGCTTCATCCGCACCGGCGGCGCCTTCGACGCGGTCGCCGACGCCGACGCCGCCGTCCGCGACCCCGACGACCAGGCCCGCATCCTGCCCGCCTACGACCCCGGCGACCACCTGCACTTCAACGACACCGGCATGGCCGCCGTCGCCGACACCGTCCTCAAGGCCCTGACCGCCTGAGCCATGCCGTCGAACGCGGTCAGCCCCACAGCACCGCCCCCAGCCACGCGCCCGCGATCAGCAGGCAGGCGAACAGTTCGGCCAGCACGCTGGAGCCGCCCGAGCGCATCGCCGTACGCAGCGCGGCCATCGCCTCGCCGTGCCGGCCCAGGCGCAGCCGCTCGTGCAGGTAGATCCCGGCCATGAAGCCCGGCAGCGCGCCCACCACCGGAAGCAGGACGAAGCCGAGGAACGCCCCGCCGCCCGCGTACACCCCCATCAGCGGCGTGGCACCGCTCTGCCGCAGCCGGCGCGGCGGCAGCGCCCAGCGCACGGCCAGCGACAGCAGCAGCACGACGGTCGCACCCACCAGGACGGACCAGGCCAGCGGCTGCGGATCCGTCAGCGCCCACCACAGCACCGCGGCCCACACCAGCCACGATCCCGGCACCCCGGGCACCAGCACTCCGCACAGGCCGAGCACGATCACCACGCCGACCAGCAGGAGTTCCGACACTCCCATCTGCCCAGAGTGCCGGACAAGCCACGGAACGGCAGGACCGCGCACCGGGACAGCGGCGCGGGGCGCTGCTCAGGAGCGGGTGACCCAGCCCCGTTCGAAGGCGTGCCAGCCCAGTTGCAGCCGCGTCGTCACACCGGCCAGCTCCATCAGCCGCCGCACCCGGCGCTGCACCGTGCGCAGGCCCAGATCGAGCTGTTTCGCCACGCTCGCGTCGGTCAGCCCGGCCAGCAGCAGCGACAGCACCTCCAGATCGGTGCCGTCCGGGCCGTCCGGCCGCTCCTCGGCCGCCCCCGACGCGCCGATGCGCAGCGGCAGCGCCTCCCGCCACACCGACTCGAACAGCCCGGCGAGCAGCTCCAGCAGCCCGCTGGCGTGCACCACCAGCGCGGCCGGCTCCGCCGACGTCGAGGTGAGCGGCACCATCGCCAGCGAGCGGTCGGCCACGACCAGCTTCGTCGGCACCCGGTCCGTCACCCGCACCCGCTCGTCGCGGCCGAGGGCGGCCGTCAGCTCGGTCACCGCGTGCGGCAGGTCCAGTGCCGCGCGCTCCACGACCACCCGGTAGCGCACCCCGCGCGCGGCCGCCCGCTCCTCAGCCTCGTTCGCCATGCCGGACACGACCTGGGGACGGGCGGTGACCAGCGCGCACACCTCCTGTGCCGCGCCCAGCTGGAGCTGGAGGAAGCGCTGGGCGACCGCCGAGGCGCCGGTCACCACCTCCACCAGGTCGTGCACCGCCGGTTCGGCCGCCGCCGCCCGGTACTCCTGCGCGAGCACGGCCGCCGCCAGCTCCGCCTTCTCCAGTTCGTGCCGCTGCTGGGTGAGCAGTGCGCCGAGCGCGACCCCTGGCGGAGCGGCCACCCAGCGGCCGGGCCGGGCCGGGGACTGCGCGGCGAGCCCCTGCCGCTCCAGCCGGCGCAGCGCCCGCTCGGTGTCCGGCTCGGCCAGCGTCAGACGGCGCGCCAGATCGCCCACCTCGGCCGCGCCGACGGACACCAGCGCCCGGTACGCCGCCTCGTGCGTGTCGTCCAGCCCTATCGCTGCCAGCATCGGCCTTCGCCCCTCCCACGCGCCACCACACGCCACGGTCCCGTCATCTCGGCGGGCCCGGCCTGGCGGAAACCGGCCACGGCGCAAACCCGCCGCGGAACATCATCGCCGCTGTGCGGGTGACTCTGCCAAGGTGGCAGCACCTGGGGCAGGTGGTCGCGATCGCGATTCACCGCCCCGTCTCAGGAAACCAAGCCACAATCCGGCCATCCGACCGGCGCCGTCCACCCGGCCCGGTCGCGCGGAACGTGGCCCGGGCCCGTACGTGTGCGAGACGCGCGAAGGGGATTCGGGGCCGGGCCACCGCGGACGTCGCCGGGCGGTCCTCCCGTGGGGGGGTGGGGCCGCCCGGCGGCCATCAGCCTTCTTTCGTACGGCAGTTCACCCCCTCACCCGACCCGCTGCCGGGTGTGGCCGTGGGCGGCGGAATTTCCCGATGCCCCGTTTCCCCGCGGCCCCCGCGGTGGACAATTACCGGCATGAGCCAGCAGGGGGGAAGGCCCGCCCGTCCCGAGGACGACTGGTGGGGGCAGCTGTACGACGACTCCACCGCGGACACGGGCCCCACGACGGCACCCGATTCCCTGGACGACCGCTTCGCCTCCGCGAAGAACACGGTGGCGGGACCGCGTACAGGGGGCACGGGGAGCACCGGGGGCACCGAGAGCGCGCACGACCGGGCACCCCGGGAGCCCGCGCTGCCGGCGCAGCGCACGACCGGGCCCCCGGCCACCCTCGAACAGCCCGCCACCGCCACCGCCGCCGCGCCCCCGGAACCGTCACCGGTGCGGAACTCCTCCTCACTCGCGGTCCCGCCCCCGCCGCCCTCCGCGCTCGACTACGTGGGCTCCGGGCCGCCCACCTACGACCCCGAGCCGACCGCGCTGCCCGTCGCCGAGCCCGACGCGCTGGGGGAGCTGGTCGCGGACACCGTGCTGGACGGGGCCCGGTACGGGGCCTGCACGCTGCGGGCCGTGTCGTTGCGGGGGGACTCGGCGCGGTTCCGGGGCGAGCCCCGGCGGGACGCGGTGCTCACCGCGCGGTTCGGGACGGGGGAGCGGGCGCTGGTGCTCGTCGCGGTGGCGACCGGGGCGCGGGCCACGCCGGGGGCGCATCTGGCGGCGGCCGAGGCGTGCCGGTGGATCGGGCGGGCCGTGGGGCGCAGCCATCCCGGGCTGGTGGAGGACATCCGGGCGGCCCGGCGCGGCGAGCTGAAGTCGGGGCTGGGTCGGCTGGCCGACCGCAGCCTCGGCAGGCTCCGGGCGAGCGCGGCCGAGCGGGGCGTCGACCCCGGGGAGTACACGGCGAGCCTGCGCTGTCTGCTGCTGCCGGGCGATCCGGACTGCCGCACGCGCGTGTTCTTCGGCGTCGGCGACGGAGGGCTGTTCCGGCTGCGGGACGGCGTCTGGCAGGACATCGAGCCGCAGCCCGCGCCGGACGACGACACCGCCGTGCCCCTGACGTCCGAGGGCGACCGGTTCACCATGGACCTCGGCATCCCCACCCCGCCGAGCCCGTACGAGCCGGCGCCGCAGCCGCCGCGCGAGCCGTTCCGCTTCCGCGCCTGCCTCGCCCGGCCGGGTGACGCCCTCGTGATGTGCAGCGCCGGCCTGGCCGAACCGCTGCGCGGCGAGCCCGCGCTCGGCTCCTACCTGGCCCGCCGCTGGTCCGGTCGCACCCCGCCCGGCCTCGCCGCGTTCCTCGCGGACACCCAGGTGCGGGTGAAGGGTTACGCCGACGACCGTACGGCGGCGGCCGTGTGGGAGGCGTGAGCGCCGGCCCTGTGACTGTATGGAGGCATGGCCAAACAGAACGTCGCCGAGCAGTTCGTCGACATCCTCGTCCGCGCCGGCGTACGCCGTCTGTACGGGGTGGTCGGCGACAGCCTCAACCCCGTCGTGGACGCCGTGCGCCGCAACTCCGCCATCGACTGGATCCATGTCCGCCACGAGGAGAGCGCCGCGTTCGCGGCCGGGGCCGAGGCGCAGATCACCGGCAGGCTGGCCGCCTGCGCCGGCTCCTGCGGCCCCGGCAACCTGCACCTGATCAACGGCCTCTACGACGCCCACCGCTCGATGGCCCCGGTGCTCGCCCTCGCCTCGCAGATCCCCTCCAGCGAGATCGGCCTCGGCTACTTCCAGGAGACCCACCCCGACCGGCTCTTCCAGGAGTGCAGCCACTACAGCGAGCTGATCTCCAACGCCCGGCAGATGCCCCGGCTGCTCCAGAGCGCCATCCAGCACGCGGTCGGCCGAAGCGGCGTGAGCGTCGTCTCGCTGCCCGGTGACATCGCCGCCGAGCCGGCCCCGGAGAAGGCCGCGCAGAGCGCCCTCGTCACCTCCCGGCCCACCGTCCGCCCCGGCGACGCCGAGATCGACGCGCTCGCCGAGATGATCGACGAGGCCGGCCGGGTCACCCTGTTCTGCGGCAGCGGCACCGCCGGCGCGCACGCCGAGGTGATGGAGTTCGCCGGGCGGATCAAGTCGCCGGTGGGGCACGCCCTGCGCGGCAAGGAGTGGATCCAGTACGACAACCCGTACGACGTCGGCATGAGCGGCCTGCTCGGCTACGGCGCCGCCTACGAGGCCACCCACGGGTGCGACCTGCTGATCCTGCTCGGCACCGACTTCCCGTACAACGCCTTCCTGCCGGACGACGTACGGATCGCGCAGGTCGACGTACGGCCCGAGGTGCTCGGCCGCCGCTCGCGGCTCGACCTCGCGGTGTGGGGCGACGTACGCGAGACGCTGCGCTGTCTGATCCCGCGGGTGAAGGAGAAGACCGACCGGCGTTTCCTCGACCGGATGCTGAAGAAACACGCCGACGCGCTGGAGGGCGTGGTCAAGGCGTACACCCGCAAGGTCGACAAGCACGTCCCGATCCACCCCGAGTACGTGGCCGCAGTCCTCGACGAAGTCGCCGACGACGACGCCGTGTTCACCGTCGACACCGGCATGTGCAACGTGTGGGCGGCCCGCTACGTCTCGCCCAACGGGCGCCGCCGGATCATCGGTTCGTTCTCGCACGGGTCGATGGCGAACGCGCTGCCCATGGCGATCGGCGCCCAGTTCACCGACCGGGGCCGGCAGGTGGTGTCGATGTCGGGCGACGGCGGGTTCGCGATGCTGATGGGCGACTTCCTCACGCTCGTGCAGTACGACCTCCCCGTCAAGGTCGTCCTGTTCGACAACTCCTCCCTCGGCATGGTCGAGCTGGAGATGCTGGTCGCCGGACTGCCCTCGTACGGCACCACCAACGTCAACCCCGACTTCGCCGCCGTCGCGCGGGCCTGCGGTGCGTACGGGGTGCGGGTGGAGAAGCCCAAGCAGCTCGCCGGGGCGCTCAGGGACGCCTTCAAGCACAGGGGACCGGCGCTGGTGGACGTCGTCACCGACCCCAACGCGCTGTCCATCCCGCCGAAGATCAGCGCCGAGATGGTCACCGGGTTCGCGCTGTCCGCGTCCAGGATCGTGCTGGACGGCGGCGTCGGCCGGATGCTCCAGATGGCCCGCTCCAACCTGCGCAACGTGCCGCGGCCCTAGGGTGTCGTCACCTTCCCGCCTGCCGTGCGACGCCTGGCACGCGCTCCCCCGGAGGGGGCACCCCCAGCCGCGTTGTCGTCGGTCGGCGACTCCCCCGCGCTCGGCTTCGCTCGCGCGGGAGGGGCCCCACGACCCCGCTCGGGTCGGCCGGACCGCACTGTTCATCACGGCCGGCCTGATCCGAACGACACCCCCCTGGGCCGCCTCCTCAGGGCGACCGGAGGGGCGGGTTTCGGCCAGTTTCACGGGGTGTGACGGGGTGCCGACGGCCGGTGCCGGGCGCATCTGCCCGGCCGTTCCGGGGCGTCCGTGGCGGCCGGCGCCCTACCGGGAGGCGGGGACGCGGGTGCGGCACGGCCCGCCGGGCGGACCGCACGCCCCGCGCCCGTGGCCGAACAGCGGTCCTCGGGCGGGGGCCAGGACTGCCCGGGTTTCTGCTGGGCAAGCATCCCCCGTGAACGTGTTCGACCAGGAGGGGCAGGGGCAGACATCGTGCGGGCGGGGGTCATGAAGAGGCAGGCACGAGGGGGCGGTCCCATGGTCGTCGGGGCCGCCACGGACACGACGGGGGAAGAGGCCGGCACCACCACGGACCACGCGCACCGGTTCCGGCGCAGGCTGGGGCGGGCGGATCTGCGGGCGGTGCCCGAGGCCCGGCGGGAGCTGCGCGAACTGCTGCGGCACTGGGGCAAGCCCGGCCGCTCGGAGATCGCCGAACTGCTCACCAGCGAACTGGTCACCAACGCGCTCGTCCACACCGACGACGACGCGGTCCTCACGGCCGTCGTGGCGCCGGGCGGACTGCGCGTGGAGGTACGGGACTTCGTGGCCGGCAGACCGGAACCCCGGGGGCTGGAGACGGACGAGGACACCCACGGGCGGGGCCTGGTGCTGGTGCAGTCCCTCGCGGACGCCTGGGGCGTACGGCCGCACGGCGTGGGCAAGTCGGTGTGGTTCGAACTGGGCGCCGAGGCGGCGTGAGCGCGCGGGCGGTGCACAACGGGCCGGGGGCGTGACCCGTACGGTCACGCCCCCGGCCCGGAACAGGCGTACGGCGTCCTAGCCGAACTGCTGCTCCAGGTCCTTCAGCTTGCGCTCCAGGGAGTCCAGGCGCGGCAGTGCCATGGTGTCGTCCTCCGCGGTGAGGTCGACGGTCACCGGCTCAGATCCGCTGCGGACCGGCTGCAGGGAGGGTCGGGCGCGCACGGGCAGTTGCTCCGCGCCGGATATGGCAGGCTCCGCGGCGACTTCGGCGGGGGCGCGCTCGACGGCGCCCACCTCGACCTCGACCTGGCGGCCGGCGCGTCCGACGAAGCCGCGGTGGCCCCGGCTGATGGCCTTCAGCTGGGCGCGCTCGATGCGCTGCTGGTCACGCCGGCGCTGCCGCGTCTCGTCCTTCTGCCGCTTGTCGTCGCGGACCTCCTCGACCGCCTCGTCGAGGCTGCGCACGCCCTCCAGGAGCATCAGCGACCAGGCCTTGTAGGTCTCGCGAGGGGCGCGCAGCCAGCGCACGATGCGGATCTGCGGCAGCGGACGCGGCACCAGGCCCTGCTCGCGCAGCGCGGCCCGGCGGGTCTGCTTCAGGGCGCGGTCGAACAGGACGGCCGCCGACAGCGACATGCCGGAGAAGAACTGGGGGGCACCGGCGTGGCCGGCGCCCCGGGGCGCGTGCACCCAGTTGAACCAGGCCGCCGCGGCGGCGAACATCCACACGAGGATCCGGGAGCCGAGCGCCGCGTCACCGTGGCTGGCCTCGCGCACGGCGAGCACCGAGCAGAACATCGCCGCGCCGTCCAGGCCGAACGGCACCAGGTACTGCCAGCCGTCCGTCAGCCCCAGGTTCTGCTCGCCGAAGCCGACGAGGCCGTGGAAGGAGAGGGCTGCGGCGACCGCCGCACAGCAGAACAGGAGCACATAGGAGGCCGTGCCGTAGATGGCCTCTTTGCGTCTGCGGCGCTCCTCGCTGCGCTCCCAGGAGTCGTCCGTGCTCGCGTTCTCCCCGGAGGAGCGCTTGCCGCGCGCGAGCACCGCCACCGCCGCCAGCATGCCCAGGAGCAGTACGGCGCCCGGAAGCAGCCAGTTCAGCGATATGTCGGTCAGCTTCATCAGGGGTCCCTTGCATTGGGATAGGGCGTAACGCCCGCCATAGTGGCCCACGCCCGACGGCCCTCAGGGGGTTTCGGGGCAAGAGGCCGCCAAGGAGGTGCAAGGGGATGCCCACGGACGGCGTTCTGCTCGAACTGCCGCATGAGGGGCGGGAGTTGAGTTCGAATAAGAGTACCCGCACGGATGGTGTCGCGGAAAGTTCCCGTGACGTGTGAGGGGGTTGTGAAAGGGGGGCCGGGCTGCCGTAGATGATCTTAGCGGACGGGCCGTGCCGTCTTGATCACACCGAGGCGAGCCTGGCTGTATCGATTCAGCGACGGCGGGCCGGTGGGTTTGACCCTCCGGGTTCTGCGCCTAAGGTGCTTGACGGACAGGTGACAACCCGCCGTTAATGGCCCAAGTACCGACAAGCCGCCAGGAGGATCCCGTGGACCCCGTGAAGCAGGGCACCCAGGGCTGCGCCCGGGTGCCCGCGCAGGCACGTGTGGCGCAGGTCTCCGGCCCCTCCGGTCCCTCCGGCGGCACCTGGGAGCGGGAGGACGTGCCGCCCGGCGCCCGCGGTGAGCACCCGCACGCCGAGCCGCCGATACCCGGGTCCCGGGCCGCGGTGCAGCGCTCCTCGGTGCGCGGCCAGATCCTGGACGCGCTGCGCACCGCGCTCGTGACCGGCGAGCTGGAGCCGGGCGAGGTGTACTCGGCGCCGGTGCTCGGCGAGCGCTTCGGGGTCTCGGCGACGCCTGTGCGGGAGGCCATGCAGCAGCTCGCCCAGGAAGGCGCGGTCGAGGTCGTGCCCAACCGGGGCTTCCGGGTCGTGCGGCGCGGTGCGCGGGAGCTGTCGGAGCTGGCGGAGGTGCGCGGGCTCATCGAGGTGCCGGTGATGCTGCGGCTCGCCCGTACGGTGCCGGCCGAGCGGTGGGCCGAGCTGCGGCCGCTGGCGGAGGAGACGGTCCGCGCGGCGGCCGCCGGCTGTCCGGCCACGTACGCCGAGTCCGACCGGGCCTTCCATGCCGCGCTCCTCGCCCTGTCCGGCAACGAACAGCTGGTCCGCATCGCCTCCGACCTGCACCGCCGCTCCCAGTGGCCGCCGGTGCGGCAGGGGCGCGGGTATCTGGTCGCCGACGCGGCGGAGCACATGGCGCTGCTGGAGGCGCTGGTCACGGGGGACGTGGACGTGGTGCGGGGGCTGGTGTCGGAGCACTTCGCGGGCGCGTGCTGAGCGGGGCGGGTGAGCGCCGCGGGGGTTGTGCCGTCCCCCGGGTGCGGCCCGGTGGGGCTGTTCGCGCCCACGCGGCGGAGCCGCGTATCGGTACAGCCCCGCGCCCCCAGGGGGCGCCCTCACCCGGCGACGCGGCTGTACCCCCTACGCCGTCGCCACCCCCGGCGCCGGTGGGGCCAACTGCCGTGCCAGCCATGTCGGTACGCCGCCCAGCAGGCGGAACAGGCGGCGCGCCTCCTCCCGCAGCCGGGACGCCTCCGGCTCGGACTCCGCGTCGGCCAGGGAGGCCAGTGCCGGGGCCGTGCCGACCAGATAGCCCAACTCCTCCCTGATCCGCAGGGATTCGGCGAAACCGTGCCGCGCCTCCGCCAACTCGCCGTCGCGCAGGGCGAGTCCGGCCAGGTGGCGCCAGGTGAAGGACAGCAGGAGCGGGTCGGCGTCGGCCGTCGCGCCCGCGTGGGCCCGGCGGTAGGCCGCGCGGGCCGCCTGCGGGGAGCGCGTCAGGTTCTCGGCCAGCAGGCCCCGCCGGAAGTCCAGCAGGGCCCGGCCCGCCCCGCCCGGCGGGATCAGCGCCGCCGCCCGGCCCAGTGCCGCCCGCGCCTCGTCCGCGCGGTCGCGCACCGTGTGCAGTGTTGCCGCGTAGGCCAGTTGGCCGCGCTCGCAGGCCGCCGCGCCGCGCTCCTCGTCGGTGTGCGCGAGCGCCTCCGCCGTACGCAGCGCGTCCTCCGCCTCCGCCCAGCCCCGCTCGGTGTACAGACACCGTTCGACCAGCAGCGCGGCCCGCTGGAGGGCCGACGCGGGCGTGTCGTGCGGCAGCAGGGCCGCCGCGTCCGCCCAGCAGGCCCGCGAGCGCAGCCGCCACACCGCGGTCTGGAGCGGATCGTCACCGGCGGTCGTTCCGTTGCCAGACATGGCGGAGTGCGCCACGTTGCCCTCCCCGAGCACGCCATCGAGCTGTTGAGTGGTGGCGGCATTCCAGCACCGATCGACGGGCCGGGCCAAGGGGGTGGGTGAAAGTTTTCACAAAGTAGTGGGGTGCGGGCGTGACCGCTTTTGCGTGTCTTGCCCCCACGCGCCCCCGCTGACCTCAGCTCATCCGCAGGGCCAGGAAGAAGTCCAGCTTGTCCTCAAGGCGCGAGAGGTCCCGTCCCGTCAACTGCTCGATCCGGCCGACCCGGTAGCGCAGCGTGTTGACATGCAGGTGGAGCCGGGTGGCGCAGCGGGTCCAGGAGCCGTCGCAGTCGAGGAACGCCTCCAGGGTCGGGATCAGCTCGGCCCGGTGGCGGCGGTCGTAGTCGGTCAGCGGGTCCAGCAGCCGGGCCGTGAAGGCGCGGCGGACGTCGTCCGGGACGAACGGCAGCAGCAGGACGTGCGAGGCCAGCTCCTGGTGGCCGGCCGCGCAGACCCGGCCCGGGCGGGCGGCGGCCACCCGGCGGGCGTGCCGGGCCTCCTCCAGGGCGCCGCGCAGGCCCTCCGCCGAGTGCACGGCCGCGCTGACGCCGAGGGTGAGCCGCCCGTCGTCGTCCAGGCCCGCCGACAGCGGCTCGCGCACGGCCTTCAGCAGGGCGTCGGCGAGCAGCCCGGTCTCGGAGCCGTCGTGCTCGGTGGAGACCGCCGGGAGGGGGACCAGGGCGATCGCCTCGTCGCCGGTGTGCGCGACCGCGATCCGGTCCGACGGCTCCGGGCCCGTGGCCTGCGGGTCGACCAGCACCTCCTCCAGCAGCGACTGGGCGACCGGGCCGCCCTCGACCTGCTCGCCGTCCCACTCCACGCGGGCCACCACGACCTGCCAGTGCGGGGCCGCGCCGAGCCCGGGCAGCAGCACCGGGGCGGCCACGCGCAGCCGGGCCGCGATCTCGGCGGGCGCGGCACCCGTCTGGACCAGTTCCAGGACCTCCTGGGCGAGCCGGCGCCGCACCGTGCGCGCCGCGTCCCGGCGGTCCCGCTCGACCGCGATCAGCTGGGTCACGCCCTGGAGCAGGTCCATGCGCTCCTCGGGCCAGTCGCCCGCGTCCGCCTCGACGGCCAGCAGCCAGTCCGACAGGACCGTCTCGCGCACGTCGCGGGCGGCCTGCGGGGAGCGGCCGGTGGAGCGGATCGGGAAGAGGGAGTACGTGGCGCCGCCCAGCAGGACCCGGTGCGGGCCGCGCCGGCCGGTGCGGGTGGCGGCCAGGTGCTCGGCGGCGAGCTTCGCGCAGGTCTCGGCGGGCAGGCCGGGGCCCGCCTCCTTGGAGCCGGCGATCAGCCGGCCGGTGGGGGAGAGCACCCAGGCACGCAGGTCCAGGTCGGTGCCGAGCAGGTCCAGGACGACGTCCGGGCCGCCGCCCGCCGGGCCCGAGGTCATCATCCGCCGGTGCCGGTCCACCACGGCCGCCAGGTCCCCGGCGCGCTCGCTGGAGACCTGCCGTACGACGTGCTCGGTGATCGTCGCGAAGGCCACCGACTCGTGCACCGCGAACAGCGGCAGCCGGTGCCGGGCGCAGGCCAGCACCAGGTCCTCCGGCACATCGCCCAGCTCCGCCTCACCGGCCGCGAGGGCCGCCACCCCGGCCTGCACCAGGATGCGGACGAACGGTTCGGAGTCGTCGGCGTCCCGACGCCAGGCGAGGCCCGTCAGCACCAACTCGCCGCCGGAGAGGTACCGGCTCGGGTCGCGCAGGTCGGTCGTCATGACCCCGCGCACCGAGCGGTCCAGCTCCTCCTCGCCGCCGAGCAGCCGCAGCCCCAGCACATCGGTGTCCAGAAGTGCGCGCAGCCGCATCTCGTCGCCGCCGTTCTTGTGTCTCGAAACCTACGATGGATCTTGGAGGGTGACGCGGGAAGGGCCCGGCACGGGCCGTACAGGGCGCAGTCCGGAGTCTCCGCAGCGTTTCCTGCGTTTCCCCAGGAAATCGGAGAGGTTACCGATGACCTCCGTTCATACGAATCTACAAGATGCCCGTGGTGGCCAGCCAACTCCTTCATGGTTTCGGTGACTGACCCCGCCGGAGTACGGGGCGGTGTACTGAGTCCACTCCGCGTTAACAGGACATGAACGAGCCGCGCCCGCCGCACACGGATTGGCTCAATCTGCACGACTCACGAGACGAAGAAGAGAGCCGGTCATGGACTTCCTTCGCCCCGCCAGCTGGGAGGAGGCGCTCGCCGCGAAGGCCGAGCACCCCACCGCTGTGCCGATTGCGGGTGGCACCGATGTGATGGTCGAGATCAACTTCGACCACCGCCGGCCCGAGTACCTGCTGGACCTCAACCGCATCGGTGAGCTCACCGAGTGGGAGATCGGCGAGGAGAGCGTACGGCTGGGTGCCTCCGTCCCGTACACGAGGATCATGGAGAATCTCCGTGCCGAGCTGCCGGGCCTGGCGCTCGCCTCGCACACGGTCGCCTCCCCGCAGATCCGCAACCGCGGCGGCGTCGGCGGCAACCTCGGCACGGCCTCGCCCGCCGGTGACGCCCACCCCGCCCTCCTCGCCGCCGGCGCCGAGGTCGAGGCGGAGTCCGCGGCCCGCGGCACCCGGCTCATCCCGATCGACGAGTTCTACACGGGCGTCAAGCGCAACGCGCTCCAGCCCGACGAGCTGATCCGCGCCGTGCACGTCAAGAAGGCCGACGGCCCGCAGCAGTACTCCAAGGTCGGCACCCGCAACGCCATGGTCATCGCCGTGTGCGCCTTCGGTCTCGCGCTGCACCCCGAGACCCGCACCGTGCGCACCGGCATCGGCTCGGCCGCGCCCACCCCCGTGCGGGCCAAGGCCGCCGAGGAGTTCCTGAACGCCGCGCTGGAGGAAGGCGGCTTCTGGGACAACGGCGAGATCATCACCCCGTCGGTCGCCAAGCAGTTCGCGGACCTGTGCTCCGGCGCCTGCAACCCGATCGACGACGTCCGGGGCACCGCGAGCTACCGCCGCCACGCGGTCGGTGTCATGGCCCGCCGGACGCTGACCTGGACCTGGGAGTCGTACCGCGGCGCCCGCCGCGCATCTGAGGGAGCTGCGTAATGCGCGTCAACTTCACCGTCAACGGACGTCCGCAGGAGGCCGACGACGTCTGGGAGGGCGAGTCCCTGCTGTACGTCCTGCGCGAGCGCCTCGGCCTGCCCGGCTCCAAGAACGCCTGCGAGCAGGGCGAGTGCGGCTCCTGCACCGTGCGCCTGGACGGCGTGCCGGTCTGTTCCTGCCTGGTCGCGGCCGGCCAGGTCGAGGGCCGTGACGTCGTGACCGTCGAGGGCCTCGCGGACTTCGCCAAGGAGCGGTCCTGCGGCACGGGTGCCTGCGGTACGACGCTGCAGGACGCCCAGCAGTGGAAGGCCAAGCCCGCCTCCGACTCGCAGACCGGCGAGGGCACCGGACTCAGCCCCGTCCAGCAGGCGTTCATCGACGCCGGCGCCGTCCAGTGCGGCTTCTGCACCCCGGGTCTGCTCGTCGCCTCCGACGAACTCCTGGAGCGCAACCCGAACCCGAGCGACGCGGACATCCGCGAGGCGCTGTCGGGCAACCTGTGCCGCTGCACGGGCTACGAGAAGATCATGGACGCGGTCCGCCTCGCGGCCGCCCGCCAGTCCGAGGGGGTCTGACAGACATGCCGACCAACGGCGCTCCTACGAAGATCACGCAGGGCTCGCAGACCAAGGGCGGCATCGGCGAGTCCACGCTCCGCCCGGACGGCACCCTCAAGGTCACCGGCGAGTTCGCGTACTCGTCCGACATGTGGCACGAGGACATGCTGTGGGGCCAGATCCTGCGCTCCACCGTCGCGCACGCCGAGATCGTCTCGATCGACACCTCCGAGGCCCTCGCCATGCCGGGCGTGTACGCGATCATGACGTACGACGACCTGCCCACCGAGGTGAAGAACTACGGCCTGGAGATCCAGGACACCCCGGTCCTCGCGCACGGCAAGGTGCGCCACCACGGCGAGCCGGTCGCGATCGTCGCCGCCGACCACCCGGAGACGGCTCGCCGCGCCGCCGCCAAGATCAAGGTCGACTACAGGGAGCTCCCGGTCATCACCGACGAGGCCTCCGCGACCGCGCCGGACGCGATCCTCGTCCACGAGGGCCGCGACGACCACCACTCGGGCCACGTCCCGCACCCCAACATCGTGCACCGCCAGCCGATCGTCCGCGGCGACGCGGACGAGGCCGCCGGGCGCGCCGATGTGATCGTGAAGGGCGAGTACACCTTCGGCATGCAGGACCAGGCCTTCCTCGGCCCCGAGTCCGGTCTCGCCGTGCCCGAGGAGGACGGCGGCGTCCACCTCTACATCGCCACCCAGTGGCTCCACTCCGACCTGCGCCAGATCGCGCCCGTCCTCGGCCTGCCCGAGGACAAGGTGCGGATGACGCTGGCCGGCGTCGGCGGCGCGTTCGGCGGCCGCGAGGACCTGTCGATGCAGATCCACGCCTGCCTGCTCGCCCTGCGCACCGGCAAGCCCGTCAAGATCGTCTACAACCGGTTCGAGTCCTTCTTCGGACACGTCCACCGCCACCCGGCCAAGCTGTACTACGAGCACGGGGCCACGCGCGACGGCAAGCTGACGCACATGAAGTGCCGGATCGTCCTGGACGGCGGCGCCTACGCCTCCGCCTCCCCGGCGGTCGTCGGCAACGCCTCCTCGCTCTCCGTCGGCCCGTACGTCATCGACGACGTCGACATCGAGGCCATCGCCCTCTACACCAACAACCCGCCCTGCGGCGCCATGCGCGGCTTTGGCGCGGTCCAGGCGTGCTTCGCCTACGAGGCGCAGATGGACAAGCTGGCGAAGGAACTCGGCATGGACCCGGTGGAGTTCCGGCAGCTCAACGCCATGGAGCAGGGGACCATCATGCCGACCGGGCAGCCGGTCGACTCCCCGGCCCCCGTCGCCGAACTGCTGCGCCGCGTCAAGGCGATGCCGCTGCCGCCCGAGCGCCAGTGGGAGTCCAGCGAGGGCGCCGACGTACGGCAGCTGCCCGGCGGTCTGTCCAACACCACGCACGGCGAGGGCGTCGTACGCGGTGTCGGCTACGCGGTCGGCATCAAGAACGTCGGCTTCTCCGAGGGCTTCGACGACTACTCCACCGCCAAGGTCCGCATGGAGGTCATCGGCGGCGAGCCCGTCGCCACCGTGCACACCGCGATGGCGGAGGTCGGCCAGGGCGGTGTCACCGTCCACGCGCAGATCGCCCGCACCGAGCTCGGCGTCACCCAGGTGACCATCCACCCGGCCGACACCCAGGTGGGCAGCGCCGGTTCGACCTCGGCCTCCCGGCAGACGTACGTCACCGGCGGCGCCGTGAAGCACACCTGCGAACTCGTCCGCGAGAAGGTCCTGGAGCTCGGCCGCCGCAAGTTCGGCAGCTACCACCCGGCCTGGGCGACCGCCGAACTCCTGCTGGAGGGCGGCAAGGTCGTCACCGACGGCGGCGAGGTCCTCGGCGACCTGGCCGACGTCCTGGAGGGCGAGAGCGTCGAGATCGAGGCGGAGTGGCGGCACCGGCCGACCGAGGCCTTCGACCTGGTCACCGGCCAGGGCGACGGGCACGTCCAGTACTCCTTCGCCGCGCACCGCGCCGTCGTCGAGGTCGACACCGAACTCGGCCTGGTCAAGGTCATCGAACTGGCCTGCGCCCAGGACGTCGGCAAGGCGCTCAACCCGCTCTCCGTCGTCGGCCAGATCCAGGGCGGTACGACCCAGGGCCTGGGCGTCGCGGTGATGGAGGAGATCATCGTCGATCCGAAGACGGCGAAGGTCAGGAACCCCTCCTTCACCGACTACCTGATCCCGACCATCCTCGACACGCCGACCATCCCGGTCGACGTCCTCGAACTCGCCGACGACCACGCCCCGTACGGGCTGCGCGGCATCGGCGAGGCCCCCACCCTGTCGTCCACCCCGGCCGTCCTCGCGGCGATCCGGAACGCGACTGGGCTGGAGCTCAACCGCACTCCGGTACGGCCCGAGCACCTCACGGGGACCTGACCCTTCGGGGTTCCAACCGGTTTTCTCCCGGGGGGACTTCGTCCCCCCGGCCCCCACTGTTCGTCTCGGGCCGTCCCCCGGGTCGTCCAATCCCAAATCTCGTGCCGACAAGGAATGGCACGGGTGCCCCTGTGAACCTTGGGAGTTGGCCCATGACCCAGCAGTCAGTGGAGCCCAGGACCGCAGCCGACGACGCCGGTGACGGCAGCCGCGTCCCGGCCGGACGGTCCTGGCTCGACCGGTACTTCCACATCTCCATAAGAGGATCCTCGGTCGCGCGTGAGGTGCGCGGCGGCATCACCACCTTCATGGCGATGGCCTACATCCTCCTGCTCAACCCGCTCATCCTGTCCGGCAAGGACGTCCACGGCGACACGCTCGGCCAGAAGGCGCTGATCACCGCGACCGCGCTGGCCGCCGCGTTCACCACGCTGCTGATGGGCTTCGTCGGCAAGGTGCCGCTCGCGCTCGCCGCCGGCCTGTCCGTCTCGGGCGTGCTGTCCTCGCAGGTCGCCCCCAACATGACCTGGCCGCAGGCCATGGGCATGTGCGTGATGTACGGCGTGGTCATCATGCTGCTGGTCGTCACCGGCCTGCGCGAGATGATCATGAACGCCATCCCGCTCGCGCTCAAGCACGGCATCACCATGGGCATCGGCCTGTTCATCGCGCTCATCGGACTCTACAAGTCCGGCTTCGTGCACAAGGGCGCGGAGACCCCGCTCAGCCTCGGCCCGGCGGGCCAGCTCACCGGCTGGCCGGTGCTGCTCTTCGCCGGCACCCTGCTGCTGGTCTTCATGCTCCAGGCCCGCAACGTCCCCGGCGCCATCCTCATCGGCATCGTCTCCGGCACGATCGTCGCCTCGGTCCTCAACGGCCTCGGCGTCATCGACCCCAAGCAGTGGGCCAACGGCGCCCCCGAACTGCACGGCAGCGCCGTGTCGATGCCCGACTTCTCGCTGCTCGGGCACGTCGAGTTCGGCGGCTGGGGCAAGGTCGGCGCGATGACGGTCGCCATGATCGTCTTCACCCTCGTGCTCGCCGGCTTCTTCGACGCGATGGCCACCATCATCGGCGTCGGCACCGAGGCCGACCTGGCCGACGACAAGGGCCGGATGCCCGGCCTGTCCAAGGCGCTGTTCATCGACGGCATGGGCGGTGCGATCGGCGGCGTGGCGGGCGGCTCGGGCCAGACGGTCTTCATCGAGTCCGCGACCGGCGTCGGCGAGGGTGCCCGCACCGGCCTCGCCTCCGTCGTCACCGGTCTGTTCTTCGCGGCCTGCCTCTTCTTCACCCCGGTCACCGCGATCGTCCCGCAGGAGGTCGCCTCCGCGGCCCTGGTCGTCATCGGCGCCATGATGCTGATGAACGCCCGGCACGTGGACTGGGCCGACCGCGCCACCGCGATCCCGGTCTTCCTGACCGTCGTCCTGATGCCGTTCACGTACACCATCACCACCGGTGTCGCCGCGGGCGTCATCTCCTACACCGCCATCAAGGCGGCCCAGGGCAAGGCCCGTGAGATCGGCGCCTTCATGTGGGGTCTGACGGTCGTCTTCCTGATCTACTTCGCCCTTCATCCCGTCGAGGCCTGGCTCGGCGTCCACTAGCCGGGCCGACGCCCGGGGAAACCAACCCCGTGAGGAGATCGAGAGATGCTGGACATCGCCGAGGAGCTGAACCGGTGGGTCGAGCAGGGCCGTGACTTCGCCGTCGCCACCGTCGTGGCCGTCGGCGGCAGCGCCCCGCGCCAGCCCGGTGCCGCCCTCGCGGTGGACGCCGACGGCACCGCGATCGGCTCGGTCTCCGGCGGGTGTGTGGAGGGCGCCGTGTACGAGCTGTGCCGGCAGGCGCTCCAGGACGGTGAGTCCGTGCTCGAACGCTTCGGCTACAGCGACGAGGACGCCTTCGCCGTCGGCCTGACCTGCGGCGGAATCATCGACATCCTCGTCACACCGGTCCGGGCGGACGGTCCCGTCCGGCCGGTGCTCGCGGCCGCGCTGGCCGCCGCCGCCCGTGGGGAGGCGGCGGCGGTCGCGCGGATCGTGGACGGCCCGGCCGAGCTGCGGGGCCGGGCCCTCCTCGTCCGCCCCGACGGCTCGTACGACGGCGGCTTCGGCGCCCACCCCGAACTGGACCGCACCGTCGCCGCCGAGGCCGTCGCCTTCCTGGACGCGGGCCGCACCGGCACCCTGGAGATCGGCGAACAGGGCTCGCGCTGCGGCGCCCCGCTCACGGTCCTGGTGGAGTCGTCCGTCCCCGCCCCCCGCATGATCGTCTTCGGTGCCATCGACTTCGCCTCCGCGCTGGTCCGCGTCGGCAAGTTCCTCGGCTACCACGTCACCGTGTGCGACGCCCGCCCGGTGTTCGCGACCCGCACCCGCTTCCCGGACGCCGACGAGATCGTCGTCGAGTGGCCGCACCGGTACCTGGAGCGCACCGACACCGACGCCCGCACGGTGCTGTGCGTCCTCACCCACGACGCCAAGTTCGACGTGCCGCTGCTGCGGCTCGCCCTGCGGCTCCCGGTCGCCTACGTCGGCGCGATGGGCTCGCGCCGCACCCACCTCGACCGCAACCAGCGGCTGCGCGACGTCGGCGTCACCGAACTCGAACTCGCCCGTCTGCGCTCGCCCATCGGCCTCGACCTCGGGGCCCGTACGCCCGAGGAGACGGCCCTGTCCATCGGCGCGGAGATCGTCGCCTGCCGGCGCGGCGGCAGCGGCGTCGCGCTGACCGGCGCACACACCCCGATCCACCACGACCCGGTGTCCCGGCCGGCGGTGCGCATCGGCTCGGTGGCCTGAGCGGCCGGCGCCAAAAGGGTTTGCGGGGCGGGGCCGGGCCCGGCTTGCATGGGGCCATGGTGCCCACCGACCGGCTGGCCGCCTTCGCGGCGCTGTCCCTCCTGCTCATCGTGGTGCCCGGCCCCAGCGTGCTGTTCGTGGTCGGCCGCGCCCTCGCGCACGGCCGCCGGGCCGCGCTGACCACCGTCGCCGGCAACACCCTCGGCGCGTACGCGCTCGTCGCGGCCGTCGCGCTCGGCGTCGGCTCGGTCGTGGAGCGCTCGGTGCCCGTCTTCACCGGCCTGAAGCTCGCGGGCGCCGCGTATCTCGTGTACCTGGGCGTCACGGCGTGGCGCCGACGGGGTTCGCTGCGGGCCGCGTTCGCGGAGCCGGGCGGCGGCCCCGGGCACGGGTCCCTGCGGACCCTGGGGGAGGGCTTCGCCGTCGGCGTGGCCAACCCGAAGACGATGGTGTTCTTCGCCGCGGTGCTGCCGCAGTTCGTGGATCCCCGTCAGGGGCACGTCACCGGGCAGATGCTGCTGCTCGGACTGGTCTTCAACGCCATCGCGCTCGCCTCGGACAGCGTGTGGGGGCTGGTCGCCTCCGGCGCGCGGGAGTGGTTCGCGCGCTCGCCCCGACGGCTGTCCGCCGTCGGTGGGATCGGCGGACTGACCATGATCGGGCTCGGGGTGACGGTGGCCGTGACGGGGCGGAAGGACTGAGTTCCCCGGACGCGCGAGGGCACACCGCGCGCCGCTCACGGCCGTCGGAGCAACTCGTTGACCGCTCGCCCGAACACCACGGTCGCCGCACGTTCCAGTACGCCGTCGAGGAGCCGCGGGGCGAACCGCACCCGCAGTTCCTCCCGCCACACCACCCTGCTGCGACCCCCCGGCCCCGGCGCGACCTCGATCTCCGCCCAGCCCAACACCACCCGCCCCCGCTTCTCCAGGCGGCACAGACCGGGGCGGTCGCCGGCGGGCGGGCGCCAGACGGTGACCTCCATGACGTCGTCGACGGCCAGCGCACCGAGGCCGGAGCGGGCGACGAAACGCGTGCCCGTCCCGGTCGGCGGGGGTGTGAGCACGCTGATCCGGGTCAGCGGGACCGCGTCGGCGTGGCGCGGCCACTCGGTGAGCCGGCGCCACGCCTCGTCGAGGGGGAGCGGGGCCGTGCGGGTGAAGGAAAAGATCGGCACGGCAGGATCGTAGAGGGCCCGTGACGGACGTCAGGGGCGGTAGACCTCGCCCGGCTCCGCCCTGCCGGGCGCCAGCAGCTGAGGCACCGTCACGAAGACGTAGCCGCGCTCCTTCAGGGCGTCGATGACGCCGGGCACGGCGGGCACGGTGCCGGGGTAGATGTCGTGCAGCAGGATGATCCCGTCCCGCGACGACTGTTCGAGCACGCGCTTCGTGATGAGCGCCGAGTCGTTGGTCATGTAGTCCTTGGCGGTCACGCTCCACAGCACCTCCGCCATGCCCATCTCCTTGGTGATCTTGTGCACGTCGGAGTCGGTACGGCCCTGCGGCGGGCGCATCAGCGTGGGCCGGCGCCCGATGAGCCGCTCGATCGCGTCGTTCGGGCGCTTCAGTTCGTCCCGTATCCGCGCGTCGGAGATCTCGGTGAGGATCCTGTGGTCCCAGGTGTGGCTCGCCACCTCGTGGCCCTCGGCCGCCATCCGCCTGACCAGCTGCGGGTACTTCTCGATGTGGTTCTTGCCGAGCAGGAAGAAGGTGGCCGGGACCTTCTTCTCCTTGAGGATGTCGAGCAGCCGCGCCGAGTTCTCGCTGGGGCCCGCGTCGAAGGTGAGCGCGATGCACTTGGCCTCACGGCAGTCGACGGTCCCGAGCTTCGCCGGTGCCCCATTCGCCGCGGCGGCCCGCGCGGTGCTCGGCGAGATCGCGTCGACCTGGGCGCAGCCGGACAGCGTGAGGGCCAGGGCGGCGGCCGCCGAGGCGAGCGCGGCGGGACGCAACCTTCGGGCGCTCGCGCGCGTCTTGCGGGAGGCACGCTTCGTCGTCGGGATCATGTCGGTCCAAAGAGGCATGCCAGGACTATACATGCGGTGTATAACCAAATATTTACCGAAGCGCCTCGGTCCGCACTGTCGTAGCACCATGGAGGGGTAGGGGGCTGCGCGGAGGAGGACCAGTCATGCGCTTCCGGGACCGTGCCGAGGCCGGGCGGGAACTGGCCGGACTGCTGGTGGACCTGTGCGCGCGGGAGTCCCTCGCCGACCCCCTCGTGCTCGCGCTGCCCCGGGGCGGCATCGCCGTCGCCGAGCCGGTCGCCCGCGCCCTCGGCGCCCCGCTGGACGTGCTCGTCGTCCGCAAGATCGGCGCGCCGCACCACCAGGAGTTCGCCGTCGGCGCGCTCGCCGCGGACGACCCGCCGCTCTTCGACGCCGCCACCCTCGACATGCTCGGTCTGACCGAGGAGTACATGGCCCCGGCGGTCGAACGCGAGCGGCGGGAACTGCGCCGCCGCGAGGAGCGCTACCGCGCGGGCCGCCCGCCCCCCGACCCGGCCGGACGCACGGTGATCGTGGTCGACGACGGGCTGGCCACCGGCGCCACCGCCCGCGCGGCCCTGCGCCACGTCCGCCGCCGCGGGCCCGCCCACCTCGTCCTCGCCGTACCCGTCGGCGCCCCCGACTCGGTCCAGTCGCTCACCGGCGAGGCCGACACGGTCCTCTGCCCGCACCGGCCGGCCGGCTTCGCCGCCGTGGGGCAGTGGTACGAGGACTTCGAGCAGCTCACCGACGCGCAGGTGCTGGCCGCGCTGCACGCGCACTGAACAGCCCCTCGCTCGTCCCGGTCCCCGCCTCTCGGCAACGTCCCCGTGCACACCAGTAGGAGTGGATCGGTACGCGGAGTAACTTGGAGGCCATGACGCGCACGGGGGAGCGAGCCGTCACGACGCGGTTACGGATGCCGTCCTGGATCGCCCGCATCGAGGCGCCGGACGGACAGGTGCTCGGTGCGGGGGTGCTGCTCGCCCCGGACCGCGTGCTCACCGCCGCGCACGTCGTCGCGCCGGGCCGCCGCTACGCCGTCCGCCTGGTCGCGGTGCCCGGCCTGGACGCCGTACCCGCCACCGTCCGCGAGGACGAGCACGTGCCGCAGCGCGAGGACGGCCTCGGCGATCGCAGCGGCGACCTCGCCCTGCTGCGCCTGGACCGACGCCTGCCCGACGGCCACACCACCCGGCTCCACCGGCTCGCCGTGCCGTACGGAGCCGTGAGCATGTACGGCTTCCCGGACGGCGACGACGGCGGCCGCTGGCACGGCGCCACGCTGGAAGCCGCCCGGGGCCGCGACAGCCAGGTGCAACTGCGCCCGCGGACCCCCGGTGAGCTGGCCGCACCCGGCTTCAGCGGCGGCCCGGTGGTCGACCACGCGACCGGCCGGGTCATCGGCATCGTCCTCAGCGTGGACGAGGGAACCCCCTCCGCCTTCAGCTACATGAGCCCCACCGAGACCATCCTCAGCCATCTGCCGCAGGTCGCCGCCTGGGCCGACGGCGCCGAGGCCGTCGACCCCCGGCTGCGCACCGGCGCCCAGGACGCGCCCGGCGCGCTCGACGTGCCGTTCGCCACCGAACTCGCCTCCTGGTTCCGCGGCGAGGGCTGGCCGGTGCTGGTCACCGTCGTCCCCGAGCGCGGCGACCGCGACTGGACCCTGGGCCGGGCCGTCACGCTCGCCGACCGGGAGCTGCGTACCGACCGGAACACCAGCGTCTTCAGCCAGGACCCGCCCGAGACCGTGCCCCCGGCCGGCGCCCACGACCTGGCCCTGGACGCGGGCGGGCTCACGGCCGCCGAGGTCATGGACCGCGTCGCCGCCCGGCTCGGCATCCGCGACGACCCCCGGCCCGAACGGCTCGGCGGGCTGCACGTCCCGCTCGCCGCGGTCCTCGTCGGCGTCGACCGTGCCGCCGAACCCGCCGCCCTGCTCGGCCTGTTGGACCGGCTCGCCCGCCAGGGGGCCCGGCTGCTGCTGGTCTTCCGCCGCGAGGGGGAGTACGCCGAACACGCCACCGAGCTGCTGGTGGACCGCCCGCTGCGCGACCGCTGGGTCCGGCTGCACGGCGAACTCGACCGGATCGTCGAGGAGTTGGGCCCGGCCCTGGACCGGCTCCGGGACCGGGTGCTGCCCGGCCCCGGCGCCCGGCGGCTGGTCGAGCAGGCCGACGGCGGCCTGCGGCGCACCCGGATGCTGCGCGCGTGGGTCGCCCACACCCCGCAGAGCGAGCGCGAACCCGGCCGCGCCGGGCAGCTGTTCGCGTTCGAGGACGCCGCCGAGCGCCGCCGCCGACGCCTGGAACAGGCCATCGGCCACCTCGACACCCGCCTCCACCGCCGCGAGGAACTCCTCGGCCGGGTCAGCGCCGAGTGGCCCCTGTGCCGCCGGCGCGCCGCGACGGCGGCGGAAACGGCCCAAGCGGCCGGTGCCCCGGGGGCGGCCGGTGCGCGGGCCGAGTCCGGCGACCCGGTCATGGAGGCGTACCTGCGCTACGAGGACGCGCTCCGCGTACTGCGGCACACACCGTGCGACATCGAGTGCGCCGAGGCGGCCGTCGAACGGTTCATCACGTTCTGCTCGCCGCCCACGCCGGGGAGCCCGGCGAGGCCGGGGGACACCCCGCCCCC
Organism: Streptomyces sp. NPDC025793; assembly: GCF_055558375.1. Classification (NCBI taxonomy): domain Bacteria; kingdom Bacillati; phylum Actinomycetota; class Actinomycetes; order Kitasatosporales; family Streptomycetaceae; genus Streptomyces; species Streptomyces sp. NPDC025793. The sequence continues at coordinate 99,201 of NZ_JBVHMR010000005.1, read as the reverse complement.
GCCACCGGACGGCTCCCGCCCCACGGACCGGGGAGCGAGACCGGGGCGGGAGGACAGGGCAGTGGGCGGTCCGGCCCCTGGAAGCGCGGGCGCGGCACCCGGCCGCCCGGAACCGGACGGTCAGGATGCCGCGCACGGCAGTTCGGGCGGCGCCCGTGCCGGTGCCGGAGGCACGGTGACGGCACACGGGAACCCGGCCGGCCCGGCCGGCGACCCGGGGCCGGTGCCCGGCCGCCCGACCGCCGGGGTTCTCGGGGGTGGGCCCCCGGCGGCGGCACAGGGCGACCCGGCCGCGGCGCGGGGCGACGGCGACCCCGGGATTCGGGGCCCGGCGCTCCGTGTCCCCCGCTCCGGAGAGGAGAGCACGTCGTGATCTCATGCGTCCGGCCCGGCTGCGCGGGGCACATCATGGGGACCGGTTACTGCGACACCTGCGGGCACCGGCACGTCGAGGCGCCCGGCGAGCCGCCCGCGCGGGCCGTGCGACCGGTGCCGTCCGCCGCCGAGGAGAGCGCCGGACCGCCCGCCGTGCACGCGGTCGCCGGGGTCGGGGAACTCGACCCGCACGGCCTGGTCGTCCTGCCGGAGGTCCCCGTACCGGACGACGTGCTCGTGGCCGACCCCCGCCCGCCCACCGGCGGCCGCCGCTGCGGAGCGAACGGCTGCACCATGACCGTCGGCCTCGGCTACGGCGGCCAGCCCGCCCGCGCCACCGGCCGCTGCCCCCGCTGCGGCACGCCGTACTCCTTCCTGCCCCAGCTGGACAAGGGTGACGTGGTCGCCGGTCACTACCGGGTCCTCGGCTGTCTCGCCCGCGGCGGCCTCGGCTGGATCCATCTCGCCGAGGACACCCGCGCCGACGGCCACCGGGTCGTCCTCAAGGGCCGGATCGACGTCCACGACACCCTCGCCCGCCTGGGCGCCGTCGAGGAGCGCCGCTCCCTGACCGCCCTGCACCACCCCGACATCGTCCGCATCATCACCTACGCCGACCACCGCGCCCCCGGCCGCCCGCCCACCGGCTACCTGGTCATGGACTACATCGGCGGCCGCTCCCTCCAGCAGCTCTTCGACGCCGACGACGCCGAGCGGATCTTCCACGGCCGCCCCCGCCTCGACCACGTCCTCACCTACGGCTGCAAGATCCTCGGCGCCCTCCAGTACATGCACGAACGCGGGCTGCTGTACTGCGACATGAAGCCGGCCAACGTCATCCACTTCGGCCGGGCGGTCAAGGTCATCGACCTCGGCGCGGTCCGCGCGATCGGCGACCGCACCTCCGCCTACGTCCACACGGCCGGCTTCGCCCCGCCCAAGGAGGAGATCGACCGGCGCGGCTGGCACGTCGACAGCGACCTCTACACCGTGGGCATGACCCTCCAGGCCCTGCACCGCGCCGCCGAACCGGCCCGCGGGCTCGCCTCCGCCTCCTTCCGCCGGATCGTCGACCGCGCCACCCACCCCGAACCCGCCGCCCGCTTCCGCTCGGCCGCCGAGATGTCCCGCCAACTGTGGGAGGCGCTGCGGGAGTTCCGCTCGCTCCAGTTCGGCGAGCAGCTGCCGGAGAGCTCCACCCGGTTCCGCGCCGCCGGCGCCAGCCTCGACGCGGGGCTCGGCGCGATCCCGGCCCTGGACCACTGGACCGCACGCCCCGGCGCACGGCCCGGACCACTGGGCGTCGCCCCGCCCTCCGCCGCCGAGGTCGCCGGCGCCCTCCCGGAGCCGGTGCCCGATCCCGACGACGGCGCCGCCCTGCTGCTGGACACGTTCTCGCCCGACGCCCCCGACGAGGTCGCCCTGGCCTGGTCCCGCGAAGCCCGGCTCGGCACCCCCGAGACCGCGCTGTGGCTGTGCCGCGCCTACCTCAGACGTGGTGAGCAGCGGCAGGCCGAGAGCTGGCTCGCCGAGGCCGAGACCCAGCTCGGCGAGCGCGCCGCCGCCCACGACTGGCGCATCGCCTGGCACCGCGGCGTCCTGCGCCTCAGCCGGGGCGAAGTCGCCGAGGCCGGGAACCACTTCGACGCCGTGTACGGCGCACTGCCCGGCGAGTACGTCCCCAAACTGGCCCTCGGCTACTGCTCGGAACACGCGGCAGCCGTACCCGAAGCGGAAGCCGGAGCACCGGAAGAGGCGGAGCCCGGGGCCGATGACGAGGCCGTGCGGGTCCGCCGGCAGTGCCTCGCCCGCGCCGTGCTGTTCTACGAGGCCGTGTGGAAACGGGACTTCGCCCACACCGCCGCCGCGTTCGGGCTGGCCCGCTGCCATCTGGCCCGCGGCGACCGGGACGCGGCCGTGCACGTCCTCGACGACGTACCGGGCACCTCCCGCCACCACGACGCGGCCCGGATCGCGGCGGTACGCGTCCGCGCCGGGCTCCTGCGCGTCGGCCCGCCCTCGCCGGCCGACCTGGCAGACGCCGCCCGGCGGCTGCCCGAGCTGCGCCTGGACGGCGGCGCCGCCGACGGCGAGTCCCGGGCCCGGCTGGCCGCCGAGGTCCGCGAGCACGCCCTGTACGGCCGGCCGGAGCCGGGCTGGGGCGAGACGTGCGCCGGGGACGTCCTCGGGCCCGGCGACGAGGACGCCCTGCGCGCCCTGCTGGAGCACTCCTTCCGGCAGCTGGCCGCGCAGGCCCGCACCGCCGCGCAGCACGGCCGGCTCCTCGACCTGGCCCACGCGGTCCGCCCGACGACCACCTTCTGACCACCACGTGGGGGACGACGATGACCGTGCCCGGACCGATCGAGGTGACGCTCGCGGTCGGCCAGCAGAAGGAACTGCCCGCCGCCCCGCCCACGGCCGGGAGCGTTGCCGGCCGGGAGATGCACGCGATCCTGGAGATCGGCGTCAGCAGCCACGGCGCGGCGGGGCTCGCCGCCGGCCCCGGGGCGGGGCCCGCGCTCGCCGAGGTGCTGATCGTCGACACCTCCCGCTCCATGCTCCACCCGGCCGCCAAGCTGCACGCCGCGAAGGACGCCACCGTCGCCGCGGTCCGGCTGCTGCCCGACGGCACGCCCTTCGCCGTGCTCTCCGGGCGGTTCCGGGCCGGGGTGGTCCATCCCGGGCCCGGCGGCCCGCCGATGGCGGTCGCCGGGCCCGCCGAACGCGACGCCGCCGAGCGGGCCGTGCGGATCCTGGACGCGGACGGCGGCACCGCCATCGGCACCTGGCTCGACCTCGCCCGCCGGCTGCTGACGCGGCAGAGCGCCCCGGTCAAGCACGTCCTGCTGCTGACCGACGGGCGCAACGAGCACGACCACCGGGCCGCCATGACCCTGCAGACCGCGCTGGACGCGTGCGAGGGCCGGTTCGTCTGCGACGCCTGGGGCATCGGCGACGACTGGGACGCCGAGCTGCTGCTGCGCATCACCCGGCGGCTGCACGGCCGGGCCGGAGCGGTCCGCGACGTGTCCGAACTGACCGCGGCCTACGAGGAGTTGATGCGGGACCTGCTCGGCACGGCGGTACCCGAGCTGCGCATCAGACTGACCCCCACACCCGGCACGGTGATCCGCCGGGTCACCCAGGTGGTGCCGAACGAGCAGGAGCTGACCGCCGTCCCGGCCGCCGGCTCCGGCGGACGCGGCACCGAGTACGTCACCCGGGCCTGGGGCGACGAAGTACGGCACTTCCAGGCCGTCCTGAGCGCCGACCCGACCGGCCGCGAGACCGGCGAGGACCTCCAGCTCGCCGCCGTGGAGGTCGTCGTGCCCGAGGCCGGGCGCCCGGTGCGGCTGCCCCCGCCGAGGCCCGTCCTGGTGCGCTGGACCGACAACCCGCTCGACGCCTCCCGGCAGCATCCCGGGGTGCGCCGGCGCGAGCTGTACCGGCAGGTGGAGGGCGCCGTGGCCGAGGCCTACCGGGCGTGGCTGCGCGGCAGCGAGGGCCGGTCGGCGGCGGACCGTGCGCTGGCGCGGGTGCTGGCGGTGGCCGCCGAGCTGGACGACGCCCAGCTGGTGGGCGCGCTGCGGCGCATCGAGGAGAGGGGAGAGGGCGGGGCGGGGCGGGGCACGGGCCGGGTCCGCAGCGGCCTGAAGGACGTGGACTGGCAGCACCTGATCCTCTCCAGCGCGCTGACGACCCCGCCCGAGCCGCCCGCCCCCGGCCCGCCGCCCGGCGCCGGCCTCGCGCCGCAGGGCGGCCCCGGGCCCGGGGACCTCGTCGAGTGCCCGGAGTGCGGGTGGCTCGGCCCGGCCGACTCCGCCTACTGCGGCGGCGACTGCGGCCGACCCCTGCGGGGATCCCCCTCATGACCCCGGCGTCCGTGCCCCTCACGCCCCCGTACGACACCGGCCGCCCCGGTGCGGCCGTCAGCGCCACGGCGCACGACCTCGCCGTACGCCATCGTCTGCTGCTGGCCCTGTCGGGGCTGCTGACGCTGTGTCTGTTCCTGTCGTACGAAGGGGTGCACGGGGACGCCGATCCGCTGCGCACCGCCAGTGCGCCGGCCGTGCTGTCCCTCGACACGGCCCTGTACGCGCTCGACCAGGCCCAGCGGGACGCCGGTGCGGCGGCGCCGACCAGCGACTTCCAGAAGCAGATCTCGGTCGCCGCGCAGAGTCTCGCGGCCGCCGCCGGGGACGACATCGGCGGGCCGGCGGGCCGGCAGGCCCTGCAGACCGTCGCCGGGCTGATCACCGTGTACGCCGTCAAGGTCCAGCAGGCCCAACTCCAGCCCGCCGGCAGCGTGTTGCGCGAGGCCTACCTGAGCTACGCCACCAGCGTCCTGACGGACGAGGGCTCCGGCATCCAGGCCCGGCTGACGGCGCTGCGCGCCCAGCTGCGTGCCACGGTGCACCGCCAGACCGGCTTCGGGCCGCTGCTGTGGTGCGGCTGGACCATGACCCTGCTGCTGACCCTCGTCCTCGCCGCGGCCCTGCTGGAGACCCAGCTGTTCCTGCGCCGCCGCTTCCGCCGCCGGTTCAACCGCGGGCTCCTCGCGGCGGGCGGCCTGCTCGTGGTCTGGGTGGTCACCGCGCTGCTGTTCACCGCGTGGACGCACCGGGGCATGGCGCACACCCGCGCCCTGCTCGACCGCCCGCTGTCCGGACCGCTCATCACCGACGCGGGGCGGCACACCGCCTCGTACCTCGCCCACACCGGCTTCCGCGCGTCGGCGGCGGTGTGGATCCTGATCGGAGGCATCCTGCTCATGGCCCTCGCCGAGACGGGACTGCGGCGGCACATCGACGACTACCGGTTCAGGCCCCGGTGAGCGCCCCGCACACCGGCCCCGTGCCGGCCACCGCCCCCACGCCCGCTGGCGCACCCGGCGCCGCCCCGCGCCGCCGCCGGGTGCGCACCCTCACGGTGCTGGCGGGCTGCCTCGTCCTGCTGGCGGCGGGCCTCGCCGCCGGCGTCCGCGCCCTCGGGCAGGAGCCGACCGTCACCCTGCTGGCGAACTGGACCGGCACGGACGAGCGCAACTTCCGCGAGACGGTCCTCGACCCGTTCGCGCGCACGCACCACATCCACGTCGACTACCAGGGCAGCTCCGCCGAGAGCCAGGTGCTCGGCGCCGACGCCGAGGCCGGCACCCCGCCCGACGTGGTGGTGCTGACCGGACCCGGCGAACTCGCCGACTACGCCCGGCAGGGACAGCTGAAGCCGCTCGACGGCCTGCTGCCCCGGTCCGGCTTCGGCGCGTCCTGGACCACGCCGCTGGACGGGCACGTCTACTGGTTCCCGCTCAAGGCCGACCTGAAGAGCATCGTCTGGTACCCGGGCGGCCTGAGCGCACAGCAGCGCGCCGCGGCCGCGCGGCGGCCCGGGCAGTGGTGCCTCGGCATGGGCTCCGGGGCGACCAGCGGCTGGCCCGGCACCGACTGGATCGAGGACATCCTGCTCCAGCAGTACGGCCCGGACGCCTACCAGCGCTGGGCGCGCGGCGAACTGCCCTGGCGGTCCGCGCAGGTGCAGGGGGCCTGGACGGCCTGGGGCCGCCTCGTCGGCGCGGGCGGGGACCCGGCCCTGGTGCGCCGGGCGCTGAAGACGCCGTACCAGGACGCGGCCGGGCCGGTCACCCGCACGCCGCGCGGCTGCACGCTGGAGCACCAGGCGTCCTTCATCCGCAACCAAGACGTCTGGAAACGGGCCGACGGGCGGTACGAGCCCTCCGCCCGGCTGATCCCCGGGGCGAGGGCCGAGGACGCCTGGGAGGTCTCCGGCGACCTGGTCGCCCTGCTGCACGACACCTCACCGGCCCGCACCCTGATCGGCTACCTCGCCTCGGCCGACGCCCAACGCGCCTGGAACGCCCGGGAGTCGGGCTTCTCGGTCAGCCCCGACGCCCAGCCCGCCCCCGCCGCCCGGGGCGCCGACTGGCACCGGGCGGCGGCCGCGACCCTCCTCGACGACCGCGCGGTGCACTGCTTCGACGCCTCCGACGCGATGCCGCCCTCGGTGCGCGACGCCTTCGCCGAGGCGACGATCGAGTACCTCGCCCATCCCGGCCACCTCGGCACCCTGCTGAAGGACCTGGACTCCCTGCGCCTGACCCACGGCCTGACCTGGCTCCAGTCCGTGTGCGACCACGTCGGTGCACCCGTCGGCCGGGAGACGCCCTGAAGACGGGCCGGGACCACTCGATCGAGGGATGTGTCCGGGATTCGGTTTACGGCCGTCGTACGGCGCTGAGCGGCCCCCCGGCGGCTCAACGCCGTACGGCAGTGGAGAGGGGGACGTTGCGGGCCGCTCGTGGTGGCTCGCAACGTCCCCCTGGCATCGACCTGAGGGATGCTCAGGTGTCCGGTTTCCCGGTCACGAGGTGACCTGCGCGGTCACGAGGTCCGAGAAGGTGGCCAGCCGGGTGTAGACACCCGGGTAGCCGGCCTCCGCGCACCCCTCTCCCCAGGAAGTGATCCCTGCCAGGACGCCCCCGATGAGCAGGGGACCGCCGCTGTCGCCCTGGCAGGTGTCTGTGCCGCCGGACGCGTATCCGGCGCAAACCATGTCGGACTGGACGAAGTCCGAACCGTAGGAGCTCTTGCAGCTGGAGTCGGCCACGAGCGGGACGGTCGCGGTCCGCAGCTGGTTGGAGGAGCTGCCGTTCTCCGAGGTGGTGCCCCAGCCGAGGATGCGGGCCGAGGCACCGGCCCCGTACACCCCGGTGTCCGAGGCGGACACGTACTTCGCCGCGGTGTACGGCATCGACGTCGCCAGGGTCAGCACGGACACGTCGTTGCCCTGCGTGGCGTCCGTGTAGTTCGGGTTGGTCCAGATCTTGCTGACGTTGCTGACCGTGCCGTCGGTGCCGTTCAGGAAGGTCCGGCCGCCGACCACCCGGACGCTGCTCGCCGACTCGCCGGCCATGCAGTGCGCGGCCGTGACGACCTTGTTGGCGGACACCAGGGTGCCGCCGCAGAACTGGTTGCCGGAGGCGTCCGTGATCTGCATGACGAACGGGTACGCCGCCGTCGTGGTGGCCGTACCGCCGACGATGGGCTGCGGGGCCGCGCTCGCCGTGGGGGAGGCGAGCAGCGTGGTCGCCGCGGCGGCGGCACAGGCCACCGTGATCGCGGCCGTCTTTCTGGCACGTCTGAGCCCGAACATGAGTCTCCTCAGTGGGGGTTGCACCGGTGGGGGGTCGCACGGGCGGGGTGTACGGGGTTCGCGGGACCGGACCCCGTGTGCCCGGGCGAGCGGCACGCCCTTTACGCTAGGACCCGGATCCGTCGGCTCCCAATGAGGGAACCCCCTAGCGAGTGGGGTGAGGGAAAACCCTCGGTCGGCATCAGTTAACCGGCCACGTCGTCACTTCGCGCGGTGAGCCGCCGCCAATCGGACGATGTCGACCCGCGACCGGATCCCCAGCTTGCGGTAGACCCGGGTCAGCGTCGCCTCCACCGTCTTGACGCTGATGAACAGCCGGGCGGCGATCTCCCGGTTGGTGGCGCCCTCCATGACCAGTGCGGCGACCTGACGCTCCATCGCGGCCAGCACGCCGAGCGCGTCCAGGGCGTCCGCCGCGGCCGGCGCCGGATCCGGCTCGGGGGCGGTCATGGCCTCGTCCACCTGGTGCAGCCAGGGCAGCGCCCGGCAGCGGCGGAACATCCGGGTGGCCTCGTCGAAGCCCGCCGGCTGGCGCCGCGCCCCGGCCCCCTCCGCAACGCCTGCGCCCCCGGGGCCGCCCGTGCTCCGCGTCCCCGCCGGGCCGCCCCCGCCCGCCCCGCCCGCTCCCCGCGCCGTGCCTCCTGAGCCGCCCGCGCCGCCCACGGGGCGTCGCGGCCGCAGCCGGGCCAGGGCGAACGCGGCCCGCGCCTCCTCCAGCCCGTAGCCGAGCTTGCCGAGCCGGTCCTGAGCGGACGTCAGCTGGGCCGTCGCCGCCTCCAGGTCGCCCCGGGCGGCCCGCACCAGCGCCTCGGAGCGGTCCAGGACGGCGAGGACGCTCTCCCGGCCGAGCCTGAGGGCGTGCTCGCGGCTCACGTCGATGACGTCCTGCGCCTCCGCCGGTTCACCGGTTCGGACCAGTGCCTCGGCGAGGTCGCCCTGCCAGCGGCCGCGCGCCGGGTCGGTGATGCCGAGCCCCAGCTCCAGCCGGCGCACCCGGCGCAGCGAGCGCACCGTGCCCGCCGGGTCCCCGGCCACCAACTGGGCGTACCCGAGCGCGCCCAGCGCCCGGGAGAGATACATCTGGTCGCCGTCCTCCTCCGCGTGCTGCACCGCCTCCCGGGCGAGCGCGAGCGCCCGGTCCACATCGCCGCCGGAGGCCTCCGCGAGCGAGGTCAGCATCGCCGAGGCGGTCTCGCCGATCCCGGAGTCCCGGGCCAGTCGCAGGCTGTCGCGGGCCAGCTCCAGGGCGCGCCCGCAGTGCCCGGCGCGCAGCTCGGTCTCGGCCAGGCCGCGCAGGAAGTGCACCTCGCTCTCCACCGAGCCGCGCCGGCGCACCTCGCGCAGCAGCGCGGTGACCGTCGCTCGCGCCTCCACCAGCTGGTCGCCCATGACCAGCCAGCGGAACCGGGCACTGAGCGCCCCGTTGTGGTGCCAGGTCACCCGGGGGTCCTGCGGCTCCTTCAGGGCCCGCTGGATGGTGCGGGGCGCCTCCGGATGGCCCATCAGGGTCTCGGTCTGCGCCTGGAAGGCGAGCGCGAGCAGCTCGGTGCGCCGTTCCCGGCCGCGCGCGGCCAGCTCCGCGGCGTGCGCGGCGGCCTCGCGGGCCTCGGTGAAGTCGCCCGCCACGATCAGCGCCCGCCAGGCCAGCTGGTAGTGGACCAGGGCCAGCAGCCGGGGGTCGTCGCCGGCGTCGGCGAGGGCCTGCGGGAAGACGGCGTCCACCTCGGCCATGGTGTGCCCGGCGCTGTCGATGACGATCATCCAGGCCCGCACCCGGTCGGCGGGCACGGCCGCCCGGGCGAGCACCTCGCGGGCGATGTCACGGGCCAGGTCGATCTCGCCCGCGGTGATGGCGTCCTCGGCGGCCTGGAGCCGGCGCTCCTCCTGGCGCGGCGCGCCGTCCGCCGGGGTGTGCCGGGCGGCGAGCAGTCCCAGCTGGGCCGCGACCGAGGGGGCGCCCCGGTCCCGGGCGAGGGCGGCGGCCTCGGCGAGCCGGGCGGCGACCTCCGGGTCGGCGCCCACGGTGGCCAGCGCCAGGTGCCGGGCCCGCTCGATCGGGTCGGAGGCGGCCGTGGACAGCGCCGCGTGCGCGGCCCGCCGCTCGGGGGCGGGCGCCTCGGCGTACAGCGCGGCGGAGATCAGCGGGTGCGCGAAGCGTACGGCGGGGGCGTCGGGTTCGGTGGCCAGCAGCCCCAGCTCGGCGGCCTGGGCGCATTCGGCCTCGGCGTGGGGCCGGCCCGCCGCGTGCAGCAGGGCCGGGGTGGGTCTCGCGCCGGCGCTGGCCACCAGCAGGGTGCGCCGGGCCTCCACGGAGAGCATGTCCAGGCGGCTGAGGACCAGGGCGCGCAAGCTGGTCGGCACCGGCAGCGGCTCGCCCGGCCGGGGCGGGGTGGGGCTCTCGGCGAGGGCGCGGCCGAGCTCCAGGGCGAACAGCGGGTTGCCGCCGGAGGTGCGGTGGATCTCGCGGACGGTGGAGCGGGGCAGGTGGCCGTGGCCCCGGTGGTCGAGCAGCTGGGCGACCTGGGCGCGGGTCAGCGCGCCCAGCCGGACGGCGAGGGTGTCCGGCGGGCAGGCCCGCAGATGCCGGTCGTACTCCTGGCTCCCGGTGCCCTCGGTGCGTACCGCGCACAGGAGTTGGACCGGGGTGCCCTCCAGGCGCCGGGCGGCGAAGCCGAGCAGTTCGGCGCTGGCCGGATCCAGCCACTGCAGGTCGTCGGCGACCACGAGGACCCCGCCGCGTGCGGCGAGCGCGCGCAGCGCGGAGAGCACGGCGAGGCGCAGGGCGAGGCCGTCGCGCTGGAGGCTGGACTCGCCGCGGCCGGTGAGGGCCGACTCCAGGGCGGTGCGCTGGGCGGCCGGCAGCCGCGGCGAGACGTCGTCGAGGACCAGACCGAGGAGGTCGGCCAGGGCCAGGAAGGGAAGATGGGATTCGGACTCGGTGGCCGAGCAGCGCAGGACCGTGTGCGCGGTGGCGCCGTATTCCTCGGCCAATGCCCGCAGGACGGTCGATTTCCCTATTCCGGCGGGACCGTGGAGCAGCACACTGCCGCCCGAGGCGAGCTGGTCCCGGGCACCGGTGAACAGCTCCTCGCGGCCGATGACCAGGTCGGGACGGCACTTGGCAGGCTCCTGGAAGTCCCGTCGCACGGTCACCGCTCCCCTCGTGTGGCGTGTCCGGGCCAAATTCTAGGCAACGATCGCTGAAATTCGGCCGGAAGTCGTCGTGAGGGAAATAACAGAAGGGCAAGCTCGGGGAAAATCAAGGCCGTTCCCATTGAATAGGAAGGTTTGTTTACTGCTGTCGCGGCCGCCCGTGCCGGGCTACGGCAGCAGCCCCGCCCTGCGGGCCGCGGTCACCGCCTCCCCTCGTGTATGGGCGCCGAGCTTCCGCATCGCCGAACGCAGATAGCCCTTCACCGTCTCCGGGCGCAGCCCCAGCCGCTCGGCCACGGCCGCGTTGGTGGCCCCCGCCGCCACCCAGGACAGCACGTCGAGTTCGCGCGGCGCCAGAGTCGCGCCGCCGGCCGGGCGCGATGCCGTCAACAGCCCGCAGGCGTCCAGCAGTTCCGCCCGCAGCCCGGGGTCCGGGATCCGGGGCGCGAGCGCGCGCAGCGCCGCGTGCGCCTCGCGCACCTGCTCCCAGGCCGCGCCCCGGACGGCCACGGCCGGCTCCGCCCGTGCCGCCGCCAGCAGCTCCCGCGCCTCGTCCCGCACCACCAGCGCCTGCTCCACGTCCCGGGCGGCGGCCATGGCCGCGCCCAGCGTGCGGTCACCGAGGGGCTGGACCGAGCGCAGCGCGCCGTACAGCACCCCGCGCACCCGGCGCCGTACCACCACCGGCACGGCGACGACCGAGCGGATGCCCTCGGCGGCCACCTGGACGTCGTACTCGTGGCTGATCTGCCGGGAGCTGGAGTAGTCCGTCACCGCGCACGGCCGGGCCAGCGCCACCGCCTTGCCGCCGAGCCCGTTGCCGGACGTCACCGCGAGCGCGCGCAGGGCCGCCGTGTGCGTACCGCTCAGCTCGCTGATCCGGATCTGCGGCCGCCCCGACTCCAGCAGCCCGCCGAAGGCCACCGGGAGCCCCGTCGTCCGGCGCAGCCGGGCCAGCGCGCCACCGATCTCCACTGCCCCCGCCGCGTCCGCCGTCACCTGGTCCGTCCTTCCGGCCGCCCACACCCCCGTTCGGGGGTGGTGAGACCTGCATCACGGATTAGACGATGCCAGAGAGCCGCCCGGCAATGGTCCGGAACAGCAAGGAGTTATGTGATGAGCACGGTGACTGAGGTGTTCCGCGACGCCCGGGACTTCCTTCTGGCGCACCGCGAGGACTATGCCACCGCCTGCGAGGGCTTCGCCTGGCCGCGGCCCGCGCACTTCAACTGGGCGCTGGACTGGTTCGACGTGATCGCCGCCGGCAACGACCGGACCGCGCTGCACATCGTCGAGGAGGACGGCTGCGAGACGAAACTGTCCTTGGCCGAGATGGCCGAGCGCTCGAACCGGGTCGCGAACCACCTGCGCGCGCGGGGCGTCGCCGCCGAGGACCGCATCCTGGTCATGCTCGGCAACCAGGCCGAGCTGTGGGAGACGGCGCTGGCCGCGATGAAGCTGCGCGCGGTCGTCATCCCGGCCACCCCGCTGCTCGGCCCGGCCGACCTGCGTGACCGCGTGGACCGGGGCCGGGTCAGGCACGTGATCGCGCGGGCCGAGGACGCCGCCAAGTTCGCCGGGGTGCCCGGCGGTTACACGCGGATCGCGGTAGGCGGAGCCGTCGGGGAGGCGGCCGGGGCGGACTGGGAGGCGTACGAGGACGCGTACGACGCGCCCGCCGCGTTCGAGCCCGACGGCCCGACCCTGGCCGACGACCCGCTGATGCTGTACTTCACCTCCGGTACGACCGCCCGCCCCAAGCTGGTCGAGCACACCCACACCTCGTACCCCATCGGGCACCTGGCGACCATGTACTGGATCGGCCTGAAACCCGGCGACGTGCACCTGAACATCTCCTCGCCCGGCTGGGCCAAGCACGCCTGGTCCAACCTGTTCGCGCCGTGGAACGCCGAGGCGACCGTGTTCATCCACAACTACACGCGCTTCGACGCGACCCGGCTGATGGCCGAGATGGACCGGCACGGGGTGACCTCCTTCTGTGCCCCGCCGACGGTGTGGCGGATGCTGATCCAGGCCGACCTCGGCCGGCTGCGCACCCCGCCCCGCGAGGTGGTGGCCGCCGGAGAGCCGCTGAACCCCGAGGTGATCGAGCAGGTCCGGCGGGCCTGGGGCGTCACCGTCCGGGACGGCTTCGGGCAGACCGAGACCGCCGTGCAGGTCTCCAACAGCCCCGGACAGGCCCTCAAGACCGGCTCCATGGGCCGCCCGAGCCCCGGATACCGCGTCGAACTGCTCGACCCGGTCTCGGGCGCCCCCGGCGCCGCCGAGGGCGAGATCGCCCTCGACCTGTCCGAGCGCCCCGTCGGCCTGATGACCGGCTACCACGGCGACCCGGACCGTACGGCCGAGGCGATGGCGGGCGGCTACTACCGCACCGGCGACATCGCCGCCCGCGACGCGGACGGCTACCTCACCTACGTCGGCCGCGCGGACGACGTCTTCAAGGCCTCCGACTACAAGATCAGCCCGTTCGAGCTGGAGAGCGCGCTGCTGGAGCACGAGGCGGTGGCCGAGGCGGCCGTCGTGCCCGCCCCGGACGAGCTGCGGCTCGCCGTGCCGAAGGCGTACGTCGTCCTCGCCGAGGGCTACGAGGCGGGCCCGGACACCGCGAAGGTCGTCTTCGAGCACTCCCGCCAGGTGCTCGCCCCCTACAAGCGCATCCGCAGGCTGGAGTTCGGAGCCCTGCCCAAGACCGTCTCCGGCAAGATCCGCCGCATCGAGCTGCGCGAGGCGACGGCCGAGGGCTCCGCGAACGAGTACCGCGAGGAGGACTTCCGGTGACCGCCCAGCCGTCGCAGCCGTCTGTGCAGTCGTACACGCACGGCACGGGCACCACCGCCCTGCTCGGCGACACCATCGGCGCCAACCTCGACCGGGCCGTGGCCGCCTGGCCGGACCGCGAGGCGCTGGTCGACGTGCCCTCGGGGCGGCGCTGGACGTACGCCCAGTTCGGCGCGGCAGTGGAGGAGTTGGCGCAGGCGCTGGTGGCCGCCGGGGTCGTCAAGGGCGACCGGGTGGGCATCTGGGCGGTCAACTGCCCGGAGTGGGTCCTGGTGCAGTACGCCACCGCCCGCATCGGCGCGATCATGGTGAACATCAACCCGGCCTACCGCACCCACGAGGTCGAGTACGTCCTGCGCCAGGCCGGGATCTGCCTGCTCTTCGCCTCCCCCGGCCACAAGACCAGCGACTACCGGGCGATGGTGCAGGAGGTCCGGGGCCGGTGCCCCGAGCTGCGCGAGACCGTGTACATCGGCGACCCGAGCTGGGAGGCGCTGCTCGCGCGGGGCACCGGCGACGCCCCGTACGCGGAGCTGTCCTGCGACGACCCCATCAACATCCAGTACACGTCGGGCACGACCGGCTTCCCGAAGGGCGCCACCCTCTCCCACCACAACATCCTCAACAACGGCTATTTCGTGGGCGAGTCGATCTCCTACACCGAGCAGGACCGGATCTGCATCCCCGTGCCCTTCTACCACTGCTTCGGCATGGTGATGGGCAACCTCGCGGCCACCTCGCACGGCGCCTGCGTGGTCATCCCGGCGCCGTCCTTCGAACCGGGGGCCACGCTGGCGGCGGTGCAGCGGGAGCGCTGCACGTCCCTGTACGGCGTGCCGACCATGTTCATCGCGGAACTGAACCTCCCCGACTTCCGGACGTACGACCTCTCCACCCTCCGCACCGGCATCATGGCGGGCTCGCCGTGCCCGGTGGAGGTGATGAAGCGGGTCGTCGCCGAGATGCACATGGCCGAGGTCTCCATCTGCTACGGCATGACCGAGACCTCTCCCGTCTCGCTCCAGACCCGCATCGAGGACGACCTCGAACACCGCACGGCCACCGTCGGGCGGGTGCTGCCCCACCTGGAGGTGAAGATCGTCGACCCGGCCACGGGGGTCACTCAACCCCGGGGCACGGCAGGTGAGTTGTGCACCCGCGGCTACAGCGTGATGCTCGGCTACTGGAACGAGCCCGAGAAGACCGCCGAGGCCGTCGACGCGGGCCGCTGGATGCACACCGGGGACCTGGCGACGATGCGCGAGGACGGGTACGTCGAGATCGTCGGCCGCACCAAGGACATGATCATCCGGGGTGGCGAGAACATCTACCCGCGCGAGATCGAGGAGTTCCTTTACGCCCATCCGCGGATCAAGGACGTCCAGGTCGTCGGGGTGCCGCACGAGAAGTACGGCGAGGAGGTGCTCGCCTGCGTCATCCCGCAGGACCCCGCGGACCCGCTCACCCTGGCGGACCTGCGCGCCTTCTGCGAGGGCCGGCTCGCCCACTACAAGATCCCGAGCAGGCTCCGGCTGCTCGACTCCTTCCCGATGACGGTGTCCGGGAAGGTGCGCAAGATCGAACTGCGGGAGACCTACGGCGGCTGAGCCGGGGCCGGCCGGCCTCAGGTCCGTCCGTCCCGCGCCCGCGTCCCCCGCTCCGGTGCGCCCTGGGTGTGCAGGGCCTGCGCCGCGTCGTTCATCGGCTGGGGGACGCCCGCGAGGTCCAGCACGAACAGGGGGACGGCCAGGGCGGCCGCGCGCAGCCGGGCGTCGTCCGTGTAGCCGGCCAGCGAGAAGTACACGCAGTCCGCGTCCTCCGTCATCGCCGTCAGCCACAGGCACTCCACGTCCCGCGGCGCCGCGGGGCGGACGGTCGGGTCCACCTGGGCGAGGAGCCCGTGGGCGGCGAGCCCGATGCCGCTCGGCGGCCGCTGGTCGGCACGCCGGATGTCCCGGTAGCCGAGCCAGCGCAGATACAGCGCGGCGGTGGTGACGGCGTCCCGGGCGGTACGGATGACACGCGGCTGAAAGGCAGGCCGGGAAACGTCCTCCCATCCCGCGCCGCCCGCCCCCGGCATCACCCCTGGCGCCCCTCCGACTCCGGCCGCGGGCACCCCGTCTCCGGCCGCGGGCACCCCGTCTCCATCCGGCGTGCTGCTTCCGGCCGGCGTCCCGTGTTCGGGCGGCGTCCTGCTTCCGGCCGGTGCCTCGTCTCTGGCTGCGGCCTGGCGTTCCGCGGTTGGCTTGCCTTCGGTCGGTGGTTCGCCTTCGGCCGGGGGTCCGCCTTCCGGCGGTGCCTCGTCTCTGGCTGCGGCCTGGCGTTCCGCGGTTGGCTTGCCTTCGGTCGGTGGTTCGCCTTCGGCCGGGGGTCCGCCTTCCGGCGGTG